>JAUIML010000024.1 GCA_030432715.1 Acidimicrobiia bacterium | reverse complement strand
CCACGGAGCGGTGAGTCGCCAGCGCGGTCCGCAGTTCGTCGATGGCGTCGTCGATCCGTCGTTCGCTCACGAGGGCTTCGACACGATCGAGCGTCATGGCCACGTCCTCAGCCACCGAGGCCTCCCAGCTCGAGCACCTCGGCGCCGTGGTTCTCGGCGAACCAGGCGCTCCCCTCGATGTTGAAGTGGACGCCGTCCCCCCGGATGGGCGAGATGCCGTCGACCTCGCGCAGGGGAACACCGCCCGGACACAGCACCGCGCCGAGGTCGTAGAGGAACACCTCCCCCGCGTGCGCCGCGGCGAGCTCCGGAAGGATCTCGCCATTGAGCACATCGAGCTCTTCGGCATCGATCCACTCGGTGTTCACCGCACCGGGATCCGCCGCCGACCCGACGTCGAGACAGGGGGCCAGCATCCACACGATCGTGGCACCGCCTTCCACGAATGTCTCCACCACTTCCTCGTACTCCCTGAGCAGGTACGAGTCGAAGTCGTCGTCGCCGGGGCGCTGGGGCTCGTCCCATTCGTCGAGTCGACGGACCCCGAGGTCCCAGGCGCTGGAGAGGACCACGACCAGTTCCGGATCGAAGCTCGCCCCCTGGCTCGCCAGGGCATCGACCGCCGCCACGCACTCCTGACGGATCGGCACCTCGTCGCCGGTGCCGTAGACGTATCCCTCATCGGCCAGTCCGCAGCCGTTCGTGGCAACGTTCCAGACCCACACGCCGTTGTCGGCTCCCCAGCGTTCGAACCCGTAGCCGAGCGAACGCGCCTGGGAGTCTCCGATCACGAGCACGCGGGCGGCGTCGCCGCGGTCGGCGCGCTGGTACAGCGCGGCGAGGTCGAGCAGCGCGGCCGCCGACTGGTCGAGGTATTCCTCGTCGGAGACGGCCGTCGGGTCGGGCATGGCCCCCGACACGGCGATGTTGACATCTCGGCGGGTCCCGAGATCGGCCAGCGATTGGGAGAACGGCGTCAACGCCCGTCCGAAGGCCACCTCGTAGCGCTGGCCGCTGCCGATCGTGGCGATCGACGCCCCTTCCGTCGTGAGGAGATCGAAGCCGGCGTCGAGCAGCGCCGCGCTGGTTTCCCGCGGAGTCGCGTCGTCCGAACCGAGGCTCGAGAGATCGTCGCCGGCCCAGCCGTCGACGAAGAACAACACGGAGTCGGGATCGTGCTCGGCGACGAGGGCCGGCCATTCGGCGGCCCAGTTCGCACACGTCACACCGGTGGCGGTCTCGACGGTGCCGCCCTCGCATCGGAACTCCTCGCGCGCCGCGACCGTGATCTGTTCGTCGTCGGCGACGAGCGACTCGAGACGGTCGACGATCGTCGCGTTCTCGGCGCTGTGGATCACGAGGATGTCGAGGATTCCGTCGCTGGTCGCCACCGGCGCACGAAGCGAACGGCCGTCGTCGCGCAGTGTCGCGAGGGGATCGTCGCCGTCGGTGTTCGCCGTTGCGTAGGCGCCCGCGATGAGCGCGAGCCCGACCACCGGGTAGAGCGCACCCTGACCCGCCTTCGGCAGACCGAACGTCGCCCCCTTGCGGATCGGTGTCTCGACGAAGCGATGGGAGGCCCACGCGATCAGGAAGGTCACGGCGAAGCGCACCGCACAGTTCGGCCAGGGATCGAGACCGGTGCGCTCCGGTGTGAGCCAGAGGAAGACCACGAAATGGTAGATGTAGATCCCGTAGCTCAGGTCACCGACCCAGATCGCGGGCTTCCAGTTGAAGACCCGGTCGAGGACGCCGCGTCGGGCGACGATCGCCATGATCAAGAGGGCGGTGAGCAGCGAGTTGAGCAGGAACCCCCCTCGGTACGAGAACGGCTCGGTGACCCCGAACGTGGTCCACAGGTAGCCGAGCGCGACGATGGCGACCCAGCCCGCCCACGAGAGGACCCGACGCGTGCGCTCGCCGAGCACGCCATGGCGATGGTGCATGACGACGGCGAGCAGCACCCCCACCATCACCTCGGCGATTCGCGTGTCGGTGCCGAAGTAGAGACGGTCGACGTCGGCGCCGCCGTCGTGGAGGTAGAGCATCCACAGCGTGGACCCCGCGATCACGACGCCCAGCACTCCGACGAGGACTCGATGCGTCACCCGGACACGGAGGAGGAAGCCGAGCAGGAGCGGGATGACGAGGTAGAACTGCTCCTCGACCGCGAGCGACCAGTAGTGCTGGACCGGGCTCGGCGCCGCGAAGATGTCGGTGTAGGACTGATCCGTCGCGATGAACGTCCAGTTCACGACATAGAACACGACGCCCACGAGATCGCCCGGCAGTTGCTCCGCCTGGCTGCGAGTCGCGACGGTCGCGCCGAAGATCACGGCGAGCAACACGCCCCCCAGCGCCGCGGGGGCCAGACGACGGACTCGCCGGGCCCAGAAGCGCTTGAAGTCGACGCGTCCGGCCCGCTCGCGATCGTCGAGGAGGATGGCGGTGATCAGGAAGCCCGACAGCACGAAGAAGAGCGACAACGAGAGGTAGAACCCGTCGTAGGGGCCGAGCCGCGCGTGGTAGAAGAGCACGCAGAAGATCGTGTAACCGCGCAACCCGTCGAGGCCGTGCTGGTACGAGCCGAACGCACGCACCTGTCGCCCCACCGAGGGTGTCGGCGGTGGGGCGGTGGCCTCCTCTACACGCATTCGCGTCACGGTACTTGATCACTCTGGGTGAGAGAAGTGGCCCGCTGAGAAGTGGGCCGTTCAGCCCATCGCCCGTTCCCGGCCCGGGCGGAGGCCGAGGCTCAGAGGACCGCGGCCAGCGCGGTGGGGATCCCGAGCGCCGACTCCACCGAGGCGAACCGGGCGCCGACCGAGCGGGCGAACTTCCTCGCGTCGTCCGCATCGTCGCCCGGCGCGATGATGCACAGCTCGTCGAGGCGGCGGGCCGCGCCCGCCGGGTCGACACCGGCGGTGGCCCGACAGTCCGACAGCAGGATCGTCACCCGGCGCTTCGCCCTCGAACGCTCCAACTGTCGGGCCGAACTGCGCAGGGCGGCGTCGAGGTCGGTCGTCCCTCGGCCCCGCAGCCGGAGCAGGTCGTCGACCACGACCGCCGGGGCGCGCTCGTCGTCCTGCGACTTCAGGGCGAGTTGCCGGTCGGAGAACGCGAGCACCGACCAGTCGGAGGGGGCCCGCCAGGAACAGGCTGCGGCGGCCACGGCGGCGGTCGCCAGGCGATCGCCGCTCATCGAGCCGCTGCGGTCGACCAGCAACGACAACGCCATCGCGGGCTTGGTCCAATGACGAACCCGCAATTCGTCGGCGCCGAGCGACCGTCCGCCGGCCCGGGCATCGAGGAGCGCGTCGAGACTCGCGTCGACGTCGAGATCGCCGTCGGCCCGGTCGGCCGCTGCGGTCACCAGCCGGCCGATCCCGCGGCTGCCGGACGGGCCGACCCGCGCGACGTCGAGCAGCAGGCGCCCGGCCAGTCGAGCGGCGAGCGAGGCCAACGTCGGATCGGTGGCGGCGGTCATCTCGGCCAGAAGGGCGAGGGCGTGGTCGGCGTCTTCCTCGACGAGCTGAGCCAGCGCCTGTTCGTCGATCTCACCGACGTCGGGTGAGATGTCGTCGAACGAAGGGTCACGGCGCAACTGCTCGCGCGGGGTGGTCCGGCGGTTCTCCTCGGCCAGAGCCTCCTGGGCATCATCTCCCTCGAGGGTGAGCGGTGCGCCGGGGTCGCCCCCTAGGGGGCTTCCACTTTTCCCCGGTCGTCGTCCGAGTCGTCGGCGGTCGAGGGCTCGGGGTTCTCCGCGGCCAGCACCTGGTTCCACAGATCGCGGATCACGTCCTCGGGGCTGGTGTCGCCACCCTCGTGGAGCCGGATCCGCCCCGACAGGGCGACGAGCGCCGCATCCAGGCCGATCTCGGGGTCGGTCACATCGACACCGCGGATCCTCGCGAGCCTCGTCGCGACCTCCACGAGGTCGATCGCGCCACGGACCGACGAGCCGACCCGGATGTCGCTGTGGTTGCGCGTGCCGCGGGTGACGAGCACGGCCCGCACCAGGATGAGGTCGCCGGACTCGCAGGCCCGCCGCCCGACGATGTCGGCTTCGTCGTCACGGCTCTGATAGCCCATCGCGATGCGACACATCCGGTCGTAGACCGCACCGGAAACGCGGGCGGTACCGACATTGTCGAACGGGTTCATCGCCGCGACGAGCCGGAACCCGGGGGCCGCCGCGATGCGACCGATGCGGGGGAGATGCAGCTCTCCTTCCGACATCACCGAGATCAGGAGATTCACCGTCTCCTCGGGCACGCGGTTGAGTTCCTCCACATAGAGCAGCGAACCCGCCCGCAACGCCTCGACCAGCGGACCGTCGACGAACACGTCGGGCCCGTAGCCCTCCTCGAGCACCCGGGCCGGGTCGAACTGGCCGGCCAGGCGGGCCGGGGTGAGTTCGGCATTCCCCTCCACGAAGACGAAGCCCGTGCCCGCCGCATTGGCGACCTCGCGCAACATCGTCGACTTACCGGTGCCGGGCGGCCCTTCGAGCAGCACATGTCGGTCCGCAGCAAGCGCGGCGACGAGCAGTTCGAGTTCGCGACGGCGACCGACCAGCGCGTCGTCGAGCGCGTCGAGTACCGCGGCGTCGTCGAGTGAGGTCACGACGACTCAGTCGAACATGATCACGCCGCGAACGTTCTTGTTCGCGAGCATGTCGGCGTAGCCCTCGTTCACCTGGTCGAGCGTGTAGGTGTTGGTGATCATCTCGTCGAGCTTGAGCTGACCGGCCTGATACATCGACAGGAGATGCGGGATCTCCTTCCGGGGAGCGGTCGAGCCGAACAGACAGCCCTTGAGTTCCTTGTTCATCATGGCGAACTCGAACAGGTTGAGCTGGACGTCCATCGCCATCGCGTTGGCCACCGCAGTGGCGACGATGGTGCCGCCCTTGCGGGTGAGGAACTGGGCCGGGGCGATCATGTCGCCGGTGAGCACACCCGGCGTGAGGATGACGCTGTCGGCCATCACGCCCTCCGTGATGCCACCCACGAGCGCCATCGCCTCCTCCATCGACGCCGCCGCGTGGGTGGCGCCGAATTCCTGGGCACTCTCGCGCTTGAACTCCGACGGGTCGACGGCGACGACGTTCTTGGCGCCGGCGACCTTCGCGCCCTGGATGGCGGCGTGGCCGAGACCGCCCGCGCCGACGATGACCACCGTGTCGCCGGCGGTGACACCGGCCCGGTTGACGGCCGAGCCGTAGCCGGTCGTGACACCACAGCTGACGAGGGCCGCCGGTCCGGCGGGGATGTCCTTTTGCACCTTGATGGCCGAGTCGACGCTGAGCACCATGTGTTCGGCGAACGTGCCGAGCTTGAGGAGCGGAGTGAGGTCTTCGCCGGCCGCGCTGTGGTGACGGAATCCACCCGCCATCATCCCGGGCTCCATCAGGTGGGCACCGAGATCGCAGAGGTTCTGCTGGCCGGCCGCGCACCAACGACACTTGCCGCACGACGGAATGAACGAGCAGGAGATGTGGTCGCCGATCTCGAACTCGGTGACGCCCGGGCCGAGACCGATGACCTCGCCGGCGCCCTCGTGGCCACCGACGAGCGGCAGGGTGACGGGCATGGTGCCGTCGTGGGCGTGCTCATCGGAGTGACACATGCCGGCGGCCAACGTCTTCACGAGGATCTCGCCTTCGCGCGGCTCGTCGAGCTCGATCTCCTCGACACTCCAGTCGGCCCCGACTTCACGGAGAATGGCGGCTCTGGTCTTCATGACGATCCCCTTCGGAGGTTCTGTTCGGGCGAGAGTGAACGCGGCAGAACGTACCAGTGCGGTTGCGGGTTCGGATAGTTCGCAGTGTGCGAGCGTGGGGGTCAGCCGGCGATGCGGATCTCGCCGACGGTCGTGCCGGCGGCGTTGCGCAGGTTCACCGGACGCGGCCCCGGGCCCACACCCAACTCCGCCATCGCCCACTCGATCGCCGGTTCACTCGCCCGGGTCGCGCCGTCTCGGACCTTGAGGGCGACCGCGGTGCCCGACTCGATCGCCAGCCCGCAGTACACGCCTTCGGCTCCGGTCTTGACGGCGACTCGCCCCGCGGCCGCCTCCATGATCCGGGTGCACGCTCGGTCGGTCCCGCCGACCATGAAGGGGGCGTCCATCATCGCGGCGAGGATGCGCCGACCCTCGTCGTGCCCGCCGAGGGAGGCCCAGCCGGCGGCCAACCGATCGAGCGGCATGGTCCACACCGGTATGCCGCATCCGTCGATGCCCGGGGTCGTGCCGGCGAGGGAGACACCGCAGGCGTCCTCGGTCGCCGGGGTCACCCAGGCTGCCTGCAGCGGGTGACCCGGGGTGCGGTAGCCCGACGGGTCGTGCCCGACGTGGAGGCACACCGACAGGAAGCCGGCGTGTTTGCCCGAACAGGTGTTGTGCGAGGCGGTGGGTTGCCTCCCGGCTGCCACCAGCGCATCGGCACTCGGGCGGTGCATGGGCGGGTGGGCGCCGCATTCGAGATCGGCAGCCGTGCAGCCGAGATCGGCCAGCCAGGCGTCGACCTCGTCGACATGCGCCGGTTCGCCGCCGTGGCTGGCGCACGAAAGCGCGAGCCGCACGACCGAGGCCGCGTAGGCGTCAGCCGCGCCGGAGCGAACCAGCGGGAGGGCCTGGATCGGCTTGAGGGCCGAGCGGGGAAGCACCGGCCGGGTGCCGTCGCCGCGGGACCACAGCACACGACCGAGGTCGTCCACGGCCACGACGTCGACCTCGTGGCGGCTCTCGACCTCGACGCCGCGGAGAACCTCGACTACCAGGGGCGCTCGCACCTGGCAAGGCTACTCGGGGGGCAAATGACGAGGACGCAGTCGATGCCGATCGCTACCCTCGGGCGATGGCAGATCTGCAACGCGACACGGCGGTCGTCGTCGAGGCGAGCACCGTCGACCGCAGCGACTTCTCGGCCACGGTCTCGGAGGAGTGGGCCATCTGGGGGCCCATGGGCGGCTACCTCGCGTCGATCGCACTCCGCGCCGCGGGCGCCCACAGCGGCCGGGACCGCCCGGCGTCGATCAACGCCAACTTCCTCGGGGTCGCCGCCTTCGCCCCGGTCTCGATCCGCGTCGAAACCCTCCGGGTCACCCGCGTCGCGACATGTGTGCGCGTCGTGGTGACCCAGGATGATCGGCCCGTGCTCGAAGCCACGGTGTGGGGGACCGACGCCGACGCCGGCCTCGACCACCACACCGACCGCGGCCGACCCGACGTGCCCCATCACTCGGACCTCGCCAGCGCGGTCGATCTCCTCGCCGCGAAGGGTGAGACCTGGCTTCACCCCTTCTGGGACCGGCTCGACCATCGCCCCACCGAGTGGATCGACGACTGGGACAACCGCGACGCGTCCGAGCCCGAGAAGACCGGGTGGTATCGCTTCGTCGACGGTCCTCGCTACGACGAGGCGTGGCTCGACGACACCCGCCTCCTGATCGTCACCGACCTCGATGCCTGGGGTGCGGCCACCAACCCCCACATCGGCGAGTTGGCCTACTTCGCACCGACCATCGAACTGACCTGCCGGTTCCTGCAACCGGCCAACGACGAGGAGTGGCTCCTCGGTTGGGGCGCGGCGCCGGTCGGCCACCGCGGACTGATCGGCGTTGCCTCCGAGACGTGGAGCGACGGCGGTCGGCTCCTCGCCATCGGGGGCAGCACGCTGCTGTGCCGCCCCGCCCCCGAACGACCCGACCGCTAGTCGCGCACCTGCACCGACCGAGTGGTCCGTACGACCTGTTTCGGCTGGTCGGGCGGTATGCCACTATGAGGCCGGTCCGCCACATGAGCGAGCAGTGCACCATGGTCACAACACCGAACTGGATCGGACTCGCACCCGTTTCGATCGACGAGGCGGTCCTCCTTCACTCGCGGCACATCCCGGCACCGTGGGACTCCCTCTCGATCGATCACCACCGCCTGACCTTCGTCGAGCTGGCGTTCCTCGCTGCGTGGCGGGCCACCGGCGACCGGGAATCGGCTGCCCGTGAGACGAAGATCGAACGCCCGGTGGTCGAGAAGCTCCTCTCCACCCTCGAGGATCTCGGCCTCGCCGCGCCCATCGACACCTCGACGCCGGAAGCCTCGCACGCCTCCCATCCGCCTCCGCAAACGGCCCGACCCGTCGGTGTCGACGAACGGATCATCCTCTGTTCACCGCAGGCGTGGTCGCTGGAGCCCGAAGGGTTCGTCAGGTTCGACCACGACGGACGGTCGCGCGGCGCGGCCGACGCGACCGACGTCTGGATCGCCCGCCTGTTCCACTCGGCGACCACCGTCGAGGAGCTCTGGAAGGTCACCGAAGGGGAGACATCCCTCCGTGATCTCGTCGAGTCGCCGAACGACCTGTCCGAGCGGGTGGCCCGACTCGTGGCCATGGGGGTCCTGTCCCCGGTGGCCGAACGCCCCGAGCTGCTCGACCGGTCGAACGCGTTCCACAATCGCATCCGCGAGGGACTCCAGCTCACCGCGAAGGTGAAGCGGCGGTTCAGAGATCTGGAGATGAGCCGGCGAGCGGTCCTCGCCTCCGAGGGGGCCGAAGACCTCGTTCCGGTCTACGGCGTCGTGCCTCCGTCGCTGTCGCCACCGCTTGCGCTCGGGGCCATCTACGCGGCACTTCGAATCTCGGACGACGCTCGACTGGATCTCCTCGATCGCCACCCCCGATGGGTGACCAGCAACGCCGACCTCGCCGATCAGCCGAGCGGCCCGGCCGTCTACATGTTCTCCGACTACATCTGGTCCCACGAACGCAATCTCGAGTTCTCGCGCGCGCTCAAGGCGCACAACCCCGACGCCATCACGATCCACGGTGGACCCGACTGCCCCACCTACGAGCGCGACACCAACGACTATCTCGACACCCACCCCTACGTCGACATCGCGGTGCGCGGTGAGGGCGAGGTCACCGCGGTCGAGGTCCTCGCCGCGATCGGGTCGATTCTCGCCGGACAAGGAGTGTGGGCCGACCTCGCCGAGGTCGCCGGCATCGCGTTCCGCGACGCAACCGGTGTGGTCAGGACCCCGGACCGCGACCGGATCACCGACCTCAACACGATCCCTTCGCCCTACCTCGACGGCACCTTCGCCGCCTTCGAGGGCGTCGGGAGCATCGGAATGGCCATCGTCGAGACGAACCGGGGGTGCCCGTACGGCTGCACGTTCTGCGACTGGGGATCGGCAACGAATTCACGGATCCGCAAGTTCGACATGGACCGCGTCATGGCAGAACTCGAATGGTGCGCGAAGAACGAGGTGAAGCGCGTGTTCTTCGCCGACGCGAACTTCGGCATCTTCGGTCGCGACGTCGAGATCGCGGCCCACTTCGCCGATCTCAAGCAGCGATACGGATACCCGCAACGCTTCATCACCAACTACGCGAAGAACACGGTGAAGCACCTCACCGAGATCGTCACCGTGCTCACGGAGGCCGGGGTCGTCTCGGAGGGCCTCTTGTCGCTGCAGTCGTTGGACGAAACGACTCTCGATGCGATCCGCCGATCCAACATCAAGCTTGAGAAGTACGAGGCGCTCGCGGCCGAGTTCCGTGCGAGCAAGCTCCCGCTCTTCGTCGACCTCATGATGGGGCTGCCGGGACAGACCGTCGAGTCGCTCCACAACGACCTGCAGGAGTGCGTCGACCGGGGCGTCCTGGCCAAGTGTCACGGCACGGAGCTACTGGTCAACAGTCCGATGAACGACCCGGAGTACCGAACGACGTATGCCGTCGAGTCCACGCGCCCACCGGGACCGCTCGCCGCGTCGGCTGCGAAACCGGCGTTCGTGGTGTCGACGTCGAGCTTCACCCGCGACGACTACGCACACATGCACGAGATGCGGCGGTTCTATCTCCTCGCCGAGAACCACGGCGTACTGCGCTACGTGGCCCCACTCGTGCGCCAGCGCATCGGCATGCACGAAGTCCGCTTCTACGAAACGCTGCGCACCACGGTGAAGACGGATCCCGTCCGCTGGCCGTGGCTCTCGTACCTCGCCACCGTGGTCCCCGACACCCTCGCTCCCCCGCCGTCGTGGCAGTTCATGATCGACGATCTGCACCGCTTCCTGGTCGACGAACTCGCGATGGTCGACGACACCGCCCTCGAGACGGCGCTGCTCGTCCAACACGCGATGCTTCCCGACCCGGGTCGCGCGTTCCCGGTCCGAGTCCACCTGCCGCACGACTATCCCGCATGGCTCGCCGCGGTCGACGCGGCCCGCGACGCCGGCCACCGGAGCGATTGGCAGGGGCAGGTCGCGTCACTCGACTCGTACGGCCCGACCGAGATGACCGTCGACGATCCCCGCTGCGTGTCGACGGCGAACCTCGGTCACGGCACGGCGCTCGAGACGTACAACGACTGGGAACTCGACTCGCCCGTCAGCCGAGCCGTCGCCGCGCACTACACCGTCTGACCTCCCCGGCGCCGCACGCCTCGCTTCACTCGAAGACCAGGACCCCGCGGATGTTCTTGTCGTCGCGCATGTCCTGATAGCCCTCGTTGATCTGATCGAGGCTGTAGGTCTTGGTGACCAACTCGTCGAGCTTCAACTGACCGGCCTGGTACAGACCCAGGAGGCGAGGGACGGCCCGCCGCGGGCTGTCGGAGCCGAAGATCGTCCCCTTGATCTGCTTGTTCATCATCGCGAACTCGAACAGGTTGAGCTGCACGTCCATCTGCGTCATCGGCGCGAGGCCGGTGATCACGATCGTGCCGCCCTTGCGGGTCAGGAATTGGGCCGGGGCGATCAGGTCCCCAGTGACGACGCCGGCCGAGACGATCACGCTGTCGGCCATCACGCCTTCGGTCAGCCCGCCGACGAGCTCCATCGCCTCCTCCATCGAGGCCGCAGTGTGGGTGGCGCCGAACTCGGCGGCCTTCTCGCGCTTGAACTCGGAGAGGTCGACGGCGACGACGTTCTTCGCGCCGGCCGCCTTGGCCCCCTGGAGCGCGTTGGCTCCGATACCGCCGCAACCGACCACGACGACGGTGTCGCCCGCGGTCACCTCGGCCCGGTTCACGGCCGACCCGTAGCCCGTCGCGACCCCGCAGCTGACGAGCGCGACCGGGATCAACGGGAGATCCTTGTCGACCTTGATGAGCGAGTTCTCGTGCAGGAGCATGTGCTCCGCGAAGGTGCCGAGCTTCGCCATCGTGTTGATGTCCGTGCCACCGGGACCATGGTGACCACAGCGGCCATCGCTGATCATGCCGGGCCCGAGGGTTCCGGCGCCCAGGTTGCAGAGGTTCTGCTGACCCGATGCACACCAGCGACACTTGCCGCACGCCGGCACGAACGAGACGGCGACATGGTCGCCGACCTCGAAGTCGGTCACGCCCTCGCCGACCTCGATGACGACCCCCGACCCCTCGTGGCCACCGATCACCGGGAACAGCGACGACCCGCCGAGCTCGTCGGGCGTGCCCAGATCGCCGGTCACGAGATGCTCGTCGGAGTGACACAGGCCGGCCGCGTGCGTCTTGACCAGCACCTCGCCCTTGCCCGGGGGATCCAGTTCGATCTCCTCGACCTGCCATTCCTGATGCGCCCCGTAGAGCACCGCAGCACGCGTCTTCATCTGGTCCTGCACCTCCGTTGCTGAGCTCCCGACCGTAGTCCCGGTTTGCTCTCCTCGTCAGATGGCGTCAGATGGTGCTGGTCATCCCGCCGTCGACAGGGAGCACCACGCCGGTGACCGCCGCTGCGGTCTCCGAGCACAGGTAGGCGACCGCGCCGGCGATCTCCTCGGGTTCGACGAGCCGTCCGATCGGCCGCTGATGCTCCGCGAACTCGTCGATGTCGGTGTCGTACGCGGCGGCCGACGCCTCGAGGATCGCGGTGCGGGTCGATCCCGGCGCGATGGCATTGGACGTGACACCGGTTCCGGCCAGGTCGACGGCCAGGGACCGCACGAGACCGACCACGCCGTGCTTGGCAGCCACGTAGGGAGCCATGTTCTGGAGGCCGACCATCGCCGCGGTCGACGCGACCGCGACGAACCGTCCCCGCCACGGCTCGGGACCTTCGAGGATCGCCGGAACGGCTGCCCGAGCGGTGTGGAAGACGCCACGGAGATCGATGTCGACCACGGCATCCCACTCGTCGTCGGAGACCTCCCAGAGCCGATCGCCGGCGGCGAAGACTCCGGCCATCGCGATCGCCGCGTCGAGTCGACCGAAGAGATCGACCGCGGTCGCCACCGCGGTGTGCATCGCGGCCTGGTCGCGCACGTCGGCGACGACGGGGATGACGTGTTCGCCGCCGGCGGCGGCGACCGATTCGAGCTCCTCGAGCGTGCCCAAGCGGTAGGGAATCGCCGGTTCGTCGGCACAGACATCGGTCGCGACGACCGACCACCCGTCGGCCACGAGGCGGTGAACGGTTGCGGCACCCATGCCGCGGGCGGCTCCGGTGACGAGGGCTACGGGTCGATCCACCCGGCCAGCGTCGCAGGTACGACCCCGAAGTGCGACTATCCGCCGGCGATCTGGGCCACGGCGTCGTCGACCAGCTGCCGCAACAGGGCCGCCCCTTCGGCGGCGTCGGCGCCGGCGGGGTCGCCGAGCACGCCGTTGGCGGAGACCTCGCCCACACCGCCCTCCATCATCCGGGGAAGCAACTCCTCGAGCGGATCGGTGTTGCCGGCCACGGCGCGGTCGAGCGCCACCGTCTCCGGCGCGAGGTACAGCAGGATCGACGTCTCGGTCCGTCCGGCGTGGGCGTCGGCCCCCGGCAGACGCACCGACCAGACCTCGAGCGCACGACCTTCCGCGGCACACGTCGCAGCCGCGGCCCGCAGGGCGTAGGCGTTGCCGCCGTGGGCGTTGACCACGACGATGCGCGAGAACTCGGGTCCGGCGGTGCGCACGAGCTCGACGAGCATGTCGGCCAGGACCCTTGTGCCGACCGAGAGCGTGCCCGCGAAGCCGGCGTGTTCGCCCGATGCACCGATGGCGATCGCCGGCGCGACGAGGGCGCCCTCGAGTCGCAGCGCGACCTCGTCCGCCACGGCCACCGCGATGCGGGTGTCGGTGTCGAGCGGGAGATGGGGGCCGTGCTGTTCCGTCGCGCCCAACGGGACGAGGAGGAGGTGGCCGCCATCGGCGACAGCCGACGAAGGGAGGGATCCGAGGCTCTTCCGATCGACGCGCACCCGGTCGACGGTAGTGTCCCGCCATGGCCTCCTTCGAGACGCGTCGGTGCACATCGGTGCTCGGCGCGACCCTGACCGGACTCCCGAGGATCGACACGGTCGACGACGACACCCTGGCCGACATCGTCACCGCCGTGCACGAACATCAGGTGGTCTTCATCCGAGGCCAGGAGGATCTCACCGATCCGCACCATCTCGAAGTGATGCTTCGTCTCGGCTCGCCCTACATCCATCCCCTCGCCCGGGTTGCCGGCCGCACCGAGGCGATGGTCGAACACATCGTCGACGACGCCGACCACCCACCCTTCCAGGATCGCTGGCACACCGACGTGAGTTGGGATCTCACCCCGCCCACGATCGGGTCGTTGCGTCCGATCGAGATGCCGGCCCACGGAGGCGACACGCTCTGGGCCTCGATGTACGCCGCCTACGACAGCCTGTCGCCCCGACTACGAGACGCGCTCGACGGACTCACCGCCCACCACGACATCGGGTCGGGCGAAGCGTTCAAGACCAAGGGCGGGGTCGACGTCTTCGAGATGGCCAAGGCGCTGCTGCCCGACACCCGCCACCCCGTGGTGGGCACCCACCCGACCACTGGGCGTCGCTACCTGGCCGTCAACAAACAGTTCACCCGTCGGATCGTCGAGCTAGAGCCCCCGGAGTCCGACGCGCTGCTCGGCTTCCTCGTCGACCACGCCGTGCAGCCCAACCACTGCCTCCGCCACACGTGGACCGTGGGCGAGTTGTGCCTCTGGGACGAACGGTCGACCCAGCACTTCGCGACCGGCGACCACTTCCCGGCTCGACGAGAGATGGCGCGAGTGGCGGTGGGCGATCCCATCTGAGACAGTCTCGGCATGCATGTCGACCTGACTCCGGAACAAAAGGATCTGCAGGCCGAGCTCCGCGACTACTTCACGACGTTGATGACCGACGAGGTGAAGGCCTCGATCCGCAACGACGAGCTCAGCGCCAACGAACCCTACCGAGACCTCATCCGCAAGATCGGCGCCGACGGGTGGCTCGGCGTGGCCTGGCCGGAGGAATACGGCGGCAAGGGCTACACCCCGGTGGAGAACTACATCTTCTTCAACGAAGCGCAGAAGGCCGGTTGCCCGATCCCGTTCCTCACCACCAACACGGTCGGGCCGACGCTTCGCCACTTCGGTACCGAGGAGCAGAAGAACCACTTCCTGCCCAAGATCCTCACCGGCGACATGTTCTTCTCGATCGGGTACTCCGAGCCCGGGGCCGGGTCCGATCTGGCGTCGCTGCAGACCAAGGCGGTGAAGGACGGCGACGAGTGGGTCATCAACGGCCAGAAGCTGTACACGTCGCTCGCGTGGGACGCCGACTACATCTGGCTCGCGGCCCGCACCGATCCCGACGCACCCGCCCACAAGGGCATCACCATCTTCCTCGTGCCGACCAGTGACCCGGGCTTCTCGATCACCCCGTTCATCACGATGGGCACGACCAACACCACCGCGACGTTCTACGACAACGTGCGGGTGCCCGAGTCGGCGGTGGTCGGCGAGGTCCACGGCGGCTGGAACCTCATCACCAGCCAGCTCAACCAGGAGCGGGTCTCGCTGTGCGCCGCCGGCGGCGTCACCAACACGGTCGACCAGATCATCGACTGGGCTCGCGAGACCGAACACCCCGACGGCGGACGGGTCATCGACCAGGAGTGGGTCCAGGTCAAGCTGGCCGAGATGCGGGCCCGGGTCCGCTTCCTCGATCTGCTCAACTGGAAGGTCGCCTACAACCAGACCACCGGTGCGCTCAACCCGGCCGTCGCCAGCTCCGTCAAGGTCTGGGGATCCGAGTCGATGCACGTCATCTACAAGGAGGCCACCGAGCTCTTCGGGGCGCTGGGTGCCCTGCGCCCGGGATCGCCCGGCGCGATCCTCGCCGGACGGATCGACGAGCTCTACCGCGGGGTCTGGGTCCTGACCTTCGGCGGCGGCACCAACGAGCTGCAACGGGACATCATCGGTTGGGCGGGCATGGCGCTCCCCCGCGAGAAGCGCAGGAAGTAGGGATTCGCCATGGACTTCAACCTGAACGAACAAGAACAGGCCGTGAGTGATCTGGCGATGCAGATCCTCGGCGACAAGGTCGACCACGATCGCCTCAAGGAGATCGAAGCGAGCGCCGACGACGGCGGCGACTGGTTCGCAGCCGCCGAATGGGCGTTGCTGGCCGACGCCGGTCTCATCGGTATCGCCCTGCCGGAGGCGCACGGCGGCGGCGGACTCGGCATCATCGAGGCCGGTCTGGTCTGTGAGGCCGTGGGCCGCCATGTCGCGCCCGTGCCCGCCCTGCCGACGATGCTCGCGGCGATGACCGTCGCCGAGTTCGCCGACGACGCGGTGGCGGCCGAGCTGCTGCCCGGCGTGATCGCCGGTGATCGGGTGCTCACGGTCGCCGTCGCCGAGTCGTTGCGCGAGGATCTCGCGCGACCGGGAGTCACCGCCGACGCCGCCGGCGCGCTCACCGGCGTGAAGTCGGTCGTCGAGTTCGCCGAGGCGGCCACCCATGCGGTCGTCAACGCCGTTGGACCGGACGGAGTCGGCCTCTACCTGGTCGCGCTCGACGGCGTCGCCTCGGAAGCCGGGGTCACGAGCCGCAAGCAGCCCGTCCACGAGTTGACGTTCGCGGCCACCCCCGCCGCGTTGCTGGCCACCGGCGAGGACGCCGTCCGCTGGTTCGAGGCGCGCTATCTCGCCCTGGTCTGCGCCACCCAGCTCGGCGTGGTCGAGGGTCAACTCCGGTTGACCGCGGCCTACACCAGCGAGCGCGAACAGTTCGGCCGACCGATCGCCACCTTCCAGGCGGTGACCCAGCGTCTCGCCGACTGCTTCATCCAGGTCGAGGGGCTCCGCCTGCAGACCCAGTCGGCCCTCTGGCGCATCGCCAACGGGCTCGATCCGTGGGAAGACCTTCGCATCGCCAAGTGGTTCGGCTCCGAGGGAGCCCACTTCGTCGCCCACGGCGCCCAGCACATGCACGGCGGGATCGGCGTCGACGTCGACTATCCGCTCCACCGCTACACCCTCTGGAACAAGCACCTCGAGGTCACGCTCGGTGCGGCCAATCAGCAGCTCCGGGCCATCGGCGCCGACCTGGCCGCCACCCCCCTCGGGCGCTAGGGGGCATGAGCTCCCACCCGCATCGACGCGGGCTCAACCGAGCGGTGGTGGCGAGAAGCCCTCGGGCACGATCACGTCGTCGGGGGTGAGGTCGGCGATCGAATCGACGCCGATGCCCCGCAGCGTCGCGTCGATGCCGCCGCGCAGGATGTCGAGCACGTTCTCGACGCCGGCCTGGCCGTTGGCCGCGAGACCCCACAGGTAGGCACGACCGATGAGCACGGCATCGGCGCCGAGCGCGCACGCCTTGACGACATCGGACCCGCGGCGCACGCCGCCGTCGAGCACGACCTCGACCTGGTCGCCCACTGCGGCCACGATCTCGGGCAGCATCCGGATCGAGGCGGGGGCGCCGTCGACATTGTTGCCGCCGTGGTTCGAGACCGACACGCACGTGGCGCCGGCATCCACGGCGCGACGGGCCTCGTCGGCCCGCACGACGCCCTTGACCATGAACGGCCCGTCCCACTGCTCGCGCAGCCAGGCGACGTCGTCCCACGTCGGCGGGGGCGTGCCCATCCAGGTGCCGTAGGCCTCGAAGAAGACCGGTGGCTTGTCGTCACCGGTGGCGAAGTTGGGCACCGTGAGCAGCGGAATCTGACCAGACTTGGCCCAGGTCCACGCCCAGCGTGGCTTGCGGATGACATCCGTCGCGTGGGGAAGGAGTTCCTTCAGGGTGAACGACTGCGGGATCGCCGGACTTCCCCAGTCGCGACCGTGGGAGAACGACCAGTCGAGCGTGAGGATGAGGCCGACGGCGCCGGCCGCCTTGGCCCGGGCGATCCGAGCGAGCATGGAGTCCTTGTCGCCGGCCCAGTAGATCTGGAAGAAGAGCTGCGAGTTGACGGCCGCGACCTCTTCGATCGGCTTCGAGGCGAACGAGCTGAGACCGGCGGGGATGCCCCGGTTGGCGGCGCCGGCCGCGACGGCGACCTCACCGTCGGGATGCACGGCCTGCACGCCGGTGGGCGACATGATCACCGGCATCGAGGCCGACTGACCCATGACCGTGACGTCCATCGAACGCTCGGCCGCCTGGCCGGCCGTCACCGGACGGAAGCCGATCTCGTCGAAGGCCGCCACATTGTCGCGCATCGAGATGCCGGCCTCGGCTCCGGCGATCAGGGCGCCGTAGACCGACGTCGGGAGTCGCTTCTTGGCCCGCTCCTGAGCGATGGCGACCGTTTCAAACCAGGGATTACCCACGCACATGACCTCTCGTCCGGTCTACGACGGTACCGGCGGGGAGCCGGAACGCGTGAGTCGGCCCGGACGCGAAGAACCGCGCCCCGAAGGGCGCGGTCCTCACGAATCGGCTGATGCTCAGGCGTCGTCGCCGTCGAGACCGTCGACGAGATCCTTCGCCTTGTCGGCGGCCATGTCGACCTTGTCGTCGTGCTCATCGGGCACCTTGTCCTTCGCGACGTCGGCGGCCTTGTCGATGGCGTCTTCGACCTTGTCGGCGTTGCCGCCGACGAGGCCCTTGATCTTGTCGAGAATGCCCATGGAGACTCCTGGTGTTCCGATTGGCCGGTCGGCCAAACTGCCCTGGGAGGGTACCCGGCTAGGGTCGCACTCGCTGACGAAAGGGGTCGGAGATGCCAGGTCCACTCGAGGGAATCAGGGTCGTCGACATGACCCAGGTGATCGCGGGACCGCTCGCCTGCATGCTTCTCAGCGACCTGGGCGCCGAGGTCACGAAGGTCGAGCCGCCCGCCTTCGGCGACCTCACCCGACTGGCCCAGTTCGCGAAGGGCGGACTCAACAGTTCCGTCGTCAACAACAACCGGGGCAAGCGGTCGATCCAGGTCGACATCCAGCAGGAGGCCGGGCGCGACCTCGTGCTCGACCTGATCCGCGATGCCGACGTGGTGGTGCAGAACATGCGCCCCGGCGTGATGGAGCGACTGGGCGTCGGCTGGGAGGGAAGCGCTGCGGTCAACCCGGAGATCATCTACTGCTCGATGTCGGGCTACGGCGCGTCGGGGCCCTACGCCGACCGGGCCGTCTATGACCCCATCGTGCAGGCCATGGCCGGCTATGTCGCTCTACAGGTCAACCCACAGGTGCCGATCCCGGATCTCGTTCGCAACGGTGTGGTCGACAAGGCGGCGGCCTGGATGGCCGCCCTCGCCATCACCAGTGCCCTGCACGCCCGAAACCAGGGCAAGGGTGGCCAGCACATCGAGCTCTCGATGCTCGACATCGCCGTGCAGTTCCTGTGGCCCGACGGCGGAATGGCCGACACCATGCTCGACCCCGACATCCCCCCGGGATACCGCCTCAGCGAGATCTACACGTTGAGCCAGTGCGCCGACGGCCACATCGTCTACTTCGTGATCTCCGACGGGCAGTTCCAGGGACTCTTCGAGGCGCTGGGGCATCCCGAATGGATCGAGGACTACGGAACCACCGAACAACGCCACGGAAAGCAGGAGGAGATCGGGGCCCTGATCGGCAACGCGTTCCTGGAATGGAACGTGGCCGACCTCCTCCCACGCATGCACGAACGCTCGGTGCCGTGCGGCCACGTCAACCAGATGGAAGACCTCCCGACCGACCCCCAGATCGTCCACAGCGGCACGTTCGTGGAATGGGAGCACCCGGCCGCGGGACGCATCCGCAGCCCTCGCATGTCGGCGCAATTCAGCGCGACCCCACCGGAGTTCAAGGCATCGGCGCCCCTCCTCAACGAACACGTCGACGAGGTCCTCCGCGACATCGGCATCACTCAGGAACAACGCCGAGCGCTGCTCGACGCCGGGGTCATCCAGCTTCACGACGACCCCGGTTCAGCGTGATCCGCTCGGGGCGGTTCGCGAATCGGCGGTATCCTGCCCACCATGAGCAACAGTGATCTCGACCTCCGGCCGGTAGCGGTTCTCGACGACGAAGCCCGTGGCGACTTCGTCGTGCGCGTCTACCAGCACCTGATGGCCGCGATTCTGGTCTTCGCCGGCATCGAAGCCATCTTCCTCAACACGCCCATCGCCGAAGGCATCTACGACCTCGTCGCCGGAAGCGGCATGACCTGGCTGCTCGTTCTCGGCGGCTTCATGGTCGGTCAGTGGATCGTGGCCAACGCGGCCGCCGACCTCCTCAACCCGTCGAAGCAATACGCCGCCCTGTTCGGTTCGGCCGCGCTCTACGCCGTGCTGTTCGCCCCGATGCTCCACTACGTCTTCCGCTCGCCGGGCAACGGCGGCACCACCGTCGCCGCGGCGGCGCTGATCACCGCCATCGCCTTCTCGGGCCTCACCGTCATCGCGTTCGTCACTCGCAAGGACCTCTCGTTCCTGCGACCGATCGTGATGTACGGGTTCGTGGTGGCCCTGGCTCTGATCGTCGCCGCCGTGCTCTTCGGCTTCAGCCTCGGCGTCTGGTTCTCGCTCGCGATGATCGCCCTGTCGGGCGTGGCCATCCTCTATCAGACCCAGACCATCATCCGGCAGTACCCGGCCCAGGCCCACGTCGCCGCGGCCCTGGGCCTGTTCTCGTCGGTGATGACGATGTTCTGGTACGTGCTCAGCCTGCTCAGCCGCCGCTAGGGGCAACCGGCAACCCTTCGGGTTGCTTGGAGTTCGGCTCCGCCGAACTCAGCCTGCTCAGCCGACTCCCGGCAACGCTTCGCGTCACGCCGCGGCCAACGCCACTTCCAGGGCTTCCTCGACCCGGGTCACCAGATGAATCGTCACCTCGTCGCGGACCTGGGCAGGAATGTCCTCGACGTCGCCCTCGTTGGCCACCGGCAGAATCACGTGGGTGACACCGGCGCGGTGGGCGGCGAGCACCTTCTCCTTCACGCCGCCGATGGGCAGGACCCGACCCTGCAGCGTGACCTCGCCCGTCATCGCGACATCGCCGCGCACCCGACGGCCGGTCAACAGGCTCACGAGCGCGACGGACATCGTGACGCCGGCCGACGGCCCGTCCTTCGGCACGGCTCCGGCCGGGAAGTGCACGTGGACCCGTTGGTCATCGGGCAACTCGATGCCGAGTGATCGCGAGTTCGCCCGGAGGAAGCTGAGCGCGATCTGGGCCGACTCCCGCATCACGTCGCCGAGCTGGCCGGTGAGGGTCAGACCGCCGTCGCCGGGCATCACCGCGGTTTCGACGAAGAGCACGTCGCCGCCGGCCCCGGTGACGGCCAGACCCGTGGCCACGCCGGGATCGGCGGTCCGGACCATGGGGTCTTCGCGTGGCGATGGACGACCGAGCGCGTCGACCAGTTCCTCGGCCGTCACCACGATCGGGCCGGCGGCGCCAGTCGCCACCTTGGTGGCCGCTCTACGGATGAGCCGATCGAGACGGCGCTCCAGCGACCGCACGCCGGCCTCCCGGGTGTGGTCGCCGACGACCGTGCGCACGATCTCGTCGTCGATGACCACTTCGTCGGGCCGCACCGCGTTCTGCTCGTAGAGGCGGGGCAGCAGATGGTCGCGCGCGATGTCGACCTTCTCGTCCTCGCTGTAGCCCCGTAGCGAAATGACCTCCATCCGGTCGAGCAGGGGTGCCGGAAGCCGTCCGATCTCGTTGGCCGTGGCGATGAAGACGACGTCGCTCAGGTCGAGGTCCACCTCGAGATAGTGATCGCGGAAGGTGTCGTTCTGCGCCGGATCGAGCACCTCGAGCAGGGCGGCCGAGGGGTCTCCCCGATAGTCGCTGCCAAGCTTGTCGATCTCGTCGAGCAACACGACCGGGTTCATCGCGCCCGCCTCGGTGAGGGCGCGAACGATGCGGCCGGGGCGAGCGCCGACGTAGGTGCGACGGTGTCCGCGGATCTCGGCCTCGTCGTGGATCCCGCCGAGTGACATGCGTACGAACTCCCGCCCGAGGGTCCGGGCGACAGACCGTCCGAGGGAGGTCTTGCCGACGCCGGGAGGGCCGGCGAGGGCGAGGATCGTGCCTCCCCGGACATCCGCCGGTTCGACCGATCGCTCCTCCCGGAGCCGACGCACGGCGAGGAATTCGACGATGCGTTCCTTCACGTCGTCGAGGCCGGTGTGGTCGGCGTCGAGCACCGCTCGGGCCCGGTCGAGATCGAGATCGTCGGCCGTGCGCGACGTCCAGGGCACCTCGAACATCGTGTCGAGCCAGGTACGGATCCAGCCGGATTCCTGACTCTGCGCGCCGGCCCGTTCGAGGCGCTCGATCTCCTTCTCCATCGCATCGGCGGGCCCATCGGCGAGACCGGCCTCCCGGAGCGCCGCCAATCGGGTGCGGTACTCGCCCACCACATCGCCGTCGCCTTCGCCCAGCTCCGACTGGATCGCCGCGAGCTGACGACGCAGGATCGCTTCTCGTTGGGTCGCATCGATGTCGTCGCTGACCTGCCGTTGGATGTCGCCGGCAACCTCGGCTTCGCCCGCGGCGGTCTCGGCCCATTCGATCGCGAGCTCGAGTCGCTCGTCGGTGTTCACGGTCTCGAGCAGACGGACCCGCTGCTCGTCGTCGAGTTCCGGCCACCAGGCGATGGTGTCGGCCAGGGCGCCAGGATCGTCCACATCGTGCAGCAGCCGGGCCATCCGGGACCCACCGACCGCCTCGAGCAGCCGGGTGGCCGCAGCCCGGTAGCGGTCGGCCAGTTGGGCGGTGCGATCGGTCCGCGGGCCGGGATCGAGGGTCGTCGCGTCGACCAGGAGCGCCCCTGAGCCGTCGAGCGACCCCCGACCGACCGCGACGCGGGCAACGCCTCGGATCACCACACCGTCGCCACCGCCGGGCAGTTCACCACGCTGCTCGACGCGGGCCAGCGCGCCGATGGCCTGGGTGGCGTCGGCGGCGCGGGGCACGAGCACGAGATGGTCGTCGTGGTCGGCCGCGGCGGCGAACGCGGCAGCCGCTTCGGCCGACTCGATCTTGATGGTCACAACCATCTCGGGCAGCACGATGCCGGCCGTGGGAAGCACCGGAACGGTGCGCGCCTCGTCGTCGGTCCGCCGGTGGTCGGTCGGGTTCGCCGGTGCCGAGTCCTGTGCCATGTAATCGTCCTTTGGTAGAGCTTGATTACTGACTTACAACGATCTATGTTACGACCTATTCCCATGACTCCTCCCCGTTCCTCCGGATCCCGACGTGAGCGTTCCGCCGCTCCGCCGGCCACCGACACGGCCACCCTCCTCGGCTGGTTCGCCGACGCACTGCCCGACGGCTGGTTCGTCGAACCGCCGACCGTGCGACACGACGACGACGAGATCCTCGTCACCGGCAACCTCGGTCCTCCCGGTGCCGGACTCAGCCACGAACAACAGATCGTGGCCTTCCGGGAAGCAACCCGCGAACAGCGAATGGCGATCGCCGACGAGGCCGAGACCGCCTTCGGCCGCAAGGTGAGCTGGGCGGTCGTCTGCGGGGAGACCGAAGCCCGGTTCACCACCGTCAACGCGCCGGCCATGACCCGACTGCGGATCGACGAGCGGCAGGTACTCGACACCCTGATCGACGCCGGCGTCGCCCGGAGCCGTAGCGAGGCGTTGGCGTGGTGCGTGCGCCTCGTCGGCCAACACGAGGACGACTGGATCCGCGAGCTCCGCGAGGCGATCGACCATGTGAAGGCCGTGCGGGATCAGCGGGCGTAAGGTCCGCCGTCAGATGCCGAAGTAGTCGGCCCAGTCGTCGAGCGGCCCGTCGGCCGTTCGAGCCTCGATGGTCGCCAGATCGAGCCGGAGTTCGGGCACGGCTTCGACCGGGGCGGAACCATTGTCGAGTTCGAGGGCGAAGAAGGCGCCGGTCAGGCCGCGAACCACCGGCCCGTAGATCGACTCGCCGTCGATGATCCCAGCGATGTGGTCGCCCCCGAGGAGGGTGACGAAGATCCCTCGCCCGTCGACGAAGGCGTAGGACGTGATGCTGCTGTCGACGGCGATCACGTTGTCGGCATCGCCGTGGAGCACCATGACCGCCACGTCGTCACGCACGTCGCCGAACCCGGCCGAGAGGACCACCGCGGCCGAGATACGCGGGTCGCCCTCGGGCGACAGGGCGGCGCCCGCGGTGGTGAGACCGCCGAGGGAGTGTCCGAGCGCGCCGATGCGACCCGGATCGATGAACGGGGCGAGGGCCTCGTCGGCCAGCATCTCGTCGATGAGGAACGACACGTCACCGACCTGCCCGGCGATGTCGCCCGCGTTCAGGAACGCGTTGGGGACATCGTTGTTGGTGAGCGGAAACGCCGGCGCGACCACGACGAAACACTGGGCGGCGAGCTCCCGACGGTGGGTCACGTGGGAGAGGGGGTGACCGGTGAGACCGTGCGAGAACACGATCAGCGGCCACGGGCCCTCGGTCGTCGGCCGGTCTATCCAGACATCGATCGTGCGGCTCGGGAGCTCGTCGGCGTCCTGGGTGGCCGGCGTCGCTCTCGTCTCGTCGACGAGCGTGCGCATCTCGGTGGCATCGGCCGTGCACCCTTGGTCGGCCTCGATCGTGGTGGTCGGAGCCAGTGTCGTCGGAGCCAGTGTCGTCGCGACAGTGGTCGTCGAGGCGGGGGCCTGTGTGG
>JAUIML010000276.1 GCA_030432715.1 Acidimicrobiia bacterium | reverse complement strand
CCCATGACGGAACGCATCACTCGAGACGACGTCGAATACGTCGCTCGGCTGGCTCGGCTCGAGCTCACTCCGGAGGAGATCGACCTCTTCACCGGACAACTCGGCGACATCCTCGAACACGCGGCCGACATCGAGTCTCTCGATGTCGGCGACATCCCCCCGACGGCGCACCCGTTGCCGATCGTCAACGTCTATCGAGCCGACGAGGTCGTCGGGTCGGTCGATCGCGACGAGGTGCTGGCCCAGGCTCCGGCGGCCGAGTCGGGCCAGTTCAGGGTCCCGCCCGTGCTGGGGGAGGAGCCGTGAGCGCCGGCGCCATCGCCGCCGCCGTGCGATCGGGGCAACGGACCGCGGTCGACGTGCTCGACGAGCATCTGGCCCGGATCTCGGCCCGTGACGAGGAGATCCACGCGTTCAACCTGGTCACCGCGGACGAGGCACGGGCGCAGGCCGAGGCGGTCGACGCTGCGGTGGCGGCCGGCGACGACCCGGGTCCGCTGGCGGGTGTGCCCCTCGCACTCAAGGACAACATGTGCACCCGGGGGATCCCGACCACCTGTTCGTCGAAGATCCTCGAGGGCTGGCGGCCGCCCTACGACGCCACCGTCGTCAACCGCCTCCGCGACGCCGGGGCAGTGGTGGTCGGGAAGACCAACCTCGACGAGTTCGCGATGGGGTCGTCCACGGAGAACTCCGCCTTCGGTCCCACTCGCAACCCGCTCGACCCCACCCGGGTGCCCGGCGGGTCGAGCGGTGGATCGGCGGCGTCGGTGGCCGCCGGCTTCGCCCCGCTCGCCATCGGCAGCGACACCGGCGGCTCGATCCGTCAGCCCGCGGCCTTCTGCGGCATCGTGGGCATGAAGCCGACGTATGGCGCCGTGAGCCGCTACGGCCTGATCGCGTTTGCCTCGTCACTCGACCAGATCGGTCCCTTTGCCACCGATGTGGCCGACGCCGCGTTGATGTTCGACGTCATCGCCGGGCACGACCCACTCGACTCCACCTCGATCGCCGACTTCGCGCCGCAGGCGACCGCGTCGCTCGATCGTGGTGTGGATGGGCTCCGAGTGGGGGTCGTCCGTGAGCTCTCCGGCGGCGAGGGTTCGGTCGAGGGGCTGTCGCCCGACGTGGTCGCCCGCACCGGCGAGGCCGTCGAGGCGCTCGCCGCGGCCGGCGCCACCATCTCGGAGGTGTCGGTGCCGTCCTCGACGCTCGGACTCAGTGCCTACTATCTCGTCGCGCCGGCCGAGGCGTCGAGCAACCTCGCCCGCTACGACGGTGTCCGCTACGGCCTGCGGGTCGATGCGCCGACAACGGGTGAGATGAACACGGCGAGCCGCACTGCGGGCTTCGGAGCAGAGGTGAAGCGTCGGATCATGCTGGGCACCTACGCCCTCTCCGCGGGCTACTACGACGCCTTCTACGGCAAGGCCCTCAAGGTGCGCACGATGATGATGCGTGACTTCGCTGCCGTCTACGAACAGGTCGACGTGCTCATCACCCCGACCGCCCCCACGACCGCGTTCCCGCTCGGCGAACGCACGACCGACCCGATGGCGATGTACGTCAACGACGTCTGCACGATTCCCTCGAACCTCACCGGCCATCCCGCGATCTCGGTGCCCTTCGGCACCGGAGACGACGGACTCCCGGTCGGTGTGCAGGTCCTCGCGCCGGCATTGGACGACGGCCTCACGTTCCAGGTGGGAGCGGTGCTCGAAGCGGCCGCCGGAGGTGCTCGATGACCGACTTCCATGCCGCCGCGGCCACGGCCGACACCCCGATCGAGCCCGCACTCCCCGAAGGATGGGAACTCGTCGTCGGGCTCGAGGTCCATGTCGAGCTCGACACGGCCACCAAGCTCTTCTGCGGCTGTGCGAACCAGTTCGGGTCGGAGCCCAACACCAACGTCTGTCCGACGTGTCTCGGACTCCCCGGCTCGCTGCCGGTCATGAACGGGCGGGCGGTCGAGCTGGCGATGATCCTCGGTCGGGCCCTCGGCTGCACGGTGAACCGGTCGGTGATGGCCCGGAAGAACTACTTCTACCCGGACATGCCGAAGGACTTCCAGACCACCCAATACGACCAGCCGACCAACGTCGACGGCCGGATCGTGCTCGGCGACGGCTTCGTGGTGGGCATCGAACGGGCCCACATCGAGGAGGACACGGGCAAGTCGACCCACATCGGTGGGGGCGGGCGGATCAACGACGCCCTGTACTCGCTGGTCGACTACAACCGGGCCGGCGTCCCCCTCGTCGAGATCGTGAGCCGTCCCGACGTGCGCACCATCGAGCACGCCAAGGCCTACGTCGAGGAGCTGCGCGAGATCCTGATCGCGACGGGCGTGTCCGACGCCCGGATGGAGGAGGGGTCGATGCGCGTCGACGCCAACGTCTCGGTCCGGCCCTTCGGCTCCGGCGAGCTCCGCACCCGGTGCGAGATCAAGAACATCAACTCGGTCCGGTCGCTGGGCCGAGCGATCGAGTTCGAGGCCCAGCGCCACATCGACCTGTGGACCAGCGGGGATGCCCCCCACCAGGAGACCCGTCACTGGGATGAGGAGGGAGGACGGACCCGTTCCGGCCGCTCGAAGGAGGATGCCGACGACTATCGGTACTTCCAGGAGCCCGACCTGGTCCCGCTCGAGCCGACCGACGAGACGATCGCCGCCATCGACGCCGCGATGCCGCCGCTTCCGTCGGTCCGGCGGACTGCACTCACGGATGCCACCGGTGCCGATCCCGACACGGTCGGACTGCTCGTCGCCCGCGGCCAGGACGGGCTGGCCCTCGACGCCATCGCGGAAGGCGTCGACCCCGACAAGGTCGTCACCCGCCTGGTCAACGACCTCGCGGTCGACGACTGGTCGAGGGTGACGGCGCCGGCGCTCGCCGCGTTGGTCCGCATGGAGTCGGCCGGCGACCTCAGTGCCACCCAGGCCAAGCAGGTGCTCGGTGACCTCGCCGAGAAGGGCGGCGACCCCGCGGCCCACGCCGCCGAACGCGGTTTCGAAGCCATGGACACCGACGAGCTGGAAACGCTCGTCGATCGGCTGATCGCCGAGCATCCCGACGAGTGGTCGCGCTTCACCGCGGGCGACGACGGCGATCGCAAGAAGATGCAGGGCTTCTTCACCGGCCAGATCATGAAGGCCACGCAGGGTCAGGCCGACGGCAAGGCCGTCGCCCAGATCCTGGGCCGCAAGGCGTCCGGCTGAACCGGGGAACCCGACGGGCACGGCAGACGTCCCAACCACATGGCCTCGCCGCTGCGCACCCGCCCGCTCCGATCCGTGCTCCTGCTGGTGGTGGCGCCGCTCGCGCTGATCGCCGCTGCATGCGGCGACGACTCGCCGTCGACCCTCGACCCGACCACGACGACGCGGGCCCCGACGACCACCGCCGCGCCCGACCCGACCACATCGCTCGAAACCACCGTGCCCACCGGCCCGGTGCCCGAGATCGTGGGCGGGGGCTCGTCGTTCGGTGAGTGTGGCGGACTGTGCGTCGCTGAGCTGCGCATCGCTGGACGCGAGGTCAGCCTGACCCGGCGCTCGTGGGATCGGTCGGAGCAGGTGGTCGCCAAGGGAACCCTGAGCGATGCCGCCCGCGTGGAGCTCGACGAGATGGAACGGGCCCTGGCCGGCGTGCGGCTCGAGGAGACCTACGGCTGCCCCGACTGCGCCGACGGGGGCGCGGCCTGGATCGACCTCGTCCCGGTCGAGGCCGCGACCAGGGCGACCTACGAGTTCGGCACCGCCCCTGAGGTCCTCGCTCGCTGGGAGGACTTCCGCCGGGACGTGGCCGAGGCCTTGGCCACCTGCGCGACCGGCGACCTCGTGACGGTCGTCGAGCCCTGTGCCACCGAGCCGGTGGCACCCGCCGCCGACGAGTTCGCGATCGTCGGTGGTGGGTCGTCGTTCGGCATGTGCTTCGGCTACTGCGCGACCGAACTCGAGATCGACGGGACCTCGCTCGTGCTCACCCGCCGGGCGTGGGAGGGCATCTCGGGTGACGGTTTCCCTGACCAGATCGTCGTGGGCGAGCTGACCGCCGAGGGGCGGGCCGGTCTCGATGCCGTCGAGGCCGAGCTGGCGGTCGCATCACTGCAGGAGACCTACGGGTGCCCGGACTGCGCCGATGGCGGTGCCGGCTGGATCGAGGTGCGTGACGCCGCCGGTCTTCGGCGCTCGACCTTCGACCACCTGGGTCCGCCGGATGTCCTCGCCGCGGCCGACCGGCTCCTCCGGGAG
>JAUIML010000275.1 GCA_030432715.1 Acidimicrobiia bacterium | reverse complement strand
TTTTTGAGCACCACACCCGTCACAGGCCCGTGAGATTTTGTCGGGCCAATCGTTTTGCCATCGTCATATTTTTTACCGCCATTTTGCCGCAACAAATCTGCCGCCAAATCGGGTGGACTGCCCGCGAGATACGCGCCGCCGTCGCTGTGGACATGAACCCCCGACGGGTCGATCGTGAGCGGGAGATCACCGTCGAGTGGCTCGGCGGCATCGAAGACGAAGGAGAAGCGCTTTCGTGGTTCGACCGGGAGCTCGAACCCGGCCATCCGGGCGACTTCGATGGCGCGCGGTCCCGCGGCGTTGACGACCGCGCCGCAGCCGATCACCTCGCCCGAGGCCAGCGTCACGGACCGGACCCTGGCGCCGTCGTGGAGGACTCCGACCACCTCGTTGGTGCAGTACTCGGCGACGTTCTGACGCGCCTTCCGTCGCAGCCAGTCGAACATGGTGCCGCCGTCGAAGTACCCCTCGTCGACCGGGTTGTGGCTGCCGCAGATGATCCCGTCGAGGTTGTAGAACGGATAGGCGGCGGCGATCTCTTCGGGCGACATGATCCGCGTGCCGGCCCCGCACGATGCCTGGAGCGCCTGGTTGCGCCGCAGCCTCGCCGCGAACTCGTCGGTGTCGGCGAGATACATGTAGCCGAAGTGATGCACGCCGATCTCGGGTACCTCGGGGTCGTCGCCCAGGTGATGGCGGAAGTCGCGCACGAATGCGGCGGCGAACTGCGAGATCCGGATGTTGAGTTCGTTCGAGAACTGCTGACGCATGCAGCTGTTGGTGTGGCTGGTGGAGGCGAACTCGTAGCTGGGGTCGCGTTCGATCACGAGGATCGAGCCGTCGAAGTCGGGGTTGGCGGACAGAAACCACGCGGCCGACGAACCCATGATCGCGCCGCCGACGATCACCACGTCGTAGTGGTGCTGGCTCGGCCGGGGGCCCACCGGCACGGTGGTCACGTGATGTATCCCTGGTGCCGGTCGTCGGCTTCGGCGGCGGGGTCGCGCTCGGACGGGTCGCCGAACCCGCCACCGCCGGGAAGGCGCATGATCAGCCGCCGGTCGGCCGGAACGGTCTGCTTGCCCTTGGTGGCGAACGGGGTGCCGTCGTCGAGTTCGACCTCGCCGGGGGCGCCATCGCCGCCACCGGCCCGGCCCCGAGCGGGGTTCTCGACGCGATCGAACATCGCGGAGAACTCGAACAGGTAGCCCTCGGCGGGTCCGACCTCGATGATCTGGCCGAGACCGCCTCGCTGGCGGCCGGCGCCCCCCGAGTCGGGCCGCAACTCCTTGCGCCACACGATGATCGGCCCGACCTGCTCGGTCGCCTCGGCGGACATGGTGCGCACGCCCGACGGGAAGGCCGTGGCCGACAGACCGTCGAGATCCGGTCGGGCGCCCGTACCACCGCTGTTGAACATGAGGATCTCGACGGGCGGTCGGGGGTCGTCGGGTGAGGCGCTGCGGGCGCTGGCCTGGAAGTTCCACAGTGCGCCGGCGCCTTCGGCGGGCACGACGTCGGGCAGCGCCGGGGCGATCGCGCCCAGACAGAGGTCGGTCACGAAGTGGCCGATCACGTGGCGCACGGCGACGGGCTCGGGGTGTCGTGCATTGAGGATGACGCACGGCGGGGCCGACACGGTGAACGGCGCCAACGACGCGAAGTTGTTGGGGAGCTCCGGTGCGAGGGCGACGAGCATGCCGTAGGTGAAGTAGGCCTGCGCGTAGGTGAGCGGGACGTTGATGCCGAACGCGCTCGTCGCGGAGGTACCGGTGAAGTCGGCATGCATGCCGTCGTCGTCGACGGTGAGGGTGACCGCCAGGGTGAGGGTGTGGTCGTAGCCGTCGACGGTCATCTCGTTGCGATAGGTGCCCTTGGGCACCGAGGCCAGCGCGTCGAGCGTGGCCCGCCGGGTGCGGTCGAAGACGAACTCGGCCAGGTCGTCGAGGTCGGCCGCCGCGAACTCGTCGAGCATCGTGAGCAGGCGTCGGCGCCCGGTCTCGTTGCAGGCGGCGAGACCGTGGATGTCGCCCACGACCTGGTCCGCCTCGCGCACGTTCTGGCGGATGATGGTGACGAGGTCGGCATTGAGCGCGCCCCGGTCGGCCCATTTGAGGATGGGGATGCGGATGCCCTCCTCGTAGACCTCGGCCGCGTCGGGTCCGTAGCCTCGGCCACCGACGTCGACCACGTGGGCGGTCGATGCGAAGAAGCCGATCAGGGCGTCGTGGTGGAACACCGGGGTGCACACCGTGATGTCGTGCAGGTGGCCGGTGCCCTTCCACGGGTCGTTGGTGACGTAGACGTCGCCGGGATGGATCCGTTCGGGTCCGATGTCGGCGATGAAGTGCGGAACGGCGGCGGCCATCGTGTTGACATGGCCGGGGGTTCCGGTCACGGCCTGGGCGATCATGCGCCCTTCCCGGTCGAACACGCCGGCGCTGAGGTCGCCCGCCTCGCGCACCGAGGTGGAGAAGGCGGTGCGTACGAGAGTGACGGCCTGCTCCTCGACCACCGAGATCAGGCGATTCCACATCACCTGGTTGTGGAGTTCTCGCGTGCTCATGGGCGCGCCGTCCTCGTGATGAGCAGCGACCCGTCGCGCTGCACGACTGCCTGGTGGTGGCTCGCCAGGATCGTCGTGGTCTGCGGCTCGACGATCACCGCTGGACCCGCCACCCGCGTGGCCGGCGCGAGGTCGTCACGGTGCACGATCGCGGCGTCGACGTCGGCCCCCGCTGCGGCATCGTGCACCCTCCGGGTGATGGTGGTCGTCGCCTCGGCGGTGTGGTCGGTACGGAGCTCGACCGGAGCAGGATCGTCGGTGACCGACGCGACCCGTACCGACCAGCTCACGACCTCGACGACCACGTCGTCGATCGCCCGGCCGAAGAACTCGGTGTAGGCCTTGGTGAAGGCATGTTCGAGCTGTTCGGCGGCGAGGTCGTCGAACAGCTCGGCCTCGATGGCGACGGGGATCTCCCAGCCCTGGCCCTTGTAGCGCATCGCGACCTGGCGCTGGACGACGACATCGGCGTCGGTGCCGGCCCGGACGAAGGATCGGGCCTCGTCGGTGAGTTCGGCGAGCACGGTGTTGGCCCCGGTGATGTCGAAGGCCGCGGTCGTCGTGTAGAAGCTGCGCACCGCTTCATAGCTGAACGGCGCCCGGAGGAAGCCGATCGCGGAGCCGACACCCGCCCCAGGCGGAACGATCAGTTCGTCGAGCCCGAGCTTGTCGAGCAGACGAGCGGCGTGCAGCGGTGCGCCGCCGCCGAACGCGATCATCGAGTGGCCGGTGAGGTCCTTGCCGTTCTCGATGGCGTGTACCCGAGCAGCGTTGGCCATGTTCTCGTCGACCACCTCGGCGATCCCGACGGCGGCGAGGTGCGCATCCATGGCCAACGGGTCGCCCACGGTGCGTTCGATCGCCAGGCGGGCCCGGTCGGGGGAGAGGGTGATGTCGGTCGCGCCGAAGGTCTCGGGATGGAGGCGACCGAGTTCGACGTTGGCATCGGTGACGGTGGGTTCGGTACCGCCGAGGTCGTAGGCGGCGGGGCCGGGCTCGCTTCCGGCGCTGCGGGGGCCGACGCGGATCTGGCCCATCCGGTCGACCGAGGCGATCGAGCCGCCCCCCGCACCGATCTCGATCATGTCGATGACCGGGATCGAGATGGGCATGCCGCTGCCCTTCTTGAACCGGGCGGTGCGGTCGACCTCGAAGGTCTTCGCGGTCTGCGGTGTGTAGTCCTCGATCAGGCTGATCTTCGCCGTGGTGCCGCCCATGTCGTAGGAGAGGATGCGATCGCGGCCGTAGCGGCGGGCGAGGTCGGCGGCGAAGATCGCGCCCCCGGCGGGGCCCGACTCCACGAGACGGACCGGGAACGCGGCGGCGGTCTCGACGTCGATGAGGCCGCCACCGGAGTGGATCAGGTGGAGCGGCGCCGTTGCCCCCCGTCGGCGGAGCTCGTCTCGCAGTCGGAGGAGGTACGAGGCCATCAACGGCTGTACGTAGGCGTTGGCGCATACGGTGTTGAAGCGCTCGTACTCGCGCATCTGGGGAGAGACGTCGCTGCTGATCGACACGGCGATGTCGGGCATGACGGTGCGCAACAGTTCGCGGAAGCGTTGCTCGTGCGCGGGGTTGCGATAGCTGTGCAGGAATCCGACGGCGACGGCCTCGTAGCCGCGCGTGGCGATCTCGTCGATCACGGCTCTGGCGCCGTCGTCGTCGAAGGCAACGAGCACGTCACCGTTGCGGTCGAGTCGCTCGTTCACGACCAGGC
>JAUIML010000274.1 GCA_030432715.1 Acidimicrobiia bacterium | reverse complement strand
TTCGGCAACGAGTCGGCGGATGCCGGTGGGTTCCAGGTCGGCATACGCGTCGCTCACGCGCTCGGGCGCCCGATCGTGCAGGGGATCAAGGGCATCGAGGTCACCGACGACACGGTCACCGCCCGGCGGGAGATCGACGGCGGATTCGAGGTCTACGAGCTGCCCCGACCCTGCGTACTCGGGGTGAAGGAGGGTCTCAACCTTCCGCGCTACCCGACCATGAAGGGCCGGCTCGCGTCGAAGAAACTCGAGATCCGCGCGATCCAGGCCGACGCCCACGCCGGCGGGCAGAACCGGGTGCGGCTCCACCGCCCGGTCGAGCAGGTCTCGGAGACCGTCGTCCTCGGTGAGGGACCGGAGGCTGCGGCCGCGGTGGTCGACATGCTCGAAGAGCTGGGGCTCGTCTGATGTTGCTCGTCGTCCTCGAACACGAACGCGGGGAGCTCGTCGAGGCTGCCCGCGAAGCGCTCACGTTCGGTCGCACGCTGGCCGCCAGGATGGGCAGCGAACTCCACGCGGCACTCATCGGTGCCGACGACGATGCTCTCGTCGCGGCAGCGGGGGAGTACGGCGCCGAGACGGTGCACACGTGCACGCACGAGGTCCTGTCCGACTACGGGCCCGACGCCCACGGTGCGGTCGTCGCCCAGATGGTCGAGTCGTTGGCGCCCGACGCGGTGCTCGCCTGCGGGTCCGATCGCGGCAACGAGGTCATGGCCCAGGCGGCCGCCCGCCTCGACGCGCCGTTCGTCGCCAACTGCACCGACGTCGTCCCCGGTGAGCCCTGGTCGCTGACCCGGGTCCAGTGGGGTGGCTCGCTGCTCGAGGACGCCACGCTGCGGGCCGCCGTCCCCCTCCTCACCTGCGGTCTCCATGCCGTCGCAGCCGAGCCGGGCGATCGCGAGGAACCCGACGTCGAGTCGTTCGGCGCCGACCTCGACCCGTCGCACGCGGTCACCATGGTGCGCGACCGCGTCGTGCAGGAGGCCGGGGTCACCCTGCCCACGGCTCCGGTCGTCGTCGGAGGCGGCCGTGGCGTCGGATCCGAGAACGGCTTCGAGGCCCTCGAGGAGTTGGCCGAGTTGCTCGGCGGCCGCGTCGGCTGCTCCCGTGCCGTCACCAACCTCGGCTGGCGGCCCCACGCCGACCAGGTCGGCCAGACCGGCACCCGGATCGCCCCGGAGATCTACATCGCGGCGGGGATCTCCGGCGCGATCCAGCATTGGGTCGGGGCGATGGCGAGCAAGCACATCCTCGCCGTCAACACCGACCGCGACGCCAACATGGTGGTGAAGGCCGACTGGGCCGTCATCGCCGACCTCCACGACGTGATTCCCGCGATCAGCGAAGAGATCAGACGGCGGCGGTCCGCGACGTCGTGAGGTCTCAGGCGGAGGCGAGGTGCTCGGAGATGCTCGCCGCCGTCTCGATCACCAGGAGTCCGATGTCGTGGGACCGGTCCGGGTCGGGGAAACGATACGCGGGGCCGTGGATGTGCACCGCCGCCTCGACCGAGCCGTCGCCTTCGAAGATCGGGGCGGCCACGGAGTTGATGCCCTCGGCGAACTCCTCGTAGACCCAGGCGTAGCCGAGACTGCGGACCTGTTCGAGTCGGGTACGGATCTCGTCGGGATCGACCACGGTCCACGCCGTCGACTTCGCGAGGTCGACACGAAGGAACGCCTCGAGGCGGGGTTCGGGCCACTGTGCCATCACGGCGAGTCCGGACGGGACCGCGTGGATCGGGCAGGACTCGCCGGTCCAGTCGCGGACCTGCACCTCGGTCTGGACCTCGGCGTGGTCGAGGTAATACATGTCGCGGCCGTCGACGATCGAGATGCCCGATGTCTCACCGACTCGCTCGGTGAGTTCGAGCAGGTGGGGTCGGGCCGTCGACACGAGGTTGCGGCCCGGCTGGGCGGCACCCGTGATGTCGATGAGGCCCTCGCCGAGGCGGTAGTCGCCGCCGGTCTCGTCCTGGGTGACCGCGCCCTCGGTCTCGAGTGCGTTGAGCAGTCGAGCGACGGTCGACTTCGGGAGTCCCACCTTCGTCGCGAGTTCGGTGACGCCCGCCGGGCCGACGGCGAGCGCTCTCAGCAGGGTGAACGCTCGCTCGATCGACTGCACCGACATGCGGTCACCGTAGGCGACCGCGCCTACTGTTCCGCAATACGGAACGCGGTCGTGGCCGCCGGCCGGGCCCGTGACGAGTGTCTGACACCAGCAATGCGTTGCATTGCCGGTGTCGGGTCAGCGGGCGGTGGTGATGGTGTCGACGAGCTGGTCGACGACGGTGTCGACGGCGACGCGTTCGGTCTCGCCTGTGGCTCGGGGGGTGAGCTCGACCTCGCCCTCGGCGAGGGCCTTGGGGCCGATGGTGACCCGGTAGGGGATGCCGATCAGTTCGGCGTCGGCGAACTTCACGCCGGCGCGCGCGTCGCGGTCGTCGAGGATGACGTCGATCCCGCGGGCCTGCAGGTCGGCGTAGAGACGCTCGCCGGCCGCGACCGACGCGTCGTCCTTGAGGCTCACGATCGTCACGACCGCTTCGTAGGGCGCGATCGACACGGGCCAGACGAGGCCGTTGTCGTCGTGGTGGGTCTCGGCCGCGGCTGCCATGTTGCGGCCGATCCCGATGCCGTAGCTGCCCATGACGAGCGGGACCTGGGTGCCGTCGGGGTCGAGCACGTGGGCGCCGAGCGCGTCGGCGTATTTCGTGCCGAGCTTGAAGATGTGGCCGGCCTCGATGCAGCGAACGACCTCGAGCGTTCCCCCACACTCGGCGCACGCTTCGCCGGCGGTGACCTCGCGGAGGTCGGCCCACTCGCCGACGGCGATGTCGCGCCCGACGTCGACGCCGGTGTAGTGCCAGTCGTCCTCGTTGGCTCCCGTGGCCATGCCCGAACGGCCCTCGAGCGCGGGGTCGGCGATGATGCGGAGGTCGTCGACGCCCACGGCACCCAGCGAGCCGGGGTTGGCGCCCAGGTGTTCGAGGGTCTCCTCGGGGGTGGCGGGACGGATGTCGATCGCGCCGGTGTGGTCCTGCAGCTTCTGGATGTTGAGCTGATGATCGCCGCGGACCAGGGCCAGGGTGATGGCCCCGTCGAGCACCATCACCAGGGTCTTGATCTGATGGATCGCGCCGGCGCCACCCTCGACCTTGGCCAGCTGCGCGATCGTGCGCACGCCGGGCGTGGGGAAGCGTTCGAGATCGGCGATCGGTCGGTTGTCGACGGGTGCGAGCCGCGAGATGGCCCGCTCGACGTTGGCGGCGTAGCCGCACGAGGGGCAGCGCACGACGTCGTCCTCGCCGGCGGGGGAGGGGACCATGAACTCGGTGGACCCGGAGCCGCCCATCGCCCCCGACGACGCCTCGACGGGCATCGCGGGGAGCGCGAGGCGCGCGAAGATCCTCACGTAGGCCTCGTGGTGGCGCTCGTAGGCCGCGTCGAGTCCGGCTTCGTCGAGGTCGAACGAGTACGAGTCCTTCATCGCGAACTCGCGGACCCGCAGCAGGCCGCTCTTGGGCCGGGGCTCGTCGCGGAACTTCCACTGGATCTGGTACCAGATCTGGGGCAGAGCCTTGTAGGACGAGATCTCGAGGGCGAGATCCGTGATGACCTCCTCGTGGGTCATGCCGAGGGCGTTCTCGGCCCCCTTGCGGTCGACGAGCCGAAACATCTCGTCGCCCATGACCTCCCAGCGTCCGGACTTCCTCCAGAGCGCCGCGGGATGCATCGCGGGGAGGAGGAACTCCTGGCCGCCGATGGCGTTCATCTCCTCGCGCACGATGGCCGCCACCTTCTCGTGGACCTTCAGCCCGAGCGGCAGCATCGAATAGTGGCCGGCGTGGAGCTGGCGGATGAAGCCGCCGCGCACGAGCAGCTTGTGGCTGGCGGCCTCGGCATCGGCCGGGGCATCGCGCAACGTGGGGATGAACAGGTTCGACCAGCGCATGGGCATGCACGGTACAACGTCGCTCGGCGGGCCCCGTGCCGATTCGTGGCCGACCCAACCTGGGCGGATGGCGGATCCCGACGTGGCACCGGCCGCGGCTCCACCTCGTTCGACCCGAGCACTGCTCTGGGCGATCGCCACCGCGGTCGCGACCCCTGACCCGGATCGGCGGTGCAGGCTCCGGGAGTGCGGTACGTTCCGGACATGCAGGATCGGGTCGAGAGCGCGACGCCGAGGCGTCGCCGCAAGGGCAAGACGTACGCCGCGCCGCTCCAGCGGTTGACCACGCCGATGGTGCGGGATCACGGCGAGCTGCGACCGGCGACCTGGGACGAGGCGCTCGCGAGGGCCGCCGACGGCT
>JAUIML010000023.1 GCA_030432715.1 Acidimicrobiia bacterium | reverse complement strand
TGCATGGGCGCGTCGCTCGCCCGCCTGGAGATACAGACGTTCTTCGAGCGCTTGGTCGCCCGCGTCGAGTCCTTCGAGCGGCTCGCCGACGAACCCCACGTCGAGATGCCCAACGCATTCGTATTCGGACTCAAGGAGGCCCATATGGCATTCACCCCCAAGGCGGAATCGTGAGCGGACTGTTCAGCTACGAAGGCAAGAAGGTCGTGCTGACCGGCGGCACGACCGGAGTCGGGGCCGCGGCCGTCGAGCTGCTCGCCGACGCGGGCTGTACCGACCTCACCGTGCTCGACATCAAGGAGCCCACCGGTCCGGCCACCCGCTACATCCCCACCGACATGTCCGATCCGGCGTCGATCGACGAGGCGGTCGCCTCGATCGGTGACGGGGTCGACGTGCTGTTCAACAACGCGGGCGTCGCCGGCGTGCACGCGACCGACTTCGTCATCCGGGTCAACTATCTCGGGGTCCGCCGGCTCACCGAAGGGCTGCTACCCGGCATGCCGCGAGGCGCGGCCATCGTCAACACGGCCTCGATCGCCGGACAGGGCTGGCCCGAGAACCTCGCCAAGATCCTCGAGCTGATCGGCATCGCCGACTGGGACAATGCCCTGCGTTGGATCTCCGACAACGACGAACTGGCGTCGGCCGACGTCTACGCGTTCTCCAAGCAGATCGCCCAGGTCTGGACGATGTATTCGTCCGCCCGGAGCTACAAGGAGTTCGGCGTGCGGACGAACTCGGTCTGCCCCGGGCCGATCGACACGCCGCTCATGGACGACTTCGTCAAGCACATGACCGAGCAGGTCATCCAGTGGACCGTCGATCAAAGCGGCGGCACGATGCTGACCGCCGACGACATCGCCCGCACACTCGTGATGCTCGGCACCGATGCCTCGATCGCCATGAACGGCCACAACACGGTCGCCGACAACGGCGTCACCGCCTCCATGGCCACGGGCCAGATCGACTTCTCCGGGCTCGGCTAGCAACCTGCCGCCCTGCACACCGGCCATGTTGTGCGACAAGCGACAAGTCGGTCCGTCGCTTGTCGCAGAACGTGGCCGGGCAACGGTGTCACTGCGTCGTCGTAGCGTCCGGCGCATGATGAAGAACACCGAGCAGATCCATTCGCCCCCGGTCACCGGGCTCCTGCTGCGCTATGCCGTGATCCTCGTGATGGAGGGTGTCACGACGCCGGTCTCGGTCGCCGACATCGTCCGGGCGATCGAGAGGCTCGGCGTCAGCGTGCCGGAGCGGAAGGGTAAGTGGGTCTCCGATGCGCTGCGCACCGAGCACAAGAAGCAGCGTGTGATCCGCATCGGTCGCGACCGATATGTCGGTGGACTGCCGTTGAGCGAGCGAACCCGGCGGCGAGCGACGCGTGCGATCGTCGAAGCTCGCCACACGGGCGTCGGCAACCGGAGCCTATGGTGACCAGCGGATGTCGCTGATCGCCCAGACCCCCACCGACACGGACGCCGAGAGCCTCCTGTTCGCCTTCCTGGAGTGGGCGGCCGACCGTGACCTCGAGCTCTACCCGCATCAGGAGGAGGCGATCCTCGGCCTGCTCGGCGGCGATCACGTCGTCCTCGCGACGCCGACGGGCTCGGGGAAGTCGTTGGTGGCGATGGCCGGTGCGTTCGCCATGGTCGCCCAGGGCCGACGGGCGGTCTACACCGCACCAATCAAGGCGCTCGTCAGCGAGAAGTTCTTCGAGCTCGCGGGTGAGCTCGGGGCCGACAACGTCGGCATGGTGACCGGCGACGCGAGCGTCAATGCCGACGCTCCGGTGATCGTCTGCACGGCCGAGATCCTCGCGAACCGGGCCCTCCGTGAAGGGCGCGACAGCGAGGTCGACCTCGTGGTGATGGACGAGTTCCACTACTACGGGGATCGCGACCGCGGGTGGGCGTGGCAGGTCCCCCTTCTCGAACTGACCGACACCCAGTTCCTGCTGATGAGCGCCACGCTCGGCGACACCTCGGATCTGCGGGCCGACATCGAGCGCCGCACGGGCCGCGCCGTCACGCTCGTCGCTGATGCCGAGCGTCCGGTCCCGTTGGACTTCGAGTATCGGGAGACCCCCCTGCTGGAGACGATCGGCGACCTCCTGGCCGACGGGCGCACGCCGGTCTACATCGTGCACTTCACCCAGAAGGAGGCGACGGCTCGGGCCCAGAGCCTCACCAGCCTCGACGTGCTCACCAAGGAGGAGAAGGCACAGGTGAAGGAGGCGATCGGCGGATTCCGGTTCGACACGCCGATCGGCAAGGACCTGAAGCGCTTCGTGGAGGCAGGGATCGGCGTACACCACGCCGGTCTGCTCCCGAAGTATCGGCTTCTCGTCGAGAAGCTGGCCCAACAGGGGCTGCTGAAGCTGATCTGCGGCACCGACACGCTCGGGGTCGGCGTGAACATCCCGATCCGATCGGTCCTGTTCACCCAGCTCTGCAAGTACGACGGTCGGCGGGTCCGGGTGCTCAGCGTGCGCGACTTCCAGCAGATCGCCGGCCGAGCCGGACGCCGGGGATTCGATGTCGCCGGAAGCGTGCTGGTCCAGGCGCCCGAACACGTCGTGGAGAACCGCCGGGCGGAGGCCAAGGCCGCCGTCGACCCGAAAAAGAAGAAGAAGCTGGTCAAGCGCAAGCCCCCGGAGCGGGGCTATGCCCACTGGGACGGCGACACCCTCGTGCGTCTGAGCGAGGGCACGCCGGAGACACTGGCCTCGAGCTTCTCGGTGAGCCACGCCATGTTGCTCAACGTCCTCGACCGTCCCGACGACGGCTGCGGGGCGATGAAGCGGCTCCTCACCGACAACCACGAGCCCCGCAAGGCCCAGCGAAGCCACATCCGGCGGGCGATCGCGGTCTACCGATCACTGCTCGCCGCGGACGTCATCGAGACCGACCCGCTGCGGGTCAACCTCGACCTGCAGGACGACTTCCGTCTCAACCAACCACTGTCGCTCTTCGTGGTCGAGGCGATCGGTGCCCTCGACCAGGCGGCGCCCGACTACCACCTCCAGGTCATCAGCCTCGTCGAAGCGGTTCTCGAGGACCCGATGGCCGTCCTGATCGCGCAGAAGGACAAGGCGAAGGACGCGCTGATCAGCGAACTCAAGTCGCAGGGGGTCGAGTACGAGGAGCGGATGGACCGCCTCGAAGAGGTGTCATGGCCCCGTCCGGAGGCCGACTTCATCGAACCCGCGTTCGAGATCTTCGCCCGCCACCACCCCTGGGTGGGCCGAGATCGGGTCAGCCCCAAGTCGGTCGCCCGGGAGATGCTGGAGTTCGCCGAGACGTTCAACCAGTTCGTCGCCCGCTACGGCCTGAAGCGCTCCGAGGGTCTGCTGCTCCGGTACCTCACCGATGTCTACAAGACCCTGGTGCAGACGGTGCCGATGGATCTGTCCAACGAGGATCTCGACGACGTCGTCGAATGGCTGGGCGCGATGATCCGCCGCGTCGACTCCAGCCTGCTCGACGAATGGGAACGGCTCCGCAACCCCGACCCCGTCGCCGCCGACGTCGAGTCACCCGACGTGCCCCACGACATCACGGCGAACCAGCGGGCGTTCTCGGTGCTGGTTCGCAACGAGATGTTCCGGCTGGTCACCGAGCTGGCCACCCGACGGACGGATCTCCTGGCCGACGACATGGCGGCGTACTGGGACGAACACGACTGGATCGGCATCGACGCCGACGCCCGCAGCGGTGAGTGGTTCGACTTCGATCCGGACGCGCAGATGGCCACCCAGATCCTCGTGGATCCGGATGGCCATCACGAATGGGCGCTCGAGGCCGATGTCGACCTCGAAGCCTCCCGATCCGAGGATCGGGCGGTCGTGCGGCCGAGACGCGTCACCCGACGCTGACCGGCCGGGAGATCACTCGGCGGCGTCGTCGCCCTCTTCGATCTCACCGTCGATCTTGTCGACGGCGTTCTTGACCGCGTCCGGCACCTTGCCACCGGTCATGTCGTCGACCTTGTCGACCGCGGCCTCAGCGGCATCGCCGACCTTGTCGCGTACGGTCTCGGCGGCCTCGCCCGCCTTCTCGGCCACGTCACCGAGTGCGTCCTTGGCCTTGTCGGCGAAGTCCTTGATACCCATCGCAATGCTCCTTGGTTGGGGGTTGTCACCAATGACGCTACGCGATCTGAGAAAGTCGCGCTTTTGTGTCTAGGGTGCTCGCTCATGGCTTCCATTCAAGGCTTTGCAACACTCGTGACCGGCGGCGGCAGCGGCATCGGTGAGGCCGCGGCGGCGAAACTCGCCGCCGACGGCGCCCACGTGACCATCTGCGGACGCACCGAGGAGAAACTCGTCGGCGCGGTCGAGCGGATCTCCGCCGGGGCCGCCGACGGCGTGACCGTGCAGCACATCGTGGCCGACGTGACCAGCGAACCCGATGTCGAGGCCGCCGTCGCGACCGCTGCGTCGATCACCGGGCGTCTCGACGGGCTCTTCGCCTGTGCCGGCGGCTCGACGGGCATGGGTCCGCTCGCCACCGCTGAGCTCGACGCCATCCGCTCCACCATGGAGCTCAACTACATCGGAACCTTCCTGTGCCTCAAGCACGGCGGACAGCAGATGGCGAAGCAGGGAGGCGGCGGTTCGATCGTCGGCTGCTCCTCGCACGCCGGTCACGACTCGATGCGGTGCCTCGGCGGCTACGGCGGCGCGAAGGCCGGGCTCGACCATCTCTGCCGCGTCAGCGCCGACGAGATGGGGCGCTTCGGTGTGCGGGTCAACTCCGTGCAGCCGGGCATCGTCGCAACCGAGCTGATGGGACCCATCACCGGTGGCGGCGCCCTGCTCGACGACTATCTGCCGCAGATCCCCCTCGGCCGCGTCGGCGAGCCCGAGGAGATCGCCGAGATGGTGCGCTTCCTGATCGGCCCCGAGTCGTCGTGGATCACCGGGCAGGCATTCGCCGTCGACGGCGGCCAGAACCTCCGTCGAGGAGCCGACTACGGCACCCTGCTCCGCGAGTTCGGTGCCGACCCCCTCGACGAACTAGCCCCCGAGGGGTGAACGCACCGCCCGCACCAGGGCGGGCGGCAACACGAAACCACCATCGGGCCGGGGCGGGAACGGGACCGCTCCGAGCACCGAATCGGCCGGGAGCGCCGAGTACAGATGGGGAAACAACTCGTCGGTGTCGGTGCCGGGCTCCCAGACGACGGCGGAGCCCAGATAGTGGGCATCGAGGACCAGCGCGATCAGGTCGTCGCGGCCGTGATAGAAGCGGTTGGCGGGGGTGAGCACCTGGTCGATCGAGGACAGGTGGATGAACCCGTCACGGTCCCATTCCCGCGGAAGGTAGACGGCCGCGCCGGCCGCGCCGGCCCACACGTCCTTCTCGGCGAGGTGGACGAGCCGAGCCGGACGGGACTCGCTCACGACTTCAACCGTCCCGACTGTTCGAGGACGTGCGTGAGTCCGGGATACTCCGGAATCGGATCGAGGGTCCGGTCGATGTACATCAGCGCCCCGGTGATGAATCCGAACGACACGATGAAGTTGACGCCGGAGCGGGTGAGGAAGAAGAACCCCAGCCCGGAGTTGTTGTAGAGCCAGATGTCCCAGACCGACGTGAGCAGCTCGAACGCCACCAGCACCCAGGTCGCGCCGGCCATCGCCCGCTTGTAGCGCGGATGGGCGAGCACCTCGTCGGACAGCGGCACGACCTTGGGGATGAGCCACCCGAGCAACGGGCGACCGGCGAAGATCGTCAGTGCACAACCGATGCCGATCAGGATCTTGCCGATGATCCCGAAGCCGAAGTACACGGCATCAGCGCTGACGCCCAGGTCGATCCACTCCTGCTCGACGGCGATCGTGAGTCCGGCCCGAATCAGCAGGTACACCGCCACCCCGGGCAGGAACCAGCCGATGCGCAGGCCCCGGCGATGGCGACCGATCGCCGCCTTGATCGACCACAGCATCGAGGCGATCACCGCGAGCACGAGATTCCCGAGCACGATCCGGAACCCGAAGAACAGGATCACCGGCATCAGCTGGTCGAGGTTGTTGCCCCCCGAGAAGGTCGCGGGAGCGAGGTCGTCGACGTCGACCTCCTCCACCGGCTCGTTCTCCGCCGGGTCGCTCACGGCGACAACGCGATCCACTGTTCGGCGACCGACCCGTCACCGAACAGCTCGAGTCCGTCGAGCGGGCGCCGGCCCCACATGACCAGCAGCAGGTCCTCACCGCCCGCCCGCAGCGCCGCATCGCCCTTCGCGTGGGCCCGGGAGACCACCACCGCGCCGTCGACCACGTCGAGCATGAACTCGCCGTCGCCGTCCGTCTGGTGGAGATGCAGCGAGCCCGACGGAACGCCATCGGTCCGCCCGGCGAGGAACTCCGTGACGAGTTCGTCGACCCCGTCCACGCCCACGCTCGGCTCCACCGGGGTGCGATCGCCGACACCGAGCTCGGCATCGACTCGGTGCACCACCGTCTCGAGGTGGGCACGACGTCGGTAGGACGCGACCGACTTCTCCCCCATCCAGCTCCAGAGAGGTAGCCGGGGGTCGGCCGAGCCCAGGGCTGCTCCCAGCAGCTCGAGCCGCTCCTGCGCGAAGGTCGTGAGCGCATCGCGGTCCGAGGGAGGCGCCGCCAGCGCGCCGAAGTCGGGCGCCTCGGTGGACGCCGACTCGACGATCAACCGGAACGCCTCCCAGACCCCGGCGACGTGACCCAACAGGTCGGCGGCTCGCCAATCGGGGCACGTCGGAAGATCGGCATCGAGGTCGGTGCTCGCGACGTCGATCAGACGGCGACCTTCCGCCTCGAGCGCCGCGAGGCGTTCTGCTGCATCCATTTGCCCAGTTTGGCGTAGTCGGACGATCATCGTGCACCAGTCACCGACGAATGGAGCACTGTGGGGACCTACGCCATCAGCGGATCGGCATCGGGCATCGGCGCGGCGACGCGAGCGACGCTCGAGACTGCCGGCCACTCCGTCATCGGCATCGACCTGCGCGACGCCGAGGTCATCGGCGACCTCTCCACCGACGAGGGCCGCGCCGGTGCCGTCTCGGAGACGCTCGAACGCTGTGGCGGCACACTCGACGGACTGGTCACCGCGGCCGGCCTCGGCCCGCCCTTGCGAGGCAACATCATCGCCCGGGTGAACTACTTCGGTTCACTCGCCCTCCTCGAGGGTCTGCGACCCGCGCTCGCCGCGGCCGAGGCGGCCCAGGTCGTGCAGGTCGGGTCCAACTCCTCGACCACGTCACCGAATCTCCCGCCCGAACTGATCGAGGCGTTCCTGGCCGGCGACGAGGAGAAGGCGGTCGGGATCGTCGAGTCGGTACCGGAGCCCTTCGACGGCGCCATCGGCTACGGCAGCGCCAAGCTCGCCATCTCCCGCTGGTGCCGGAGGGCCGCCGTGACCGACGACTGGGTCGGTCAGGGCATCACGCTCAACGTGATCGCCCCCGGTCCCGTGCAGACACCGCTGTTCCAGCAGGGCAAGGACGATGCCGACTTCGGGCCGCTGATGGAGAACTTCCCGATCCCGACCGGTGAACCGGCGACCCCCCAGCTGATCGCCGACTGGATCGTCTTCATGCTGTCACCGGCGGCCCGCTTCGCCTGCGGCTCGGTGATCTTCGTCGACGGCGGGGCCGACGCCATGATCCGCAGCGACGCCTGGCCCGACACCTTCACGATGTAGCGGCTACCAGGCCAGCGAGACGGCCATCGCGGCGTGGAGACAGACCGCCACAACCACGAACACGTGCCAGATCTCGTGGTAGCCGAAGGAATCGGTCCACGGGTCGGGCCACCGGGCACCGACCACGATCGCGCCCACGGTGTAGGCCGCACCGCCGCCGAGGAGGAGCGCCACCTCGCCCGCGGTCAGCTTCGTGATCATCCACGGGACGAAGACCACCATCGACCAGCCGAACACCAGATAGGCACCGTTGACGACACCGGCGGGCGGGTGGACCGGGATCCATTCGGCGATGATCCCCAGGACCGCTCCCGTCCACGCCACCCCGAGCATCCAGCCGGCGACCGGGGGTTCGAGGGCGAGCACCGCGATCGGCGTCGCCGTCGTCGCGAACATGAGGAAGATCGCCGAGTGGTCGAGCCGCACCATGAGCTCGACCCGCTCGATCGGCCAGTCGCGGAGGTGGACGACCGCGCTGACCCCGAGCATCGCCGTGTTGCCCAGGCACAGGACGGCCATCGCCACCGTCGCCCGGCGTCCGTCGGCGCCGACGGTCAGCACGATGCCGGCCACGACCGACACCACGGCCGCCCACCGATGGAGCACGCCACGGAATCGGGGGCGGGGTCGCCGGAGCAGTCGGCGGGCGGAGGGCGAGAGATCGTCGGCGCGGGGGTCGTCGAGCAACTGCACCCCGGAAGGATACGCGAGCGCACCGCCGAGGGGTGAGCCAGGCGTACGATCGGGTCCCGTGAGCCGCCGTCGCGTGATCCGCACCGAAACCACGTGCGACGACGCCGAACTCGCCCGCCTCCGAGCACCGAGAAACGACATCGTCGCGGAGGCCGACCCGGAGGACGGTCGATACGGGCTGACCGAGGGGCCGTTCCGTGAGTACGAACGCCGCGTCGACGTCGAACCGGCCGGGGAGTCCTGGCGGGTGCGGGAGACGACGACCTACCGCCTCGCGATCCCGGTGTGGGGCTGGTTGTTCCGGCTGCCGGTCGCCCGCGCCCTGCGCAACCGACGGGACTCGTTCGGCTACTGGTGGGCACCACCCGATCGGCTCGACACGCGCGCGGCCATGGTGTTGGGGTTGCTCGCGGCCGCCCAGATCGTCGACGGCTATCTCGGGACGGTGCTCACGCAGACGATCAGCTTCGCGACCGACGAGTTCGGCCGCGGCAACAGCGCCCAGGGGTGGGTGCTGGGCGTGGCCCGGGCCGGGGTGCTCTTCAGCCTCGTCACCGTCGCCCTCGCCGATCGTCGCGGGCGAAAGACGATGCTGGTGGTCGCCGGACTCGGGAGCTGCCTCTTCACGCTGCTCGGCGGACTCAGTCCCGACATCTGGACCCTCGGCGGGTCGCAGCTGATCGCAAGAGGGTTCTCGACCGGTTTGGGCATCCTCATCGCCATCGTCGCGGCCGAGGAGATGCCGGCGCGAAGTCGCGCCTGGGCCGCGTCGGTCCTCGTCCTGTCGGCGGGCCTCGGCTCCGGCATCGCCGTCAACGTCCTGCGGCTGGCCGATCTCGGCGTCCGGGGGTGGCGAGGTGTCTACCTGGTCGGTGGGCTGGGGATCCTGGTGATCGTCTGGGTCGGACGCCGGCTCCCCGAGACACAGCGCTTCGCCCACGCGGTCGACACCTCCGCTCCCGCGCTCACCGCCGAGCAACGGACCCGCCGCCGCGAGCGCCTGATCCTGCTGGCCGGCTCGGCGTTCCTCCTGTCGATGTTCTTCGCCCCGGCCTCCAGCTTCCAGAACGACTTCCTGAAGGACGAGCAGGGCTTCAGCGCCTCGGGCATCTCGAACTTCACGCTGGTGACCGCCACGCCGGCCGGACTGGGGGTCCTGCTCGGCGGCTATCTGGCCGAGACCCGGGGTCGACGGGCCGTCGGGGCGACCGGCCTGCTGATCGGCGCGACCTTCGCCACCCTCGCGTACTTCTCGGGCGGCGCCGCCCTCTGGATCCTCACCCTGCTGGGAGTCGTGCTCGGCGGGATCGCCGTGCCCGCGCTGGCCGTCTACGGGCCGGAGATGTTCGGCACCCATGATCGGGGCCGGGCCAACGGCATCATCGTCACCGTCGGGGTGGTGGGCAGCGCCGTCGGCCTGATCTTCGTCGGCCAGGTGTCGGAGCGGCTCGGCGAGATCGGGCCCGCCCTCGCGATCCTGGCGACCGGACCGCTGATCGTGGCCTGGCTCGTGGTGCGCCGCTATCCCGAGACCGCGGGGATGGAGCTCGAGGAGATCAACCCGGAGGACCGCTGAGCGGTACGGTCATGGCGATGGACCGACGCGCATTCCTGCTGGCCTCCGGTGCGCTGGGACTCGTGGCGTGCACCGCCCCGGAACGTGATCTGCTCGAGCCCTACGAGGGCGTCGACATCCCGCTCCGACCGGGCGTGACCACGGCCCCCGGTTCCACGATCGAGGCCATCCCCGACTCGACCACGACGCCGACCGACGTCTCACCCATGCAGGCGTTGCGCGACTCCGTCGAGCCGCCGGAGGAACGCGTCGGCGTGTCGTTCGTGGCCCGCGCTCGCGTCCCGGAGGTGACGGTCGAGGAGACGCCCGGCGACGGCGTGGCCCGCTGGACCTTCGCGAACCCGATCGCGTCGGGTGGCGACCTGGTGTTCCTCGTCGACGACTTCGACGGCGCCGACCACTATCGGGTCCTCCTCCCGACCCGCCCCAACGGCACCTACGGCTGGATCCGCGTCGACAGCGTCGACCTGCTGCGCCACAACTTCGCGATCCGGGTCGCACTCGATCAGTTCCGGCTCACCGTGTTCGACAAGGAACAGGTGGTGCTCGAGACGACCGTCGGTGTCGCCCGCGACAACGCCCCGACCCCGCTCGGCCGCTACTACACGACCGAGATCATCCGGCCACCCTCACCCGACTCCGTCTACGGCGCCTTCGCCTACGGCCTGTCGGGATTCAGCGACACATTCGTCACCTTCAACGGCGGGCCGGGCCAGCTCGGGATCCACGGCACCAACGACCCCGACACCCTGGGGACCAACGTCTCGTCGGGATGCATCCGCATGCACAACGACGACATCACCCAGATGGTCGAGGAACTCAGGGTGACGGCCGGCGTCCCCGTCGAGGTGATCTGAGCCGGGCGTTGGCCTCCTCGATCGCGTCGAGATCGGCGTGGTCCACCTCGATCGCGGCCCCCCGCCATCTCGGATGGAAGACCGTGAAGAGTCCGAGCGCGAGGGCGGCGACCCCGATCGGCACCACCGCATCACCTTCCCCGGTGTAGGTCGGATAGAGGACGAACGCCGACAGCAGGGCCGTCCACAGCCACAGGATCAACACCGAACGCCGGTGGCCGTGGCCCAGCCGCATCAGCCGGTGATGGAGATGCTCCTTGTCGGCCTCGGCCACGGCGCTGCGCTTCACCGCGCGGCGGGCGATGGCGAAGAGCGTGTCGAGGATCGGCACGCCGAGGATCACCAACGGGATGAAGATCGGGGCGAAGAAGAAGAACGCCTGGCCCGAGAACTCCTCCGTGGTTCGCCCTCCGACCGACATCGTCGAGGCGGCCATCAGCAGGCCGAGCAGCAGGGCACCGCCGTCGCCCATGAAGATCCGGGCCGGGTGAACGTTGTGGGGCAGGAAGCCGACACACAGCCCGAGGGTGATCGATGCCCACAACGCGCCGGGATTGTTGGGATCGAGCACGCCTTCGTTGCCGAGTTGGAGGGCGTAGAGCAGGAAGGTGGCAGAGGCGATCGCGATGATCCCGCCGGCCAACCCGTCGAGACCGTCGATGAAGTTCACGGCGTTGGCCATGCCCAGAACCCACAGCACGGTGACGAGCGCCGACCAGTCGGCGGAGAGGAAGAGCAGGTCGAAGAAGGGCACCCGGAAGAAGAGGATCGACACGCCGGTGAGCGACATGATCGAGCCGGCCAGCACCATTCCCGCGAGCTTGGCCGGCGGAGAGATCTCGCGGACGTCGTCGATGAAGCCGACGCTCCAGATGACCGCGGCGGCCACGACGACACCCACCATCTCCGTCCGGGCCGCCATCACCCCCGAGAAGTCGTCGATCAACGCGGCCGCACCGAAGGCGACGAGCAGACCGAGCATCATCGCCGCCCCACCGCCCCGCGGGGTGGGCACGAGGTGGACGTGTCGCTCGTCGGGAGGAGCGACGGCGCCGATTCGCACCGACAACCGCCGCACCAGGGGCACGGTCGCGAAGGTGACCAGCGCGGCAGTGGCGCCGACGATCAGATAGGCCGAGAGGGCCGGCATCGAGGCGCCGTCCGCCGGTTCCCGATCCTCAGCCCCCCAGGCCCGGATAGGGCGCGAACTCGGCACACAGGGTGGCCGCATCGGCCTTCACCGCGGCGACGGCGGCGAGATCGTCGCGATCGCGCAGCGCCCGGGCGATGAGCTCCGCGATCGTGCCCATCTCGGCCGGGCCCATCCCCTGGGTGGTGACGGCCGGAGTACCGATCCGCACCCCTGACGTGACGAAGGGCGAACGCGGGTCGTCGGGCACGGTGTTCTTGTTGAGGCTGATGCCCGCGTCGTCGAGCACCGCCTGGGCCTCCTTGCCGGTCAGCTCCTCGTCGAAACCGCGGAGGTCGACGAGCATCAGGTGGTTGTCGGTGCCGCCGCTGACAAGGCGGAAGCCATGACCGGCGAGGGCCTCGGCCAGGGCGTTCGCGTTCTCGACGATGCGCGCCGCGTAGGCCGAGAACTCCTCGGTGGCGGCTTCGCCGAAGGCGATGGCCTTGGCGGCGATGGCGTGTTCGAGAGGACCACCCTGGATCCCCGGGAAGATCGCCTTGTCGATCTTCGCCCCGAACTCCTCGCGGGTGAGGATGCAGCCACCGCGGGGGCCCCGCAGGGTCTTGTGAGTGGTGAACGTCATGACGTCGGCCAGCGGCAGGGGGTTCGGGTGCTGACCACCGGCGATCAGGCCGGCGATGTGGGCCGCATCGAACATCAGCAGGGCTCCGACCTCGTCGGCGATGTCGCGCAGCGGCTGGGGGTCGATGATCCGGGGATAGGCGGTGGCTCCGGCGACGATCATCTTCGGCTTCTCGGCGTGAGCCTTCGCGGCAACCTCGTCGAAGTCGATGCGTTCGTCGCTCGCGGTCACGCCATAGGACACGAAGTGGTACTGGAGCCCCGAGAAGTTGACGGGCGATCCGTGGGTGAGGTGACCACCATGGTCGAGGCTCATGCCCAGCACGGTGTCGCCCGGCTCGAGCAGGGCCTGGTAGACGCCCATGTTGGCCACGGCGCCGGCGTGGGGTTGCACGTTGGCGTGCTCGGCCCCGAAGAGCGCACAGACCCGGCGGCGGGCCTCGTCCTCGATGTCGTCGACGACCATGTTGCCGCCGTAGTAGCGCTTGCCCGGATAGCCCTCGCTGTACTTGTTGGTGAGGACCGAACCCGTGGCCGCCATCACCGCCGGTGAGGCGAAGTTCTCCGACGCGATCAGCTGAACCGTGGAGTTCTGACGGGCCTCTTCCTTCCTGATCAGGTCGAGAACGGGGTCGTCGGCAGTGCTGGGCCAGGGCATGGAGGCTCCTCGGATGGCAGGATCAGGGGCAGCGTACCGCCCTGCTCCGTCGTCAGTCCGGTTGGCCGACGACCTCGCCGCCGAGGGCGTCGAGCTTGGCCACCCGGCCCTCGTGGCGGCCCCCCTCGAACTCGGCCTCCAGCCAGGCGTCGAGCGCATCGAGCGCCACCTGCTGACCCGTCAACCGCTCGCCGATGCAGATCACGTTGGCGTCGTTGTGCTCTCTGGCGAGCCGAGCCGAGGTGGCGTCGTGCACGGTCGCGGCCCGGATGCCCGCGATCTTGTTGGCCGCCATGGCGATGCCGATGCCGCTCCCGCAGACGCAGAGTCCCCCCTCGGCGTCACCCGAGGCGACCGTGCGGCCCACCGCGGCCCCGAAGTCGGGATAGTCGACCCGATCCTCGGAATGGGTGCCACAGTCGACCACGTCGTGGCCGAGGTCGCGCAGGCGCTCGGCGAGCGTCTGCTTCAGTTGGAACCCGGCGTGGTCGGAACCGACGGCGATGCGCATGAGCGGAGCTTAGGAGTCGGCGGCCGCGACCGCCTCGATGTCGGCGGCCGTGATCGGGCCGTCGCGCAACACGACGGGGGCACCGTCGAGCACCGACACCACGGTCGACGCCGATCCCGGTCGCGGGCCGTCGTCGATCACGACGGCGACGTCGGGGAACAACTCGGCCACTTCGGCAGCCCGAGCCGGCGTGTCGGCACCGTGCAGGTTGGCGCTCGTCGCCGCGATGGGGCCGACCTCGGCCGCCAGCGCCCGACAGACGGCATCGTCCGGGCAACGCACCCCCAGCGTCTCCTCGTCGCCGGCCGCCAGCGACCCGGGCACGTGCCGGTGGGCCACGATGGTCAACGGGCCGGGCCAGTACCGCGCCGCCAGCCGCTCCCCGAGTGGCCCGAGGTCGACGAACTGTCGGGCCTGGTCGACGTCGGTCACCAGCACGGCCACCTTCACGTCGACCGGTCGCTGCTTCATGGCGAACATGGACTCGACCGCCGCGGTGTCGTCGGCGGCCGCGGCGAGGCCGTAGACGGTGTCGGTGGGGATCACCGCCACTCCCCCGCCCCGCAGGGCGCGCACGGCGTTGGCCAGGTCGTCGGGTTCCATGGGTTGCTACTCCGGTGCTTTCCGGGCGACCACGGCGCGGGCGCGGCCGGCCAGGTCGGGATGGATCGAAGGCGCGAGGCCGCGGTCGCTCGCCATCTCGGCGACCACCTCGGTCTGCTGGGGGGCCATCTCCAGCACGAGGGTGCCGGCCGGCGCGAGCCACCGAGGCGCGTGTTCGACGATGTGGCGCAGGTCGTCGAGGCCGTCGGGGCCGGCTCGCAGTGCGTCGGCGGGCTCCCAGCGCTCGACCACCTCCGGGAGGTCCTCGTGGTCGGCCACGTAGGGCGGGTTCGACACGATGAGGTCGAGCGATCCCTCCGCGGCAGGGGGAACGGCGTCGAACCACGACCCCTCGTGGAGCGACACCCGCGTCGCGGCCCGGCCGATGCCGGAGAGGTTGGCGCGGGCGACCGCCAGCGCGTCGGGTGACGCGTCGGTGGCGATCACGCGGGCGGTCGAGCACTCGACCGCGATCGACAGGGCGATCGCCCCGGTACCGGTGCCCAGGTCGGCCACGATCAGCTCGCGTTGGCCGGTGCGGGCCCGCGCGTGCAGCGCATCGACGGCGAGGCCCGCCACGACCTCGGTCTCCGGACGGGGGATCAACACGCGAGGGTCGACCATCAGATCGAGGGAACGGAACCCCCATCGGCCGAGGACGTACTGGAGCGGCTCGCCGGCGCGGCGCCGGGCCAGCATGGCGTCGAAACGGGCCACGCCCCGCTCGGTCACGGGATCGTCGAGCACCCGGTGCAGCCGCCCCGGTTCGGCGCCGGTGATCTCTTCGACGATGCGCCGCGCATCCTGGTCACCCAGCAGGTCCGCCGCTTCCCGCAGGAGGGCGGACCACGGGATCGTGTCCGCCACGTTCAGTCTCCGGCCTCGAGCTGACGCTGCCGCTCATCGGCGACGATGGCGTCGCTCAGGTCGTCGAGCTCGCCGGCCAGCACCCGGTCGAGCTTGTGCACGGTGAGACCGATGCGATGGTCGGTCACCCGGTTCTCCTTGAAGTTGTAGGTCCGGATCTTCTCGGATCGGTCACCGGTGCTGACCTGGCTCTGGCGCAGATCGGACGCCTCCGCGTCGGCCTTCTCCTTCTCGAGCGCGAGGAGTCGCGAGCGAAGCACCCGCATCGCCTTGTTCTTGTTCTTGAGCTGACTCTTCTCGTCCTGCATCGAAACGGTGACGCCGGTCGGCAGATGGGTGATGCGCACCGCCGAGTCCATGGTGTTGACCGACTGGCCGCCGGCCCCACTCGACCGGTAGGTGTCGACCCGGAGGTCGTTGTCGTTGATGTCGACCTCGACCTCCTCGGCCTCGGGAAGGGCCATGAGTGTGGCCGATGACGTGTGGACACGTCCCTGGGACTCGGTGACCGGCACCCGCTGGACGCGATGGGTCCCGGCCTCGTGCTTCATCCGCGTCCAGACGCCGTCGCCGCTCATCAGCGCGGTGATCTCGGAGAAGCCACCCAGGTCCGACGGCGACGAACCGAGCACTTCGACCCGCCAACCCTGACGCTTGGCGTAGGCCTCGTACATGTCGAACAGGTCGCGGGCGAACAGGTTGGCCTCCTCCCCACCGGCGGCGCCGCGGATCTCGATGATCACGTTGCGATCGGCGTCGGGGTCGCGGGGCTGGAGCAGCAGGCGCAGTTCCTCCTCCCCGTTCGTGATGCGCGACTGGAGCGCGGCGACCTCGGCCAGCATCTCGTCACGGTCGTCGCCGGACGCATCGGCCAGCATCTCGTTGGCCGCCTCGAGGTCCCCGGTGGCCTCGCGCAGGCGACGGCCCGCCCCGACGATCTCCTCGAGCTCCTTGAACCGCCGACCGAGATCGGCCAGTTGCGCCGGGTCGGCCTGCACGGCGGGGTCACCGAGGCGGATCTCCACGTCGCGCAGCTCTTTTTCGAGGCTTTGGATCCGGTCCCACACCCTTGCGAGGCTAGAGGCCAGCGACGAAGGCACCGACGACGGCGACGATCTCGTCGTCGAGACCGGTGACGAGATGCCGCTGCGGAGCAGTCAGCGGGCCAACAGGATGCGCCGGGCCTCGCCGATGTCGGCGATGCGCTGGGCGGCCTCGTCGTCGGCGCCGCCGTGATCGGGATGGGCGGCGAGCAACGCATCGCGATAGCCCCGTTGGACCACACCCTTGCCGGGTCGTTCGTCGAGGGCCGAGAGGCCGAGCACACCCATGGCCCAGCCGACCGGGTCGGCCATGGCCGACGACGAGAGGGCACCGTGCCCCCGCCCCGCCAGGTGGGCGAGGAGGGCCGGACCGAGGTCGCCCGTCCACGCGAGCCCCTTGCGGACCGCGGCGAGCACGTCGCCTCGCGCGCGGGAGTCGAGGCGTCCGGCCGCGTAGACGGCCCCGAGCACCTGCTGGGACGGCGCGCCCTTGTTGGCGGTGAACTGGAAGCGCATCGCGTCGGTGTCGTCGTCACGATGCAGCCGGTGGGCGCTCGGGGTCAGGCCGACGCGGTCGTCCTGGAACCGGTGACGGAGACGCGGTTGTGGGATGCGCCGCCCCGCCTCGAGCTCGTGGGTCAAGGCGACGATGTCGGGCACGTCGTCGGGATCGAGATCCATGGCGAAACGGGCCGCGATCCCGCCGAGGAGCAGGCCGGCGAACCCGGGTGAGGGATCGCAGGGCAGCATCGTGTTGCCGAGTGCGACCCGACGCGTCGGGGCGATCGGACGCGAGTGATACACCTCGACCTCGGCCAACAACATTGCTGCAACGCTAACGCGCCGACACCCGCTACGGGACGTCGGAAACGGCGATCGCGGACCGAGTTGAGTCGGGCGCGCTCAGATGATGCGTTGCAGGGTGTCGCGCAGACGCACGGCGAGGTCGGCGATGTCGTCGTCGACCGATTCCTCGTCCTCGATCAGGTCGCAGAGGTCGGCCGCCGCATCGCGAAGCGACGCCCAGTTCGTGGCGGCGAAGCCGAACGGGGTCGCCGCCGTCTGGAGTCGACGACCGTGTTCCAGCACGCCGAGCACACCCTTGGAGTCGTGCACGTCGCGGCGGAGACGGTCGGTGGCCTCGAAGAGGGCACTCAGGAGGTCGTTCGCATCGAGCCCGTCGAGCTCCTCGAGCCCCTCGTCGCCGGCCCGGGCGAGCAACTCCTCGATGATCAGCTCGACCTGCTCCTCGTCGGCCTCGTGACACACCAGATCGCCGTCGGTGTCGAACTCGTGGGGCAGGCCGACGGCACCCAAGCGCTCGGCCAGGGCGGCCTGGAGCTCGCCCGACCAGCCGTCCATCTCGAAGGCGACCTGGGGCTCGTCGGCGTCGAGCTCGCGGGCATCGGCCTGCTCGACCTCGTCGATCAACGCGTCGACCTGTTCCTCGACGTCTTGGTGGGCGAGCAACGTCGTGCCCTGCCACGAATGGGTCACCCCGTCGGCCGACAACAACTGGGCCAGCATCGAACGGGACTCGACGGCCCACTCGTGGAGCTCGTAGGCCAGCCACTCCCCTCCCTCGTCGTCGGTGAGCTCGGTCGACTCGGCATCCGCGGCATCGGCCTCGGGAGCGTCGGAGTCGCGGTTGCGGAAGCGGTTGCGGAATGCCACGGCCGTCATCGTCCCACATCGTCCGGGCGACTACCGTTCCTCCCCATGACGAACCAGGAAGTCCCGGATCGAAATCTCGCGCTCGAACTCGTGCGAGTCACCGAAGCCGCAGCCATGGCCGCCTCCCGCTGGATGGGCCGCGGCGACAAGGAAGGCGCCGACGGCGCCGCCGTCGACGCGATGCGGGTCGTGCTCGGCACCGTGCCCATGGACGGCATCGTGGTCATCGGCGAGGGCGAGAAGGACGAAGCGCCGATGCTCTACAACGGCGAGCAGATCGGCGACGGCACGCCGCCCCAGACCGACATCGCCGTCGACCCCATCGACGGCACGACGCTCACCGCTCTCGGTCGGGGCAACGCGATCGCCGTGATCGCGGTCGCCCCCCGCGGCACGATGTTCGATCCCGGGCCGTGCGTCTACATGGAGAAGATCGCGGTCGGCCCCGAAGCCGCCGGCGTGATCAGCATGGACATGTCGGTCACCGAGAACCTCCGGGCCGTGGCCGAAGCGAAGCGGGAGTCGGTACGCGACCTCACCGCCGTCATCCTCGACCGCGACCGTCACGAGGAGCTCATCGCCGAGGTGCGCGCCGCCGGCGCCCGCATCCGGCTGATCCCCGACGGCGACGTGGCCGGCGCCATCTCCACCGCCTGGCCCGACTCGGGCGCCGACATCCTCTTCGGCATCGGCGGCACCCCCGAGGGGGTCATCACCGCGGCGGCGCTCAAGTGCATGGGCGGGCAGCAGCTGGGGCGCCTGTGGCCCCGCAACGAACGCGAACGCACCGAGGCGGTCGAGGCCGGCTACGACCTCGACCAGGTTCTCACCGTCGACGACCTCGTCCGCAGCGACGACTGCTTCTTCGCCGCCACGGGCATCACCGACGGCGACCTCCTGCGCGGCGTCCACTTCGACAGCCTCGGTTGCCACACCGAGTCGCTCGTGATGCGGTCACGGTCGGGCACGGTGCGCAAGGTCGAGGCCCATCACAAGATCGACAAGCTCGGCGAGTTCAGCGCCGTCGACTACGGCTGAGGCGCCTCGGCGTCGTCTGGCGCCGCTCAGGCGTCGGCGGTGACGGCGGCGTCGAAGCGGGCCACCAACAGCGGCTGCAGCTCGCGCAGAGGCGCCTGCAGGCGGGCCGTGGTCTCCTCGACGATCCGGTCGATCTCGGCTCGCGCCCGTTCGTAGCCGACGAGGGCGAACTCCTGGTGACGCCACGGCGGCTGGGCGGCGAGCATCGAGTGGCGGTGCGCCACCCGGTCGGCGAATGTCTCCGACCACTGCTGGGCGGCAAAGCGCTGGTGGGCTTCGTCGCCACCGGCATCGCGGAGATAGGCCTCCTTGAGGCCCTCGACATCGGCGGTCGCCGTGGCGCGGATCGCTTCCTCGGCGGCAGCCCGCGCCGCACCGATGGGCGACTCGGACGGCAGCACACCGAGCACCTCGGCCATCTGGTGGTGGAGTTCGAGACAACGAACCTCGACCTCCTGACCCACCAGCGCCCGTAGCGCCGCCGGATCGGGACCCGGATCGGCCGCGGCGGTGTCGACGAGCGACTTCAGATCCGTCTCCGCGACCTCCATCGTCGTGATGATCCGCTGCTCGAGCCACTCGACGATCGCCGCGACGTTGTCGCGCAACGACCGGCTCTGGGGCTTGACCGTGGCTTCCCAGTAGGCCTCGGCATCGGCGAGTTCGGGGTAGGGCACCGTGGAGGGATCCTCGATCGCACGCTGGACCTCGTGGCGCAGGGCAGCCAGGAACGCAGCGGTGGGACAGGCCGGTTCGAGCACCGCAGCGATGCGCTCGCGCGCATCGTCGATGGCCGCCCGGAACTCGGTGGTCAGCGCGACCTCGGTCGCACGGGCTTCTCTTTCGGCGGGGGACAACCCACACACCTCCCCTGAACGGAATGGACTCAGACTTCCCTGTCGGCACATTCCCCACCGCGATCAAGCATGCTGTCGCAATGGATCTCTCCGACTATCTCGTGGCTCCCGGCAAGAAGGTGTCGCTCGACGACTGGGACACCGATGCCGACGGCGGCTGGGATCGCGACGAAGCCGAGCAGCGGACCGCCGAATTGAACGAACGGCTGGAGGAGCTCCAGGAGCTCCTCTACGCCGAGGGGAAGCACAAGGTGCTGGTGGTGATCCAAGCGACCGACACCGGGGGCAAGGACGGCACGATCCGCCACGTGTTCGACGGGGTCAACCCCCAGGGTGTCACGGTTGCCTCGTTCAAGCGTCCGACCGACGAGGAACTGGCCCACGACTATCTCTGGCGGGTGCACCGCCACACCCCGAAGAACGGCGAGATCGCGATCTTCAACCGTTCGCACTACGAGGACGTGCTCGTCGTCCGCGTCCACGACATCGTGCCGGAGAAGCGCTGGTCACGGCGCTATGACCACATCATCAACTTCGAGCAGCTGCTGGCCGACGAGGGCACGACCATCGTCAAGCTGTTCCTCCACATCTCGAAGGACGAGCAACGGGAACGACTTCAGGCGAGGATCGACACCCCGCACAAGAACTGGAAGTTCGACTCGGGTGACCTACGCGAACGGGAGCACTGGGACGACTACCAGGAGGCCTTCCGGGTGATGCTCGAGCGCACGAGCACCGACGACGCACCCTGGTATGTCATCCCGGCCGACCGGAAGTGGTACCGCAACCTGGTGATCAGCGAGATCCTCGTCGACGCGCTGGAACGGCTCGACATGCGCTACCCGCCGGCCGAAGAGGGCATCGCGGAGATCGTCGTCGAGTAGTGACGCTTCGCCCGAATGCCGCCCGGGTCAGTGCGAGGCGGTCTCGCCGGTGGCGACCCTGAGCCGCAGCTCGGCCCGGTGCAGCGCGGCCGCAGCCTCGGCATCGTCGCCGTCGGCCTGCAGCGCGGCCTGGGCCCGATCCCGAGCCGCCTCCGCCCGGGCGACGTCGATCGCGTCCTTCGACTCGGAGACGTCGCTCAGGATGGTGACCTCGTCGCCGCTGACCTGCACGAAGCCGCGGTGTACGGCGAACGTGTCTCGGTCATCCGTGGCCACGTCCTTGATGACGTCGACCGACCAGACGGCGAGCGCTCCGATGAAGGGCACATGGCCGGTCTGGAAGGCGATGTCGCCACCGTCGACGGTCCGCGCGACGACCATCTCGGCCTGCCCGGTGTAGGACACCGTTTCGGGAGAGACGACCTGGACGTCGAACATCGGACTCAGGCCTCGGCCTGGAGTTCGGCGGCCTTGCGCTCGGCGTCTTCGGCGCCACCCACCATGAAGAAGGCCTGCTCGGGGAGATGGTCGAGGTCGCCGTTGACGAGCGCCTCGAACGACTCGATGGTCTCGTCGACCGGGGTGAAGATACCGTCCTGGTTGGTGAAGGTCTTGGCCACGAACATTGGCTGCGACAGGAACTTCTGGACCTTGCGGGCCCGGTCGACCGTGATCCGGTCTTCCTCGGAGAGCTCGTCGAGACCGAGGATGGCGATGATGTCCTGGAGCTCCTTGTAGCGCTGGAGGACCTCCTGCACCCGCCGGGCGACGTTGTAGTGGCGGTCGCCGACGACGAGCGGATCGAGGATGGTGGACGACGAGGACAGCGGATCCACGGCCGGGTAGATGCCGAGCGCCGCGATGTCGCGGGAGAGCTCGGTGGTGCCGTCGAAGTGGGTGAACGACGTGAACGGCGCCGGGTCGGTGTAGTCGTCGGCGGGCACGTAGACGGCCTGCAGCGACGTGATCGACTTGCCCTGGGTGGAGGTGATGCGCTCCTGGAGCTCGCCCATCTCGTCGGCCAGGGTGGGCTGGTAGCCCACGGCCGACGGCATGCGACCGAGCAGGGTGGACACCTCGGAGCCGGCCTGCACGAAGCGGAAGATGTTGTCGATGAACAGCAGCACGTCCTGGTTCTGGACGTCGCGGAAGTACTCGGCCATGGTCACACCGGACAGCGCCACGCGCAGGCGGACTCCCGGGGGCTCGTCCATCTGGCCGAAGACGAGGGCGGCCTTGTCGAGCACGGTGGTGACACCGTCGCCCATGACGGTCTCACCCATCTCGATGAAGAGGTCGGTGCCTTCGCGGGTGCGCTCACCCACGCCGGCGAACACCGACACACCGCCGTGGTTGGACGCCACCCGGGTGATCATCTCGGTGATGAGCACCGTCTTGCCCACCCCGGCACCGCCGAACAGACCGATCTTGCCACCCTCCTTGTAGGGGGTGAGCAGGTCGATGACCTTCACGCCGGTCTCGAACATCTTGGCCGACGGCTCGAGGGCGTCGAAGCTCGGGGCCGGGCGGTGGATGTCCCAGTACTGCTCGGTCGTGAGACCGGGCTGATCGAGGCACTCACCCATCACGTTCCAGATGTGGCCGAGGGTGCCGTCGCCCACCGGCGCCTGCACGCCGTGGCCCGTGTTGCGCACCGGCGCACCGCGGACGAGGCCGTCGGTGGGCTTCATGGCGATGGCCCGGACCCGGTTGTGGCCGATCTGCTGAGCGACCTCGGCGGGCACGTTGATCGTCTCGCCGGCGATGCTGACATCGAAGTCGAGCTGGGTGTTGATCTCGGGAAGGTGTCCCGGAGGGAACTCGATGTCGACGACCGGGCCGGCGATGCCGACGATGCGTCCTTGCTTGAGATCGTTCTCGGTGACGGTCATTGGGTGGTGCTCCTGATCAGGATTCCGGAGAGGGGTGGGTGTTGGCGAGGGTGGCGGCGGCCGGCGCGAGGGCGCCGTCGGTGCCGGCGATCTCCGCCAGCAGCGACGCGACGTCGAGTTCGTCGCCGGCACCGGAGCCGAGGGCTTCGGCACCACCGACGATCTCCATGATCTCGGTGGTGATCGACGCCTGACGGGCGGCGTTCATCTCACGACTGAGCTTCGTGATGAGCTCCTCGGCGTTGTCGGTCGCCGACTTCATGGCCCGCTGCCGGTTGGCGTGTTCCGACGCGGCATTGTCGAGCAACGCGCCGAAGAGACGGGCTTCGATGTAGCGGGGCAGGAGCGACTCGAGGACGGCCTCGGGGGAGGGTTCGAACTCGTACGACGCGGTGGCCTCGGCGGACCCGCCGCCGACCTCGGCCATGACCGACGTGTCCTCCAACGGCAGGAAGCGGCGCACCGACACGCGCTGGGTGCCCATCGAGACGAACTCGGTGTAGATCAGCTCGACCTCGTCGACCTCACCGGAGATGAACGCGTCGGCGACCTCGTCGGCGATCCGACGCGCGTCTTCGTAGGTCGGATCGGCGGTGAACCCGTCGTAGGCATGATCGACGCGATAGTTGCGGAACCGGAAATAGGCGGCGGGCTTCTTGCCCACGCAGAACAGGACGTAGTCCTTGCCTTCGGTCTGGTGCGCCATCAGCTGACGCTCCGCGGCGCGGATCGGGTTCGAGTTGAACGCACCGGCCAGACCACGGTCGCCGGCCATCACGATGAAGCCGACCCGCTTGACGTCGTCGGCCTCGCGCAGCAGAGGGTGGTCGACCGAGGCACCGCCGGCGGCGAGGTTCTCGATCACCGAGGTGATCTGGCGGGCGTAGGGGCGAGCCGCATCGGCGCGCTGCATCGCCTTCACGACACGCGTGGCCGCGATGAGCTCCATGGCGCGCGTGATCTTCTTCGTCGAGCCGATGCTCGCGATACGGCGCTTGAGCTCGCGCTCCTTCCCTCCCGGCATGAGTTACCTCAGTCCTCGTCTCGGGTGATGTCTTCTTCGGGCAGCGTCGTGTCGGAGTCGACCACCATCGTGTGGGCGGCGCCCTGGGCCTCGGCCTCGGGCTCCTCCCCGTCGATGACGCTGGGCGTGAACTGATCGGCGAAGCTCTGGACTCCGGCGGCGAACGCGTCCTGGTCGGGGATCACACCGTTGGTGCGGATCTCGTCCATGATGTCGCTGTGGCGGCTGTTGAACCAGTCGATCAGTTCGCGCTCGAACCGCAGCACGTCTTCGACGGGGAGCGAATCGAGGAAGCCGTTGGTTCCGGCCCAGATCGAGACGACCTGATCCTGCACCGGGTAGGGAGTGTTGACGCCCTGCTTCAGCAGCTCGGTGAGGCGGTAACCCCGCTCGAGCTGGGCCTTCGACACCGCGTCGAGGTCGGACCCGAAGGCGGCGAACGCCTCGAGTTCGCGGAACTGGGCGAGATCGCCCTTGAGCGTGCCGGTGGCCGTCTTCATGGCCTTGACCTGCGCCGCGCCACCCACGCGTGACACCGAGATGCCCACGTCGACGGCCGGACGGATACCCGACTTGAAGAGGTCGTCCTGCAGGAAGATCTGACCGTCGGTGATCGAGATCACGTTGGTCGGGATGAAGGCGGACACGTCGCCGGCCTTGGTCTCGATGACCGGAAGGGCCGTGAGCGAGCCGGCACCGAGCTCGTCGGACAGCTTGGCCGCCCGCTCGAGCAGACGGGAGTGCAGGTAGAACACGTCGCCGGGGAAGGCCTCGCGACCCGGCGGGCGACGCAGCAGCAGCGACACCTGGCGGTAGGCCTCGGCCTGCTTCGAGAGGTCGTCGTAGACGATGAGGGCGTGTTCGCCGTTCTCCATCCAGTGCTGACCCATGGCGCAGCCGCCGTAGGGGGCCAGGAACTTGAACGGGGCGGGGTCGGACGCAGGGGCGACGACCACGGTGGTGTACTCCATGGCGCCGAGCTCCTCGAGCGTGGCGACGTTCTGCGCGACGGTCGAGGCCTTCTGGCCGATCGCCACATAGATGCACTTCACACCGAGACCCTTC
>JAUIML010000022.1 GCA_030432715.1 Acidimicrobiia bacterium | reverse complement strand
GCGTACGAGGAGCATCCCGTGGGCCGACTCCCGGGCATTCGACGTCCAGACCTTCTGTCCGTTGACGACGATCTCGTCACCGTCCACCACGCCTGAAGTCCGGAGACCGGCGAGATCCGACCCCGCTCCCGGCTCGGAGAACAACTGACACCAGGTCTCCTCCCCCGTGAGCATCGGTCGCAGATAGCGCTCCTTCTGCTCGTCGGTGCCGTGGACGATGATCGTCGGCCCGGCCATGCCGATCGACTGGGCGAACTGGCCCTGCGGGAGGTCGTAGCGTTGCTCCTCCTCCGCGAAGATGCCCGCGAAATGGCTGGAGAGGCCCCGACCCCCGAACTCGACCGGCCAGGTCAGGCCGGCCCATCCGGCATCGAACTTCGTGCGCTGCCACTGCCGACTGCGCGCCGCGTAGTCGGCCTCGTCCGCGGCGTCGCGGGCCTTGGCCCAGTAGCTCTGCCCGAGATCCGCCTTCTCCGGCTTCAGCTCGGCGTGGGCGCGGAGGAACTCGTTGCACTCCGCTCTCCAGGCGGCTTCCTCGGGCGTGTCGTCGAAGTCCACCGCGTGATCAGGCCTGGGCGCCGTGCACCGGTTGAGGCGCTCGTTCGCCGGCGATCGAGCGTCGGGCCAGTTCGCCGGCTTCGGCCACCGTCATGCGACGGTCGCCGACCGACTCGATGGGCCCCTTCTGCCAGCCGTCACACACGTTGAGCTGCCCCGCGGTGTTCTCGAAGACCCGCCCGGTGACGTCGCAGTCCTCGCTGCCGAGCCAGACGACCAGCGGCGAGATGTTCTCCGGCGCCTTCTCGTCGAAGCCTTCGGGGATCTCGGCGCTGTAGAAGACCCCTTCGGTCATACGGGTACGTGCGTCGGGGGCGATGGCGTTGCAGCGCACCCCGTAGCGGCCCCATTCGGCCGCCTGCTGGATCGTGAGGAGGGCGATGCCGGCCTTGGCGGTGGCGTAGTTCCCCTGGCCGATCGAACCGGCCAACCCGGCACCCGACGACGTGTTGACCACGCGGGCATCGACCTGATGGCCGGCCTTCGACTCGTCCCGCCAGTACTCGATCGCGTGTCGGGCCGGGGCGAAGTGCCCCTTGAGGTGGACGCGGGTCACCGAGTCCCATTCGTCCTCCGACATTCCGGCCAGCATCCGGTCGCGCAGGAAGCCGGCATTGCACACGAGCGTGTCGAGTCGCCCGAACGTGTCGATCGCCTGGCGGATCATGGCGTGGGCCTGGTCCCAGTCGGCGACATCGGCCGCGTTGGCGACCGCCTCACCACCGGCCGCGACGATCTCCTCCACCACGTCGTTTGCGGCGTCGCTCGTGCCCGCGCTGCCGTCGCGCTCGACACCGAGGTCGTTCACGACGACCTTGGCACCCTCGGCTGCGAAGGCCAGGGCGTGGGCACGACCGAGACCACGTGCCGCGCCGGTGACGACGACGACGCGTCCTTCAACTGATCCCATGGGGCTTCCTCTAGGTGAAGTCTGGTTGCAGCTCCGACGACACGATCCACATCGCGAAGTACTGCGCGGCCCCGCCGTAGGCGTGACCCAGCGCGACCTTCGCGCCGTCGACTTGATAGTCGCCGGCGGTGCCGCGTACCTGATTGGCCGCCTCGAGGCACCGGATCATGCCCGACGCGCCGATCGGATTGGACGACAGCACGCCACCCGAGCAGTTGACCGGGAAGTCGCCGCCGATTTCCGTGGCGCCCTCATCGGTCATCTTCCAACCCTCGCCCTCTTCGGCGATCAGGTGACCTTCCAGCCACATCGGCTCGTACCAGCTGAAGGGCACGTAGAGCTCGGCCGCGTCGATCTGCTTGCGGGGGTCGGTGATGCCGACCTTCTTGTAGAGCGCCTCGGCACAGTCGAGGCCGGCCTGGATGCGGATCGTGTCTCGACCGGGGAACGTCGAGAACTCGGTGCGCTTGGCATGACCGAGCACCCACGCCGGCTTGTTGGGCGACCGCGAGACCTTGTCCTCGCTGGTGAGAACCATCGCCGCCGCGCCGTCCGATGACGGGCACGACTCCAGGAAGTGGATCGGGTCCCACAGCATCGGGGATTCCTTGACCTTCTCGATGCTGATGTCCTCGAGATGGAGGTGGGCGTTGGGGTTCTTCAGCGCGTTGAGCCGGTCCTTCACCGCGACCTTCCACCCGATGTGCTCGGGCGCCTTGGAGCGGCGGATGTACTCGCGGATCCACGGCGCGAACGTGCCACCGGCGCCCTGTCCGCCCGATCGGCCGCCGGAGAGCGCCCACGTGGCGTTGCCCTCCGACTGCTTCTCGTAGGTGACGGTGAGGACGGTGTCGTAGCGACCGCTCTCGACGAGCACCGCCGCAGAGATCGCCGTCGAGGCACCGACCGAGCCCGCGGTGTGGACCCGATGGATGGGCTTGCCGACCGCACCCAGCGCGTCGGCCAGCGACAGCTCGGGCATCACGACGCCCTCGAGGGCGTCGGGGGCCTTGCCGATGACGACCGCATCGATGTCGGCGAACGTCAGGTTCGCGTCCTCGAGGGCCTGCAACGCCGCCTCGCGGACGAGCCCGTCGAGCGTGACCGGCAACTGCCGCTTGTACTTCGTCTGGCCGATACCGACCACTGCACACGGACGAGCCATGTCACGCACCTTCCTGGAGGACACACACGAGGTTTTGCTGAAGTGCGGCTCCGGAGGCCGCATGGGCGACGCCGCGGGATGCATCGCCGGCGGCGATGCGTTTCGCCACCTCGATGATCCTGGTCAGGCCCGTCGCCATCACGGGGTCACCGGCCAGCGGACCGCCGGAGGGATTGATCTGCGTGTCGTCGCCGAGACCGAGGGCGGCCCGGAGGATGATCTCCTCGTGGGCGTGGGTGGTGTGGAGTTCCGCGACGTCGACGGCTCCGTCGGCGACGCCGGCTCCGGCCGCGGCCAGCCGGGTCGATTCGGAGTCGGTGAGGTCACGCAAGCCCGCATGATGCGACTCGATGCGGTGATCGAGACCGGTGATCCACACGGGGTTGTCGGTCAGCTCCCGGGCCCGGTCGCGCCGGGCGATCAGGAGCGCGGCGGCGCCGTCGGCCTTGGGCGACACGTCGTGGGCCCGCAGAGGGGCCATGTCGTAGGGCGCGGCGAGCAGCTCGTCGATCGAGACCGAACCCGCCACCTGGGCGTTGGGGTTGGCCGCGGCAGCCGCCCGGCTCCTCGCCACCACGTCGGCGATGTCGGCCTCGGTCGCCTTGCCGGCGTCGATCAGGGCACGGGCCTGGATGCCGGCGAGGGCATCCGGGTCGAGCCCCAGTGGAGCGACGACGTAGGGGTCGGCCTGGAGGTGGAACACCTCGCGGGCGTTGCACGGGGAGGACTTCCCCGAACCGACGACCATGGCGACGTCGATGTCGCCCATCTGGAGACGGAGCCAGGCCTCGAACAGCGCCCAGGCGCCGTCCATCTCCACGTGTGACTCGTAGACCGGGGGCCATGCACCCATGCCGTCGACGTTCGAGACGAAGGCGAACGGCATGCCCGACAGATAGTCGCAGCTGCCGGCGATCGTGAATCCCACGTCGTCGCGCTCGATGCCGGCGTCGCCGAGGAGGCGGTTGACGCACTCCATGATCAGGACGACCTCGGGGCCGTCGAAGCGAGCGTGGGCTGCCGTCTGGGCCACCCCGACGATCGCGATGTCGTTCTCTTGCGGTTCAAAGGCCATCAGAAGTTGTGCTCCTTCACGAGATCGGGATCGACATCGGGCTCGCCGGTTCGCTCCCATCGCTCGTACACGCTCTCGTTGAGGCCGTAGGCCCGGTTGTCCTCGTCGTCGAACGAGATGTCGTCACGCCATACGATCTGCAATCGCATGCCGACCTTGAACTCCTCGATCGGGATGTCGCGTATGTCGACGCCGCCGATCGTGGTGTCGGCGCCGTCGAGCAGGACCGAGCACCGGATGTAGGGCTCGGTCTCGGTCTGGCCGTGGTACTGGATCGGCGTGATCTCGGTGTACGACGTGACCGTGCCGCGACCCGACACCTCGACGTCGTCGTCCTCGGTCATCGGCACGCGGTTGATGGCGTCGTAACCTCGGCTCGGCACGTGGACCTTGCCGTCCGCCGGGCTTCGCTGGCCGATGATCTTCTTCTGCAGAAGCCCTTCGAGGAAGCGCTTCCGGAAGGGCTGCAGCGGCTCACGGATACGCACGCCGATGAGGTGCTCCATGATCCCGACCGGCTCCGCGTCGGCATCGACGCTCGGGGCGTCGGGGGCGTCCTCACCCGGCACGAAGTACACGTCGGTGACCGACCCGACCCGCTCGTCGTTGAACCGGACGACGACGCGCATGCCGGTCGACATGTTGTCGATCGAGCCGGCGTCGACTGCGTGCAGCATGGTGGTGTCGGCACCGTCGAGGCGGATCTGGGCGAAGGCGAACGGGCGGTCGAACGGATGCTTCGACGTGGGTTCGGCGACCCACGTCCACCCTTCGACGGTGCCGGCCGGGCCGACCTCGACGAGGTTCTCGGGCCCGACGGTGGAGCCGTCGGCGGGGTCGTATTCGAGGGGTGGACAGATCACTCGGTCACCGACCCGCGTACCGAGGATGCGTCCGTCGCGCAGCCCGGTCAGGAACGGGCCGATGATCGGACCGGTCGTGCGGGTGTAGGGATACTCGAGGGTGAAGTCGATGTCGGGTAGCTGGGCCATACGCGGCCGAGTTCACCACAAGTGGTGAACCGCGCTCAAAACGGCCGCAGTGACGCTGCCCGCGCCGCGATCGCCCCGCCGTCGATGACGACGCTTCCGTCGACCGCTTCGGCCGGCCACCGGACCACCAACTCGATGTCACCTTCGATCGGCAGCGGCCACGCCCACCACTCGGTCGTCTCGGTGTGACGGACCGGCCGTCGACGATCGTTGCGGTCCTCGACGGTGCGGCGGGTACCGAGGCGCACCAGCGCTCCCGGCGTGGGCATGTCGCCGCGCCAGCGGTGGTTGCCGGCGCGGTTGGACAGGTGCGTGCCGTCGGGATAGCGCAGGTCGAGCGTGATCACGTCGGGGGCCAGGCGGTGCTCGGCCCCCACGCCCGGACTCAGGTACTCGATCGACTCCCAGACCGGCGGCAGCACCCAGTCCCCCAGGCTGGTGACGGTGACGGTCAGGCCGAACCCGTCGGGACCGGCGACGACGGCGTCGAGCGTGAGCTCCGCCGTCTGGCTGCGGGCGATCAGTTGCCGGCGTTGGTTGGGCAGCCCGACGCGAGCCACACCCGCGTCCGCCTCCGGGCCCCACCACGAGTGGTGAGCCCCGCCCCGGCGGTCGAGGGCGGAGATCAGGTTCTCGACCTCGTCCCGGTCGAGCCGGGCCGCGCCGAGTTCCACGAGGCGCCGGATCTCTCCGAGGCGCACGCCGAGATGCCGAAGCACCGTCGCCGCGCCGGAGCGCGGGTCGGCCAGACAGCCGAGTACGAGATCGAACGACGAACGTCGCTCGTCGCCCGACAACGACTTGCCGTGGAGGGCGAGCTCGGCCCGCGGGCTCATCGGGGGATCGACGTGGCCCTCGCCCGACGGCTCGAAACGGTGGCCCCGGATCGCGACGATGGCCCGCTCGAGGCGAGCCGTGTCGAGCGCGAACAGTTCGCAGAGTTCGGCCATGTCACCGGACGCGGTCGCGACCGCTCCGAAGAGCAGATACTCAGTTCCACATCGTTCGTCGCCCATGGCGCTCGCGGTTCCCAACGCCACATCGAGCGCCATGCGAGCACCGGCGTCCAGCTGGAGCCCGGTCATCGGCAAAACCGTATGTGGGCAGGGGCGACGTGTGCCTGAGTCGTTCGGCTCAACCCTCGGCCGTGAAGGCCGCAACGGTGGCGTCCGTCACGGCCAACAGCTGGTCAGGGGCGATCGGAAAACACGAGTCGGGCGTCCCCGCGGCGCCGTAGACCACGTCGTGGGTCATCAACGTGGGGTCGAGCCAGGTGGGTAGCCGCGTCGGATGGCCGAACGGTGGTGTCCCCCCGATCGCGAACCCGGTGGCGCGACGGGCGGTGTCAGCGTCCGCCATCTCGACCGGACCGCCCAGCACCGTTCCCAGCCGCTCGAGGTCGATGCGGTGGTGTCCGGCCGTGAGGGCCAGAGCCGGGCCATCGGGCCCGACGACCACGAGCGACTTGACGATCTGGGCGACCTCGCAGCCGATCGCGGCAGCGGCGTCGGCCGCGGTGCGGGTTCCCTCCGGGTAGCGAACCGGGTCGACGGCGATGCCCGCGGCGGCTGCCGCGGCGAGGAACCGTTCGTAGGCGTCGAGCTTCGCCATCAGGGCCGGTCCGTCACCCGCCGTCCGGGGCTCCGGGGAGCCAGGTCCCGTGAAAGCCGAACGGCACCCGTTGGGGGAGCTCGACGGTCGCCACCGGGCCCGAACCGACATCGGTCGCGTCGAGCACGGCGAGGACCGAACGATCGGTCGACCTGTCCCACACGAAGGTCAGGAGCCAGCCTTCACCCTCCCCGCTGTCGTCGCGGTCGGGCACGAACGTGACCTCGTTGGGCTGGAGGGCCGGGCCCGGTGTCCACCGGTCGAGGTTGCCCATCGCCGGGTCGAACGCGCTGATGCCGTTGACCTCGAGGTTGCCGTCGTCGGTGTCGTGCGTCTCGACGAGCCACGCGACCGAGTGACGCCGGCCGGTGAACCGGTCGTCGATCTCGGGGAGATCGAGCGGCACATCGCTCAACGTCGTGGCCGACCACCGGAGCTCCGGACCGCCGGTGTCGATCTCCCAGCGCGTGAGCAGGCTGGGCGAGTCGTCGAGGTCACCCCCGTCGTCGAACATGGAGTCCATGCGCGACACGTCGAGCACGATGCGGTCGCCATCGCGGTGAGCGTTGGTGCCGTGGAAGACATAGCCGTTCTCGATCTCGACCCACCGCATGTCGGTCGCCGCGCCGTCGATCGGCATCACCCCGACGCGCGAGCCGTAGTCCGGGTCCCAGGAGAACGGGTTGAGCGCGCCGGCCGCGGCCGCCGCGAGGTCGAACACCACCGGGAGTTCCCAGAAGACCACGTCGGTCTCGGTGATCGCGAAGTCGTGGATCATGGTCCCCGCGCCGACGGGTATCTCCTCGCGACGGAGCAGTTCCCGTCCGTCGGCCGAGGCCACGTAGTAGGTCAGGTACGGCGGGGTGAAGCCGTAGCCGAAGAAGTGCAGCAGCCCGGTGGCCGGATCGCGTTTCGGGTGCGCGGTGACGTTGGGCCCCACGGAGATGCCGCCGGGGCCACGCAGGTCGACCGCGCCGACCGTGGAGAGATCGTCGGGCGAGATCTCGAACGGCCAGCCCACCTCGCCCAGGGACAGCAGCCGGCCTCCGTGCGCCACGATGCTGACGTTCGACTGCGTCTCGGAGAAGCCGGGAGGACCGTCGAACTCGCCGAACGCTCGGCGATCGGCGTACATCGCCGTCTCGACATAGCGGTTGCCGTACCACACGGCCCGCCCCTGTTCGAAACGCACGCCGTGGATCATCCCGTCGCCGAAGAACCAGTGCGGGGAGACCCCGGTCGCCGGGTTCGAACCATTGCGGGTGTAGAGCCCGTGCAGCGACGGCGGCAACGCGCCCTCGACCACGAGATCCCGGGCTTCGATCTCCTCGGTCACCGGCGCGAATCCCCCCTGGAGCCAGTACGGACGCGTGGGGTCGAACGGCACCGTGGTCGTCGTGACCGGCGGGCCGGTGGTCGTGGTCGAGGACGGTGTGGACAAAGACGGTGTCGTCGAGGACGGTGTGGACGAGGCCGAGCCGCCTCCCCCGTCACCGGCGCACGCACCCAGGAGGAGTCCTCCGCCCAGGGCCGCGCTCCGGCCGAGAAAGGCTCGGCGATCCATCAGCGGCGGCCGCGCACCAATCGACCGGGCCGAGCGCCGGTGTCGACCCCGTCGCGGCGGGTGACCTCGCCGTTGACGATGGTGACCACGTAGCCGTCGGCAGCCTGGATCAACCGGCGACCACCAGCGGGAAGATCATGGACGAGCTCCGGGGTCCGCAGGTTGAGGCGATCGTGGTCGATCACGTTGATGTCGGCCCGCTGACCCGGTTCGAGGGTGCCGCGGTCGGTCATGCCGAAGAGCGCCGCGGTGTCCTTGGTCTGCTTGCGCACGACCCACTCGAGCGGCAACTGCTCGCCGCGAGTGCGATCGCGGGTCCAGTGAGCGATCATCGTCGTGGGCAGGGAGGCGTCGCAGATGAGCCCGCAGTGGGCACCACCGTCGCCCAGGCCGACCACCGCCTGTGGATGGGTGAGCTGCTCGCGGATTGCGTCGTGGTTGCCCTCGACATAGTTGTAGAGGGGCAGCATGAGCAGCGCCCGGCCGTCCTCCGCGCAGAAGGCGTCGTACGCCGCCTCCTCCGGGGAGACGCCGGCGGCCTCGGCCAGACCGGCCACCGACCGGTCGGGGGTCGGCTCGTAGTCGGGTGGGTCGCCCAGCACGTAGAGCGAATCGAGCATGCCGGCCGCGAGCATGGCGATGCCCTCGTTGAGCGCACCCGTCCCCTCGCCGTTCTCCTCGGTGAGAATCGCGGCCTTCACCTCGGGCCTGCGCAGTTCGACGATCCGTTCCTCGATCGGGAGACCGGCGATCGCCTGGTACGACGGACGCAGCATGAAGGGATGCCCGGTGTCGAATCCGATGAGCACGCCGAACGGGCGGCCGGCCACCTGCGGGTGCAGCTGTGCGCCCTCCTCGGTCGCGGCCAGCGACACGGCCATCTGTTCCTTCCACAGGTCGGGCGCCGCCGGCACCTGGAGCATGGCGAACGTGACCGGCTGGCCGGTCTCGGCCGACAGGCGCCGCATCCAGTCGACTTCCTTCATGGGCGCCACGAGGTCGAGCCCGGCGGCCCCGGCGGGGGCGAGCTCGAACACGCCACCGCCGCCGTCGCGCAGGGCACGACCCATGGCGAACAGTTCGTCCTCGGCGGCGAAGGTGCCGGGAACGGGTTCACCGTCCATCGCCCGATGCCCGATGGTGCGCGAGGTCGACACCCCGAGCGCTCCGGCCTCGATGGCCTCGCGCACGATGTCGGCCATCGCCTCGATCTCCTCCGGCGACGCGTCCTCGTTCCTCGCCCCCCGCTCGCCCATCACGTAGGCCCTCACCGAGCCGTGCGGGATCTGGGTGCCCACGTCGACCGACCATTCGAGGTCGTCGAGCGCGTCGAGGTATTCGGGGAAGGTCTCCCAGCCCCAGGTGATCCCCTCGCTGAGGGCGGCGCCGGGGATGTCCTCGACGCCCTCCATCAGCTGGATGAGCCAGTCCTCCGTGCCGGGCCGGACCGGGGCGAACCCGACGCCACAGTTGCCCATCACCAGGGTGGTCACGCCGTGCAGCGAGGTCGGCTCGAGTGTCTGGTCCCAGGTGACCTGCCCGTCGTAGTGGGTGTGGACGTCGACGAAACCCGGGGTCACCAGCAGACCGGAGGCATCGATCACCTCGGCGGCCTCGCCCGGGAGGTCGGGCCCGACCTCGACGATGCGGCCGTCGGCGATGGCGACATCGGCCACGCGGCGGTCGGCACCGGTGCCGTCGACAACAGTGCCGTTGCGGATCAGAAGGTCGTACACGGGTCTCCTCCTAGGAGTCGGCGCCGGCGCGCACGAGGCGGCCGGGTCGGGCGCCGGTGTCGGCGTCGTCGCGACGGGTGATGACCCCGTTGACGACGGTGGCCTTGTAGCCGGTGGCGAATTGGACGAACCGCTTCCCACCGGCCGGGAGGTCACGGGCGACCTCCGGCGGGCGAAGCGAGAGATTCTCGAGGTCGATCACGTTGAGGTCGGCCTTGGCCCCCACCTCGATCGTGCCCCGGTCGTGGAAACCGAAGAGTCGTGCGGTGTCGTGGGTCTGCTTCTTGACGATGAACTCGAGCGGGAGCTTCTCGCCCCGACTGCGATCCCGGGCCCAATGGGTGAGGAGCCAGGTCGGCTGCGAGGCATCGCAGATGACACCACAGTGGGCGCCGCCGTCGGAGAGGCCGATGACGCCGGCCGGGTGGGTCAGCATCTCGCGCAGCGCATCACCGTTGCCGTCGGCGTAGTTCAGGAACGGGAACAGCAGCAGCGCCCGGCCGTCATCCTCCAGCAGCATGTCGTAGAGCAGGTCGTCGACCTCGCGACCCATCGCCTCGGCCATCGCCTTGACGGTCCGCTCCGGCCCCGGTTCGTAGTCGGGCGGGTCGCCGAGGACGTAGATGCGATGCATCGAGCCGAGGATGAACTGGGAGAAGGGATTGTCGGTGTCCGGTTGCTCGGCGAGGATCGCGGCTCGTCGCTCGGGGCGACGCAGTTCGGCCACCAGCTCGTCGAGCGGCAGGTCGGCGATCTCGTCCCAGCTCGGCCGCTCCCGCCAGGGGCTCAGTCCTTCGAGGCCGAGCAGGATGCCGTTGAGACGACCGGCGACCTGCGGGTGGATCGACGCACCTTCGGCGGCGGCGTCGACCGAGCGGTCCATCAGTTCCTTCCACAGCCGCGGTTCGTCGTTGATCTGGACGAGCACGAACGACACCGGCACCCCGGTCTCCTTCGAGATCTTCACCATCCAGTCGACTTCCTTGTGCGGCGCGACCGTGTCCTCGCCGGCCGATCCCATCGGTGCGAGCTCGAGCAACCCGTGTCCGGCGTCGGCGCACCCCCGCGCCAGCCCGTAGAGCTCGTCCTCGGCGGCGAACGTGCCGGGCACGGGCTCACCGTCCATGGCGGTGTGGGCCAGCGTCCTCGAGGTCGACACGCCGAGCGCGCCGGCCTCGACGGCATCGCGCACGATGCGGCGCATCTCCCGGATCTCCTCTTCGGTCGCCGGCTCGTTCTTCGCGCCTCGCTCACCCATCACGTAGGCGCGAATGGCACCGTGGGCGACCAGGCAGCCGACATCCATCCCCCAGGCACGACGGTCGAGATCGTCGAGGTATTCGGGGAACGTCTCCCACGCCCAGTCGATGCCCTCGCTCAGCGCGGCGCCGGGAATGTCCTCGACCCCTTCCATCAGCTGGATCAGCCAGTCCTCGCTCCCGGGACGAACCGGCGCGAACCCGACGCCACAGTTCCCGGTGACGATGGTGGTGACGCCGTGGCTGGCAGACGGTTCGAGCACCTGGTCCCACGTGACCTGGCCGTCGTAGTGGGTGTGGACGTCGACGAAACCGGGGGTGACGATGCACCCGCGGGCATCGATCTCCTCGGCCGCGTCGCCTTCGAGGTCGGCGCCGATGGCGGCGACGCGACCGTCGACCACGCCGACGTCGGCGACAAAGCGATCGGCACCGGTGCCGTCGACGACCGTGCCACCGCGGATGAGGAGATCGAATGAGGTCATGGAGAAGACACTAGAACGCCGTTCGGTTCGGTTCGAGCCCGATCACCGGGGCATGATCTCCGTCGCCGGCACACTCTCGTCGAACGTGCCGTCGCAGCGGGTCGGGTCTCCCGAGTTCACGCCGAGGGTGAACCAGGCCTGACGCTGCTCAGCCGAGCCGTGCGTCCAGTTGTGGGGCGTCACCTGCTGACCGGCCGCTTCCTGGATGCGGTCGTCGCCGACCACCTCGGCCGCCCGCAGCCCTTCCTCGAGATCACCGGTCTCGAGGGTGACGTCGGCACTCGCCGGGCGGCGCGCCGCGACACTCGCCCACGTACCCGCCAGGCAGTCGGCCTGGAGCTCGAGTCGGATCGTCAACGCGTTGACCTCGGCCTGGCTCGACGCCGCGGCCTGCCGCCGCCGGACCTCGCCCGACACGCCCGTGACGGTCTGTACGTGATGGGCGACCTCGTGGGCGATGACATAGGCCTGGGCGAAGTCGCCGGCGGCACCGAACTGGGGCCCGGCCAACACATCGAAGAAGTCGTCGTCGAGATACACGTGCTCGTCGGCCGGACAGTAGAACGGGCCCGAAGCCGACGTCGCGCTGCCACAACCGTCGGTCGAGACGCTGTCGAGGAACAGCACCATCGTCGCCCGGCGATAGTCCGGCAGGGTCGCTTCCCAATAGTCCTGCACGTCGGTGAACACCGCGGCGAGGAAGAAGTTCTCCTCGGCCACCTCTCCGCTGTCGGTGCCGCCACCCACACCCACGTCGGCACCGAGGCCGGTCGGGAGACCGCCCTCGCCGCCGCCCAGGAGGCTGATCACGACGACCACGATGATGCCGAGCACACCGGCGCCACCCAGGCCGGCTCCGGCCTTGCCGCCACGGCTGGACGGCATCGGGAACGGCAGCCCCGTCGCTCGCCCGCCCCTCGCGCGACCGCGGTACTCCACGTCTCGTACCCGCGCACCACGCCGGATCTTCACCATCTCTACGCCTCCTGAGGGAACACCCGCCAGCTCGACTCGGCGAGGCCTTCCACCAGAGCGGAGAGGTCACGGTCGAGACGAGCAGCGGTCAGACGGTAGACGTCGAGACTCTCGCCCGCGGGGTCGGCCACCTGCTCGGCCGCCCGACCGATCGTCGTTCCCGGTCTCGTGGCCCCGATCTCGTGCAACGCGACCGGCTCGCCGGGGGCGCGGCGACGCTCGCGCACGAGGCGAACCAGTTCCCCCGGGAGGAACACCCGGGGGCGTAGCTGTGGGGCCCGAGCCAGGACCGCACCGGCGTGGTCACGGGTCATGGCGAGGACGAGGTCGACGTCGAGATGGTCGCGTTCGAGCTTGCGGCTGCGGTGGGCGGAGATGTCGATCTCGCGCTCCGCCATCACCTCGATCGCCTTCGGGGTCGCGCCCCGCTCGCTCCAACCGAGCGTGCCGACCGAGGCCACGGCCGCGTCGATCCCGACCCGCGCCAGACGATCCCGCAGAATGCCCTCGGCCATCGGCGATCGGCAGGTGTTGCCGGTGCAGACGGTCAGGATGCGCAGCGTGTGGTTCGGCGGTATCGGGGGGAGCGACATCCGACCCACGATGGCATGTTGCTACATTCCCGTGCGAGATCGCCCAGGTCCGCCCAGCCAATCCCACCCAGCCAATGGAGACGCACATGCCCGGTCCGCTCGAAGGAGTCAAGGTCGTCGAACTCGGCGTGTGGGTCGCGGGCCCTGCCGCAGGAGGGATCCTGGCCGACTGGGGTGCCGACGTGATCAAGATCGAACCACTCGCCGGCGACCCCGCGCGCACGTTCCAGCGAATGCTCGGTTCCGACATGCCGACGAATCCCGTGTTCGAGATGGACAACCGGTCGAAGAGGTCGATCGCCGTCGACCTCGCGACCGACGCGGGCCTGGGCATCGCCAAGACGCTGATCGCCGACGCCGACGTGTTCGTGACCAATGTCCGCCTCGCCGGTCTCGATCGCCTCGGCCTCGACCCCGACACCCTCACCGCCGAGCACCCGCGCCTCATCTACGCGGCGATCACCGGCTTCGGCCTGGAGGGCCCCGACAAGGACAAGGCGGCCTACGACATCGCCGCCTTCTGGGCTCGCTCGGGCATCGCCCACATGCTCACTCCGGAGGGAGCCAACCCGCCCTTCCAGCGAGGCGGCATGGGCGATCACAACGCCGGTCTCGCCGGCGCCGCCGCGATCAGTGCGGCGCTCTACAACCGGGAGAAGACCGGCGAGGGCCAGCTGGTGTCGACCTCGCTGTTCCGCGAGGGCGTGTTCACCCTCAGTTTCGACCTGTCGGTGACCGTCGGGTGGGGGCTGACCCTCGGCGTCGGCAGCCGCGAGACGATGCACAACCCGTCCACCAACAACTACGTGACCGGCGACGGGAAACGTTTCTGGGTGGTCGGCCTCGAGGCCGACCGCCACTGGCCGCCTCTGGCCCGGGTCGCGGGCCACCCCGAGTGGATCGACGACCCCCGGTGGGCGACCGCGGTGGACCGCGCCATGAACGGCCAGGAGTTGATCGCCGAGCTCGACCGCATCTTCGTGACGAAGTCACTGGCCGAATGGATCGAGATCTTCGACACGGAGCCCGAGTTCTTCTGGGCGCCGGTGAACTCGCCGGACGACCTTCTGGCCGACCCCCAGTTCCACGCGTCGGGAGCGTTGATCGAAGTCCCCGACGGCGCCACGACCACCACGATGATCGCCACCCCGTGCGACTTCCACGGCACCCCCTGGGCGGCGCGCAGCCTCGCACCGAAGCTCGGGGAACACACCGTCGAGATCCTGGAGTCGATCGGTCGCGCCGGAGAAGCCGACACCCTTGCCGCAGCCGGTGCCATCGGCGTACACGTTCCTGACTAGGAACGGGGTCAGGCCGTGCGAGTGAGGTGTGAACCGTGAGGTGGACCGAGCTCAGGGGAATCGTCGCCGTCGCGCTCGTGATCGCGGGGATGGTCATCGCCTGGAACCGCATCGAGAACCGGGAGACCGAAACCGACTCGGTGACGGCCGGCACCACCACGACGACGACCACCACCACCATCGCGCCGACGACGACCCGCAGCTCGGAGGAGAATTTCCTCCTCATCTGCGAGCGGGCCCGGAGCTTCGTCGAGGAGGCGGCCGAGGTGCCCGCCAGCGCCGGGCCCGGGCCCGTTGCGGTGCTCGCGCTCGGCTTCTGGCAGGATGCGCTGGCCCTCGCCGAGGGTGGCGCGGCCGCCGAGATCGTCGCCGTGGTCAACTACTACGAGGACTACATCGAGACCGCGGGCCCGTTCGACTACGACACCTCACGAATCATCCTCGAGGGTGACAAGGAGAAGCTGCAGCAGCTGATCACGAGGCCGGCGCCGGGATTCGAGGGTTCGCAGGCCCTCATCGGATTCGGGTGCGGGGTCGTGGTACCGGATCAGCCCCGCATGAACGCCGACGACTTCGAAGACCTCGAAGACCGACTCCTGGACGACGACGACGAATGACCTACCCGCCCGCCGTACACCTCCTCCGCGACCTCGGCTTCCGGAGCTCGCGCCACGGTGACACATCCACCGCCACACTCGAGATAACCCCTGGCCTGTGTGACCACCACGGACTGCGACTCGGGGTGCTCGCCACCCTCGTCGACGTCAGCGGCGCCGGCATCGCACTGGCCGCCGTTGCCCCCGACTGGATCGCGACCGCCGATCTCCAGACCCACCTGGTGCGGCCGCTCACCGAGGGTGTCGTCGAGATCGAGTGCCGACCCCTGCGCGTCGGCGCCAAGCGGGTCGTCGTCGACGCGGTACTCCGAGACGGCGAGGGCCGCTTCTCGGGAACCGGCCGGATGGCCTTCGCCCGCATCCCCGGATCGGCCACGCGAGCCACGGTCAAGACGCAGGACGACCGCGAGCCGACGAGGTTCGCCATGGACGGCGGCACCCCGATCGACGACTCGGTGCTCGAGCGGTGTGGCATGACAGCCGTTGGTCCGGGTCAACTCCGCTTCGACAAGTCGCCCTACGTCGAGAACAGCTTCGGCACCGTCAACGGGGGCGTTCTCGCGCTCGCGGCCGAAGCTGCGGCCGTGTCGGCGTCAGGTGGACTCCACGAACCCGAGCGCCAGGCCCGCGACATCCACATCCACTATCTCGAACAGATCGGCGACGGTCCTGTCGCCGTGACCGCGGAGGTGATCCGCGACGACGGTGCCGGCCACCTCTGCACGGTGCGGATCGAGGACCGGGCGACACCGACCCGCCTGGTCGCCGTGGCCGACGTGCTCGTCGTCTGACTCCCCGGTCCACCGGACCGGGCGATGCGGACCTAGCGACCGATGGACAGCGATCCGGACCGTTCGAACTCGTCGGCGGGCAGGGGCTGCTGGAAGAGGAATCCCTGCATCAGGTCGATCCCGAGGTCGACGACCATCGCCTGCTGCTCGTGGGTCTCCACCCCCTCGGCGATCACCTCGATGTCGAGCGCGGTGGCCATGGACACCGTGGCCTCGACCACGGCCCGAGCGACGTTGTCCTTGCCGAGGCCGGCGATGATCGAGCGGTCGATCTTGACCGCACGGACCAGGTCGAGGTCGCGGATCCGGGAGAACGCACCATGGCTGATGCCGAAGTCGTCGATCACGATCCGACAGCCGAGTTCGGCCACCCGGTGCAGCACCCGACTCGAATCGTCGACGCGACGCAGGAGCAGTTCCTCGCCGATCTCGAGGTCGAGCTGATCGGCACCGACCCCGGCCCAGGCCAGCACTTCGGCGACCCGGTCGGCGAACGCCGGGTCGACGAGCTGGCGCTCGGCCAGGTTGACCCCGACGCGCGCTGCGTGGTGGGGCCCGTAGAGATGGTTCCAGACCGACGTCTGGGCGACGGCCTCGCGCATCACGACCTCACCGAGGCGAGCCAGCAACCCCGCCTCCTCGGCGACCTCGAGGAAACGGTCGGGCCCGAGCACCCCGTGGACGGGATGCTGCCAGCGCACCAGCCCCTCGACCCCGACGGTCGCCTGGTCGGCGTGCGACACGATCGGCTGGTAGTACACCTGGAACTGGCCGTCGGCGAGGGCGGGCACAAGCGACTGCTGTACCTCCCGTCGATCCATGACCTCGCGGCGCTGGCGGTCGTCGAACACCTCGACGCCCAGGCGGAGACGCTTCGCGCGATACATCGCCTGGTCGGCGTTGGCCAACAGGTCGTCGGGTCCGGTCGGATTGAGGCGAGACCCGATCGCGATCCCGACGCTCGGCGTCATCAAGATGTGGCCGTCGTCGATCGCGATGGGGGTCTCGAATGCCCGCAACACGTTCTCGGCCACCTCGCGAACGGCCGACTCCCGCTCGAGCCCGAGGGTCACGACGACGAACTCGTCACCGCCGAACCGGGCGACGAGGTCCTCCTGGCGAACCGACGCCCTGAGACGGTCGGCGAACCCCTGCAGGAGTTCGTCGCCGGCCTCGTGGCCCATGCTGTCGTTGATGGCCTTGAAGCCGTCGAGGTCGAGGAACAGGACACCCACGACCCGGTCGTGCCGGTAGGCACTGCGAAGGGCGACATCGAGGCGCGCCCGCAGCTCGTCACGAGCGAGAAGTCCGGTGAGCTCGTCGTGGGACGCGCGGTGCTCCATCTCCCGCAGGCGGGCGTGCGTCTGGCCGCTCGACATCCGCTGCAGCGAGATCGTCGCCGCCATCACCACGGTGACGGCGATGCCCGTCACGAGGGTGACACTCCCGCCGTCGAGGGCGAAGTCGCGGCGCTGACCGATCCAGGTGCTCAGGCCGACCGTGACCAGCAGTCCGAGCGCGGTGGGGAGCAGCGCTGACAGTGCGAACTGGTGCACGAACGAGCGACCGGGCTTCCGGCGGATGCGTGATCCCACGTTGCTCGTATCGGCCCGTGACCGCGGGCAAGTGAAGCGTCTGCGTCGAGGTCGGGCCGATCGACCCATGATCTGGCGCGAAAACCGGATACAACGGCCCAATGACGAACACGGTGCAGGGACAGGATGGCCGCTTCGCCGGCAAGGTGGCGGTCGTGACGGGAGCCGGTTCCGGTATCGGCCGGGCCACCGCGCTCCGGCTGGGAGCCGAGGGCGCGACCGTGGTCGCAGCCGACATCAGCGAGGCCGTCGAGGCGGTGGCCGCCGAGATCGACGAGGCCGGCGGCACGTCGCTCGCGATCCGGGCCGATGTCAGCACCCGGCCCGGAGCCGAGGCTCCGGTCGATGCCGCGGTGGAGGCCTTCGGCCGGCTCGACGTGCTCTGCAACGTCGCCGGCGTGCTCGCCGCCTCCCATTCCGACCAGACCACCGACGACGAGTGGGAACGCATCATCGCCGTGAACCTGACCGGCGTGTTCTACACGACTCGGCACGCCCTCCCTGCTCTCGTTGCGTCGAAGGGCGCGATCGTCATGGCCGCGTCGACCTCGGCCCTGTCGGGACATCCCTGGATGACGGCGTACAGCGCATCGAAGGGCGGGGTGCTCGCCATGACCCGCACCCTCGCGATGGAGTACGCCCGCCGCGGGGTGCGGGTCAACGCGGTCGCACCGGGCGGCATCACCACCCCGATGGTCGGAGCGCTGGCGCTGCCCGACGATGTCGACTTCTCGTTGTTCGATCGGATCTCGCCGCTCGACGAGTTCCGGGGCCCCGAGACCGTCGCGGCGGCGATCCTGTTTCTCGCCGCGCCCGAAGCGGCACACATCAACGGTGAGGTGCTGCGGGTCGACGGCGGCACCCTCGCCTAGTTCCGGTGCGGCTCCGACGTTCCCCGGATCGCTTCGAATGCGAGCACGAAGAGGAGCGGCACCGCGGGCAGAGCCACCAACGCCAGGAAGCCGTAGAGGAGGCTCGTACTGAAACCGAGCACCACGGCCGCAAGGGCCGCGAGCGTCCCGATGGCCGCCACGATGCGGAGGCTCCGCAAGGAGGGAGCTGTCGGAGGGCTGGGTTCGCCGCCGGGTTCCATGCCGGTCCATCGGCGGCCCCGTCGCGGAGTTCAGTCTTCGCCACCGTTCGTGGTCGACGAACTGCCACGATGAAGGTGTGACGCCGGCCCCGATCGCCCCTTTCATGGTCCTCGCGCTGGTGCTCGGCAGTGTGCTCCCCGCGTGCAGCGACGACGCCGGCCCGACCGGCGCCGAACCGACCACCTCCGGTTCCCCGTCCACGTCCCTTCCAACGGCAACGACGGGTGACGCGGGGGTCACGGCCGACTCGGTCCCGCCATGGCCCACGCCGCTCCCCGACCCCCTGCTCTCCGACCCCCTACTCTCCAACCCCCTGCCCTCCGACCGCCCACACCAGTGGACGGTCCGGATCGTCGAGCGACTCCCCCACGACCCCGACGCGTTCACGCAGGGCCTGGAGATGAGCGAGCGAGGCCTGATCGAGGGCACGGGCCGGCGGGGCCAGAGCTCCCTGCGGCTCGTGGAGCCGGCCACGGGCGAGATCGTCGACATCGCCGAGCTCGACGAACGGCTCTTCGGTGAGGGTCTCACGGTCGTCGACGACGAGGTCGTCCAGCTCACCTGGGAGGCCGGTCGCGCCCTGCGGTACCGACTCGACGACTTCGCACCCCTGGGTGCGTTCAGCTATGCGGGTGAGGGCTGGGGGATCTGCGCCGACGGCGCGGGCTTCTGGATGTCAGATGGCACTGCCACGCTCACCCGGCGCGAGCGCTCGACCTTCGCGCCGGTCGATTCGATCGTGGTGACCCGCGAAGGCGTGGCCGTCGACGACCTCAACGAGCTCGAGTGCATCGGCGACCATGTGGTCGCCAACATCTGGAAGTCGCCCGAGATCGTGGTGATCGACCCGGTGGACGGCCGTGTGGTGGCGACCATCGACGCCACTCCCCTGGTCCGCGAGATCGGGGCGACCGACGCCCAGGAGGTGCTCAACGGCATCGCCGACCTGGGCGACGGCACCCTGCTGCTCGGCGGCAAGCGTTGGCCGACATTCTTCGTGGTGGAGCTGGTCGAGGTGGTCGAGGGCTGACTCCCTGTCACACCGGCGTCATAGGGTTGAACCATCTCTCCCTCTGTCTCGTCCAGCCCTGTCTCGTCCAGCCCTGTCTCGTCCAGCCCTGTTTCGTCGGGCCCTGTCTCGAGGCCGCCGACCTACGGCCTCGACATCGAAACCGACACGACCATCGACGGCCTCGACCCGGCGGTGTCGCCGATCGTCTCGATCGCCCTGATCGGCGACGAGACGGAGGTGGTGCTCGATGGGGATGAGGCCGCCATCATCGCCGAACTCGATCGCATCATCGCCACCCTCCCCGCCGGAGTGCTCATCACCTGGAACGGTGGCGGATTCGACCTTCCCTTCCTCCGGTACCGAGCAGACCGGCTGGGCCTGAGGCTGGGCCTCGAACTCCGCCTCGACCCGCTGATCGGGCGCCGTCACGATCCGTTGCCCGGCCATGCCGGCACCTACCGCGGCCGCTGGCACCATCACGGCCATGTCGACGGATACCGGCTGTTTCGTGCCGATGTGGGGGCGACGCTGGGGTTCTCGTGTGGGCTCAAGCCCCTCGCCCGCATGGTCGGGCTTCCCGTCGTGGAGGTCGACCGGGCCCGCATCCACGAGCTCAGCGAGGCCGAGCGTCGGGCCTATGTCGCCAGCGACGCTCGCCTCGCACGCGCGCTGGTCGAGCGGCGGGCCGGGTGGATCGCCGCCGTCGATCAGCTGTCGAGCGGCTCGTAGCCGGCCACCTCGTGATGGGGCGTGTCGAGATAGATCTTGGCTTCGGGCACGCCTGCGAACTTCCCGTGACTCCAGCGAACCTCGACGTGGCCCTCGATCACGCGTTCGCCGCCGGCCCGGTCCGCGAGATCGGCCCGCCAGCGCACCGTCGGTTGGCCGGCGTGTTCTCCCCACATGTCGAAGCTGCGCAAGTCGAACCGATTGCGGAAGTCCCAGGGCGTGCCCACCCGATACCGCAGCGGCTCGTCGTCGAGCCCTGCGCCCAACACGAAGTAGGGCGCGGCCTGTAGCCGCAGCACTCTCCAGAGGAACTCCTCTCGTTCGCGCCGCCCTGGCGCGGCCTCGAGCAGCCGGGCGGCGCTCGCTCGGGCGATCTCGAACGCGACGAGCTGCCAATCGGTGCGGAGCGGGGCGGGCCAGTGGCCCTTCAGCGCGGCCTTGAGCCGCTGACGATGGTCGGGCGCGAGATCGGCCACGCGGTCCGGGAGCGTCGGGTCGTCGACATGGGCTCGCACCTCGGCGTAGAAGTCCTGGAACGATTCCGGCGCGACGAACCCGAACCAGTCGCCCGACTGCTTCGTCCGCTCGCTGAGCGCCCGGTCGAAGACATGCCACGGCGACGCATTGTGGAGGATGTTGGATCCGTACTTGCAGCTCAGCAGGTAGACGTGGTCGACCCGCAGGTCGGCCGGGATCTGCTCGTAGGCGGGTGGCCGATGCGGACCCTTCCACTCGACGATCCAGGGCGGACGCCCCCGCAGACCGTCGTCGGCCCGGGCGAACACCGCACCGTTGTCGTACGCCGTGTGGAAGACCCGATCGTGGTCGCCGCCGGCGAAGGCGCGGTCGAGGCGGTCGTAGACCGCATCGTCGACATTGAGGATGAATCGCGGGCGGGCCGCCAGTGCCCGTTCGATGTCTCGGAAGCCGAACAGTCCGAGGCCGGTGACGATCTCGGTGATCTCGGTGCGGGTGTCAGGCATGGCTGCCACGCTCATCGGGCCCGACATCGTCCTGGGAGAACAGGCGGGTGAACTGGAGTTGGGCGCCGATCATCTCGGCCGGCAGGTCGTCGTGGGAGTAGACGCTCTTCCCGTCGTAGACGTCGATCCCCGTGCCGGTGCCGCGGATCCAGGCGACCGTGGCGTCGCCCCACCGCTCCTCGAGCAGTGCGGCGCGGATCTCCGCGGCCCTCGGGCCGAGCAGCACCGGATCGGTGCGGGCCACGACCTCGAGTGCGAGGACGCGGTGGAGGAGGTCGATGTCGTCGGCCAGGAAGATCGACGGAGGTTCGGTGTGCACGACCGCGTAGGCGACCAGCGCCATCAGAACGCGGCCATCAGATCTTCTCGATGTCGCTCTCGGTCCAGAAGCCGGGGATCGGCAGCACGGCGCCGCCCTCGGCGTAGGCCCGGAGCCGGGCGACGCCCGCCTTGTCGAACATCTCCACCGCATCGAAGACCTGATCGGGGCCGACCGCTCGCAGCGCCTTGTCGCCTTCGCTGTTGGCCTTCGGCAGGTTGGAGGTGAGCACCAGGACCCGGCTGGGATCCTGGGGTTCGTCGGTGGCCCGCAGGACGTGGATGCGGCCCAGCGTCTTCCAGAGGGTGTCGGTCCGCATGAGGCCGGGGCGCACGGTGGTGAACGCCCCCGACACGTCGACATAGAACTGCCCGCCGTCGGCATCGGCCACCAGGAAGTTGAACTGCACGCCGACCTTCGGCACCTTGACCGGCGACTTCACCACTTCGAATCCCGCCTCGACCAGCACCCGCTCGGCGATGTCGGCGGCCTTCTTGCCCTCACTGGTGGCCCGGGCCTGGAAGAACTCCTGACGATCGGCATCGTCGTCGGGCAACTCGAACAGGGGATCCTCGGCCTCGACCTCGACGGTGCGCAGGTGCGGGCGGGTCCGCTCCGCATCGACCCGCTCGGCGGCGATCGCGCAGTACTCGGGATCGAGGTCGAACCCGAAGCCGCGGCGTCCGGTGCGCTCGGCTGCGACGAGGGTGGACCCCGACCCGAGGAACGGATCGAGCACGGCGTCGCCCTCGTAGGTGTAGAGGTCGATCAGCCGACGCGGGAGCTCGACCGGGAACGGCGCCGGGTGGCGGACCCGCTTGGCCGACTCCGGGCTGATCTTCCAGACGTCGAGCGTCGCCTCCATGAAGTCGTCGGCCGACATCGTGCTGCGCCGATCCTTCGACTGGGCCCGGTCGAAGCGACCCTTGCTGGCGACGATGACCCGCTCGGTGAGGTCGCGCAGCACGGGATTGGTCGCCTTGCGATAGGAGCCCCACGCCACCGAACCGGTGGCGCCCTCGGCCTTCTGCCAGATGATCTCGCCCCGCAGCAGGAGCCCGAGGTCGTCCTGGAGGATCGAGATCACGTCGGCGCTGAGGCTGCGGTAGGGCTTGCGCCCGAGGTTGGCGACGTTGACCGCGATGCGACCACCCGGCTCGAGCACCTCGACGCACGACGCGAACACGTCGCGCAGCATCTGGAGATAGTCGAAGTAGGAGGTGGGCACGCTCGGCACGGAGCTGCGGGTGTCGGGGTCTCCGGTGACGGCGAGCTCGTATTCCTTGCCCACGAAGTAGGGCGGCGAGGTGGCGACGAGGGCCACCGAGTTGGCCGGCAGCACCTGCGAGATCTCGCGGCTGTCGCGATTGTGGATCGGGGCGATGTCGGCCGGAATCGAGTTGACCGTGTCGTCGGTGCTGATCTCCGGCGGCGTGAAGCGCTCGTAGAACGACGAGGAGTCGTGGCTCTCGCGCTTGCCGACACCGAATGCGGTGGTGGCCGTGGTTTTCCGGTCGCTCACGTCGATCTCTCCGAGGGGTACTGGCTGATCCTACGAGGCGAGTATCCACAGGGGGTGTGACACCCAGGGCGGATCAGGCCGCGAAGAGCTCCGCCAGCCGGGCCCTGACCGCAGGCTCGAGCGTGTTCCAGTCATAGATCGACCCGCCGATCGAGCCGGTGTCCTCCAGCGCGACCACGAACCGCTCGATCTCCTCGACCGTCGCCAGTGGCTCGGGCGGGTCGGGTGGGTCGTCGACGCCGTCGAGGCCCCCGATACCGCCGATGCCGTGCACGAGTGCGTCGGGATCGCCCACGTTTGCCCGCAGCCGTCGGGTCGACTCCTCGTGATAGGTGTAGCCCTCGCCGTAGCCGGAGGAGTCGGAGCGGAACGACCAGTAGCTCATCGGCAGCCAGACGTCGTAGACCCCGGCGATCTCGTCCCAGGGGAAACCGGGCCAGAACGACGTGTTGATCACCTCCGTCTGCACCGGCGGCGGCACGATCGCTCCCACCGGGTCGTCACCGGCCACGATGGCGAGGCCGGCGGTCAACTGGACGAGCCGCTGCGAGCGGGTCTCGTCGTCGATCGGGTCGCCCGCGCGATCGGGGCCGATCCACTCGATGTCGACCGCCACTCCGTCGAAGCGATGCCCCAACACCTCGAAGTCCGAGAGCGCGACCAGCCGTTCGAGGTCCTCCGTCCCCTCCTCGAAGCGGGGCAGGTACCACGCGACGACCGCCACGTCCTCCGCAGCCGCCGCGAGCAGCATCTCGGTGAGCAGCCATGGGTCGACGAGCCCCTCGGGCGTACGGTCGTCCAGCCGGGCGGCCTGCAGGTAGAGCGTTCGCACGCCGAGGTCGGCCATCTCGGCGACGTCGGCGGCCGTCACGGTCGGCGGGTTGTACGCCGGATCGAAGTCGAAGACGTCGGCCCACGTGCCGTAGCCGCGATAGGGATCGACCGAGCGCGGCGGCGCCGGGTCGACGAGGAGCTCGGCCGAGACGGTGGTCGTCGAGGCCGGCGCGATCTGCACCACGATGGGCTCGGGGTCTTCCACGAAGCTGTTCGCGACATAGATGCCTCCCCCGATCACGAAGGCTGCGAGCACGGCACACGCGCCCAGCCACAGCAGCCGCACCTGCGTCGTCGGGGACATCGATCGTCATGGTAGGGGGAACCCGAGCGCGACCGCGTTTGCGAACCCGCTGAGACCTGGCATCCTGTGCTGAGGCAATTCGTCGACATCCGCCGGCGATGACCGCCTCCGACACTCCGGTAAGGACTCCCCTTGAGCTACAAGCCTGGTGACCGCGTCGTCTATCCCCACCACGGGGCTGCGGTGATCGAGAAGAAGGAAAAGCGCACCGCCTTCGGCGAAGAGAAGGAGTACCTCGTCCTGCGCATGGCGCACGGCGAGATGACGCTCGCCGTGCCGGCCGACAAGGCCGAGGAGGTGGGCATGCGCTGGCCCATCTCGACCGAGGACGTCGAGGATCTCTTCGAGGTGCTCGCCAAGCGAGACGTGCGCGAACCCGCCAACTGGTCGCGCCGTTTCAAGAACCATCAGGAGAAGCTCAAGTCGGGCGACGTCTACCAGGTCGCCGAAGTGGTGCGAAACCTGGCCCTGCGCGATCAGGCCAAGGGCCTGTCGGCCGGCGAGAAGTCGCTCTACACGAAGGCCCGCAACGTGCTGGTCTCCGAACTCGCCTTCGCCCTCGACGTCGAGGAAGACGATGCGATGGCGAAGGTCGACGGCGCGCTCGTCTAGCGACTAGCGACCCACCCGGTCGAGCTGGGCCTTCAGCTCGCTCGCGATGTTGTCGCCGATCCCGGCGAACGCCACTTGCAGACCCCGGTCGAGCAGCCTCGCCG
>JAUIML010000273.1 GCA_030432715.1 Acidimicrobiia bacterium | reverse complement strand
GAGGAACCCGCCGTCCACCCGCCGCAGCGAGAGGGGCTCACCGTCGCGCTCGTTCTCGAACACCCCGACCGCACCCTGGTCGTAGCCGGCGGCGATCTCGTTGCGGTGAAGGGGACTCGCCGTGCCCGGGTCGAGCACCGCGACCAGGGAGCGGCCGTGCGCCTCGAATTCGACGACGCCATCGACGAGGAGACGGCCCAGCTCGAGGGCCACCGCCGGTTCCTCGTCGTCTCGGACCACCACGACGCGGGCCTTGGGCTCGAGCCGGTCGTCGTACTCGCCGTCGAACAGGAACGGGCGGGTCGATGCGTCGTCGTATCCCTCGTAGGGGTTGCGCCCGTAGTCGCGGCGGAAGCCGGTGTTGCGGGTGAGGACGAGGGCATCGGGATGTGCGGCGCGGAAGTCCTCCCACGACACGGTGGAGATCGGGAAGGTGTCGAGTGCGGCCCCCGTGAGCACGCCGGCCACCGCGACCCCGTCGAAGTGTGTCCACAGGCTCTCGGTCTGGCGGTCGTACATCACCATCGACGAGTTGAAGAGCCGACCCGACGTCCCGAAGTCGAGGACCCGGTCGCCGAGTCGACGGTCATAGGCCAGGGCCGAGTTGCACAGGGGGCAGTACGAGATCGTGACGGGCGTGTCGCCGACCGTGTCGTTGACGAGTTCGTGCCAGGTCAGCACCTGGATCGGGTAGGCCCGCGCCACGCCGTCGATCTCGAGCGCGAGCACGGCCTCGCTCGGCGCCAGCCAGTCCACCGCCGCGGCATTCTGGAACACCGGGTCGTCGATCGACGGGATCCCGTCGGGGGGCGGGCCACCCGACCGGATACGGGACAGGTCGATCAAGGGTGGCGGAAAGGTCTCCTGCGTGGCGTCCTCGAGCGCCGAGGGCACGTCCTCCCGGCCGGTCGAGGAGATCTGCGTGATCGTGAACTCGCCGGCATCGGCCTCCGGGTCGAGCGCATCGCACGGTGCGGCGACGATCCCGGCCGCGAAGGCCGCGTCCGCATCACAGGCTCCGGCCGTCGGCGCGACCGGCCGGTCACCGGCCGCGAACCCACCGGCGGCACGCCCGCTGGTGTCGACGGACGATTCGTCGCCGCACGCCGCAGCGGCCAGGCCGAACGCGAGGAGCAGAGCGGCAAGGCGGTGTGGCGGAAGGCAGCGTGTCGTCACGGGTCGGAAACCCCGGCGATCCGATGCCTCTTCCCGGCCGACCGACTTTCGGCCGCAGCCTCCAACAGGAAGACTCCTGCCATGCCGCCCTACGCCCACGATCCCACCACCGAAGCCGACGAGATGCTCGGCGCCGGGTACTCGGCCCGCGTGCTCGAACCGGGACGGCCGGCGAGCACCGATCCTGACTTCTTCGCCGATGATCCGGCCGCGGTCGGTGACCGAACCGATGCCGACGTCGTCGTGACGCCGACCACCGCCGGCGACCGGACCTGGGACCAGATCGTGGAGGCGCGCCCCGATCTCGCCGGCTGGGCGGCCGAGCGATGGCTCGCCGCCCGGCCCGCCCTCCCGGCGGTACCGGCGGGCTACCCCGAGGCTCGTGACGCCTACCACCGACTGGCCTACGGCGTGATGGCAGAGGCCCGGCGGCTCGCGACGACGAAGTTCGGCCTGCGCTACACCCGCGGCGGCTTCGGGACGCCGTTCTTCGGCGACGACGAACAGGTCCGCGTCGAGCACGGTGTGCTGGTGCATCAACGCGGTGATCGCGTCGACCACGCGCCCATCACCAGCCTGCGAGCCGCCGCGACCTTCCTCGGCATCGAACCGGGAACCGAAGCCGGCGAGCACGACTCGCCACCCCTCGGCGACCTCGACGCCGATCTCGGGGCCACCGCCGAGACGGGGGCCTTCCTGGCCGCCTGGTTCGGGTTCGCGTGGGCGGCACTCGAGGAGCTCCGGCTCACGCCCGATGCGATCGACGTCGAGCGCACCCAGCTCTGGCCCGGCCATTTCGATCCGGCGCTGGCGATGGGCGACGCCGACGCGGGCGGACGCGCGACCTATGGCGCGTCACCCGGCGACACCGACCACGACGAGCCCTACCTCTACGTGGGTGCGTGGGGCGACGTCGACCGCGACGACCCCTACTGGAACGAGACCGCGTTCAAGGGTGCCTCGATGGCCTTCCGCGACCTCCGAGAAGCGGCCGACCCCGTCGCTGCCGCGCTCGGGTTCTTCCGCCGCGGACACGAACTGCTGACCCGCTGACGGATCGGCGGCGACTCAGCCGCCGATGGGCACGATCTCGCCCTGCTCGCCCTTGGCCGGGAGCACCGACACCGACGAGAAACACATCTCGTCGCCCGTGCCTTCGTTCCAGGTGACGTAGCGGGGCTCGGGCATGAACACACGGGAGCGGTCCCACCAGCACTCGAAACGGATCACGTCGGATCGATCGATCTCGATGTCTTCGACCAGGTCGTAGTTGAGTTGCCACTCGAAATCCCAGTTGGGGATGTCGAGCAACACCTTCTCCTCGGGCGTGTCGGGATTGAGCGTCATCCGGTAGGCGTGACCGAACTCGTGCATGTGGCCGAGCACCGTGTAGATCGTGCCCGGGTTGCGGGCCCGCATGTCGCACGAGCTGTGGTTGATGGTGCCGTCGAGATCGTCGTAGTCGTCGATCGTGCCGCCACACGCCATGATCAGGGCATTGGGGATGAACGTCGCGAAGTTGTCGTACTTCTCGCGGATCTCCTCGATCACGTTGGCCCGGTCGCACAGGTTCACGTAGCCGTCGATCGTGGCCTCGCGCTCGGCCGCGATCGCCTCCTCCTCCGGGGTGCACGGGATCTCGGCGGGGGTCAGATAGGTCGAGCCGGCGATCGAGGTGATGCCCACCATCTGCTCGGGCGTGGCCTCGTCGAGGATGATCTGCGAGCCGTCGGCCGGGGCTTCGTGATCGAAGTGGTAGTGGATCTGGTTGATCACCATGTAGCCCGGCGGGATGTAGAGCCCGTAGCCGTCGGGGTAGACGGTCGGGCTCTGACCCGGGGCCCACCCGCCCATGTTGCGGACGCCCTCCGAGCGCAGGTTCGACGTCCCGAAGCACGTCCAGCCCGGCCGTCCGTCGGCACCGGACCGCTCGTTGATCTCGTCGAGCGCCTCGGCCGGGGCGAGATAGATGATCGAATGGTGGACGACGGTGGTGACGTCGGGGCGGAACTCGTAGCCCTTGATCCAGGTGCCGTCGCCCTCGGGATCGTCGACCTCGTGGACCTGACAGCGGTAGTCGTCCTTGAGGACCGGGTTGCCGTCCTCGTCGACCAGGCCGGTGTACTTGCCGTCGCGAGGATCGATGACCTGGTCTTCCTCGATCGGAATGATCGCCTGGTTGCGGGCCACCAGGGGCGTGTCGGGAGAGACGTCGAGCCCACCGCCGTTGTCGGCCCAGGTGCGCAGCGTCGCGATCTCTTCATCGGTGAGTTCCCACGAGTGTTCGAACTCCGGGCTCTCGCCGCCGGGCAGCCACGGCGGCATGAAGCGGATCTCCGTCACGAGGGCGATGTCGTCGGCGATCTCCGCGGCCTGGCCGGCGTTGTCGAAGGCCAGCGTGTCCCAACCGGGTCCGCCGGTCGTGTGGCACGACACACAGTTCCGTTCGAGGATCGGCTGCACCTCGGCCGCGAACGCGCCGCCCGCGACGGCGAACTCGGGCACTTCGGTCTCGAGGTCGGCGTCGGACTCACTGCCGAGCTCGACGCGATCGGCGACCAGTTCGAAGGTGAGGGTCACCTCGTCGCTGGTGTGGGCGAGCCGGGCGATGTTGATGGGGCCGACACCGTAGGTCGAACTCAGGATCTCGGCCGACACCTCGGCGGTGAGCTGACCGCTGGTGACGGTGACGGTGCCGCGGAACGTCTCCTCGCTGGTGGTCTCCTTGACCGTGAGATTCCCGGTGAGGGCGACCTCGTAGGTGCCGCCCTCCTCGAAGCCGACGTCGAGCCCCTCGATGGAGGTCGTCTCGAAACGAGCGAAGGGCCAGTGGTTCGACTCGAGGAAGTCGTGGCGTAGCCGCTTGTCGCGCAGGTTGGAGTCGGAGTCGAACATCTCGACGTTGACGACGACCTCGCCGACGCGACTGCGAGCCGGGTCCTCGGTGTTGATCACGATGTCGCCCGCGACCACGTTGGTCACGCCGACGGCGAGGCTCTCGTTGCCGGCCAGGCGCTCCTCGACGGCGTAACTGACCGCGGAACCGTTGTCGGGAGCGATGCGGTAGAGCCGCTCGGTCGCGTCGTCGATCTCGTCGGCGGCGAAGGTGTCGGCGGCGACTCCCTGTGTCTCGGCCTCGTCACTGCTGAAGATCCAGTCCCACTGGTCCTTGGTGACGATGGCTGCGGTCCCGATCAGGATCACCACCAGGATGG
>JAUIML010000021.1 GCA_030432715.1 Acidimicrobiia bacterium | reverse complement strand
CCGGTTTCCAGCTCGAGGTGGTCGGCGCCGCGGCGATCATCCAGACGATCCTCGGCCTGTTCGCCCACGCCAACATCCGCTGGCGCCTGCGACCGCTGCACCGGATCGTGATGACACCCGACTTCCACCACTGGCACCACTCCAACACCCCCGAGTCGATCCACTCGAACTACTCGGTGTTCCTCCCGCTGTGGGACATGGTCTGGGGCACGTACTACATGCCGGCCGACAAGCGCCCGGAGGTCTACGGCAACGGCGAGCACACGCCGCCGAGTGTCCCCGGGCAGCTGCTGGCCCCGTTCCGAGGCCCGCTGCGCGACCGCTATCCGTTCCCGCCCGCGTGGAAGGCCCGCGTCGTGCGGTGTCTCCCGTTCCGCGGGCGCCGAACGTTGGCTTCCTAGCATGACCGCAGTGGCAACCGACCCTGCGGCCCCCGCCGCCGAAGACGCACTGTTGGTCCAGCGCGTCGGCAACGGTGACCGGGCCGCGCTGGCCGAACTCTACGCCCGCCACGCCGGTTGGCTCACCGTGCGCCTGCAACGGCGCTGCGGCGACCCCGAACTGGTCGACACGGCGATCCAGGACACCTTCCTCGCGGCATGGAAGCAGGCCGACCGCTACCAACCCACCGGCGAAGTCGGGGCGTGGCTGTGGACCATCGCGATCCGACGACTCATCGACCAGCTCCGCAGGCGACCGCCGCCCGCGCCGATGGCCGATGTCGCACCGCTGGCCGACGTCATCGTCCACGAGATCCCCCTCGCGCTCGGCCACACCGAACTCGGCGCCGCGTTCGCGGCGCTCGACCCCGACCTGCAAGCGGTGATGGCAGCCACGGCGCTCGACGGCCTCACCAACAGCGAGGCCGCCGCCCTCCTGGGCATTCCGCCCGGCACCGTGAAGTCCCGCCTCTCCCGAGCGCGCCAGATCCTCCAGGAGCGACTGCGATGAGCATCCACGAACTCGACGCAGCCATGGCCCGCGCCGCCGGCCGTCCCCGCTTCCTGGCCGGGCCGGGGGCCGACGGATCGACTCCCGACGCCGTCCCGACCGAGCGGCTGGCGCGCAACTTCGCCGAGATCGAAGCGGAACTCGATGCGCCGGCGCCCGGCATGCTCGTCCGGATCCTGATCCGACTCGGCGTGGGCGAGGGCACGGTCCCCCTGATGACCGCCACCCCGGCCCTGCGCCGCTCGTTCGTGGCGTCGGTCCTGGTGGCGGTGTTGTTCGCCCTGTCGGCAGCCACCAACAACACCGCCGACGGTGCCGACCGCATCGTCGTGTTCCTCACGATGGCACCGCTCATCCCGTTGGCCGGCGTCGCCCTCGCCTTCGGCCCGAAGGTCGATCCCACCCACGAGGTCGCGCTCGCCGCGCCGATCGACGGGTTCCGCCTGTACCTGGTGAGGGCCCTCACGGTGGTGGGCGCGAGCACGCTGGTCCTGCTCCTCGCCTCGTTGTTGGTCCCGGCCGGAGGGGCACACCGGGTGGCATGGTTGCTCCCCTCGCTGGCCGCGACCTCTCTCACGATGGCGCTCGCCACCCGGTTCGACCCCCGCCTCGCCGCCGGCGGGGTGGCGCTCGCCTGGATCGCGCTCGTGACGGTCTCCGTGGCCGCCGCCGACGCGGCGGCGACGTTCGGGCCGACCATGCAGGTCCTCAGCCTCTTCGCGACCGCCGCCGGCGCGGTCGGGTTCACCCGGCGCCGCCGCCGGCTCGACGCGATCTCCGACCGATGACGGCACCGACGATCGCCCTCCACGACATCCGCCACCGCCATGGCACGACGGATGCGCTGGCCGTGGATCGCCTCGTCCTCGAGCCCGGTTCGACCGCCGTGCTCGGCCCCAACGGGTCGGGCAAGAGCACCCTGCTGCGCCTGCTCGCCGCCGTGGCCGAGGGCCAGAACGGGACCATCCGCATCGCCGGCCTCGATCCCGCCGAGCCGCTCTACCGCACCGCCATCCGACGCCGCCTCGGCTACGTCGCCCAACGCGACGGTCTGCCGCCCCGGATGCGGGTCGAGGCGTTCTGCGACTATGTCGGAGCCCTCAAGGAGATCGACTCGGCCCGGCTCCGGCGCCGGTGGACCCGATGGGCGCTGCAACAGGTCGGCCTGCTCGACGTCGCCGGCGAGCGCATCGGTTCGCTGAGCGGCGGCATGCAGCGCCGGCTGTCGATCGCCCAGGCGCTCCTGGGCGGACCCGACCTCCTGGTGCTCGACGAGCCGCTCGCCGGCCTCGACGCCGAGCAACGGGCCGAGATCGGCAACCTCTTCGTCTCGCTGTCGGAAACGGCCACCGTGATCTGCGCGACCCACCACGCCGAGGAACTCGCCGGGCTCTGCCACCGCGTGGTGGTGGTCGACGGAGGCCAGCCGGTCTTCGTCGGCACCCCGACCACGCTCGCCGAACGAGCCGCGGGTCGGGTCTGGGAGGCCGACACCCAGGCACCGGGCGCGGTCTGTCGAGCCGTCGGACCGGGCCGTTTCCGCTGCGTCGGCGACACCCCACCGGCCGGCGCCGTTCCGGTCGCCCCCACGGTGGCCGATGGCTATCTCGCCACCGTGCGACCCTCGACGCCGAGCTGACGGCTGCCGTCAGGCCTCCGGGGCGAGACGGCCCGGCCCGGGCCGGGCGGTCTCGCCGATCACGAAGGTCAGCCATGCCACCCCTGCCATCAGGGTGACGGCCAGCACCATCGCCGCCGTGCCGAGCCCATGCACCTCGGCGACCCACCCGACGGCGAGGGGACCGACGAACGTGCCGGCGCCCGAGAGGGTGTGGAATCCGGCGATGAAGGGGCCCGGCTCGTCGACCGGTGCAAGGTCGGTGCTCAGCGTGAGCATGCTGCCGGCGCTGAGTCCGTTGCCGAGCCCCATGATCACCCCCGCCACCACCGCCTGGGTCACCGTGTCGGCGACGGCGAGGAGTCCGAGTCCGGCGGCCATCAGCGAGAAGGCGGGGATCATCGACGCCAGTCGACCGAACCGGTCCGAAGCCCACCCGGCCACCGGGAACAGCAGGAAGTCGGCCGCCGTTCCGACGGCCACCAGCAGCCCGATCGCGGCGGCGTCGAGTTCGAGCTCGTCACCGATCAGCGGTACGACCACGTGTCGACCCTGGCGGGCCGACGAGACGAGGAGCGGACCGAGCGACGCGACCACCAGGGCACGGCGATGTCGCCAAAGCGACGCCCCGATCCTGATCCGCTCGGCGGGCGCCGCGACCTCGTGTTCGTCCCGGCCACCGGGGAGTACGAGTGCGACCAGACCGGACGCGGTGAGTACTCCGGCGAGCACGAACGTCGCGTCCGCGCCCCACGTCTCGTAGACCGCGCCGCCCAACACCGGGCCGACCACGAAGGTGAGCCGATGCATGCCGCCGACGAAGGAGTTGACCCGACCGCGAAGACCCACCTCCACCCCGCGAGCCACGACGAGCTGACGTGACTGGGACACGCCGGCGAAAGCGAAGCCGTAGCCGATCCTCATGGCCACCAGCGCCACGACGGCCGTCGTGAAACCGAGCACGGCGGTCGTTCCTGCAAGCAGCAGCAGCGACAGCGCAAGGAGACGATCCGTGCCCCGGCGCTCGGCGACCGAGCTCGCCGGCACCCCGCCGAGCGCGGACCCGATGCCCGAGGCGGCGAGCACCGTACCGACCGAACCCAGGCCGAGACCCGACTCCTCGAGATAGAGGGGCAGCACGGGCAGGACGACCCCGGCGCCCAGGGTCGCCATCCCCCACGGGACGTAGACCGGCACGAACAGCCGTCGCAGCGCAGGGCGCAACGGTGGCGGGGGGCTCATTCGGTGACGTGGGTGTCGGTCCCGATGACCATCGGGACGAACGCCCCCGACCACACCGCGGCGTCGCCGATGCCCGCGGGGGCATCACCGAACTGCAGCAGGATACGACGCACGCCCGGCTCGACTCCGGCGTCCCAGTCGGCGGGCATCACCCTCGAGCGAGCCCGCAGCGTCAAGGCCGGCCCGGGAACGCTCGGGGCCGCGCCGTCGTACATCGACACGTGCAGCCCCGGGTAGCGGTGGTCCAGAGCCAGCGCGAGGGGGACGCCGTCGGTACCCACGACCGAGGACTCGACGTCGTGGCTCCACGTGTGTAGGTGCTCCCGTTCGGCGAAGAGACGGTCGTCGGCGGCCGCGAGCGCCAGCTGCTCCGTCGCGAAGGCGACGCGGGCCTCGTCGTAGCCGGGCAGCACGAAGTAGAGAGCGAGATGCCAGCCGAGGTCGGGGTGGATGAACCGACCGGCCGAGAAGACTCCCGGCGCCGCGAGACCCGCGGTGTAGAAGTGGTCGCGCTCGTACCAGTGGTTGAACGCCCGTTCGTGACCCTTCGTCGGGCGCATGAGGGCGACGACGACCGACCCGATGCGCACGACACCGTTGTCGTCGACCATCCGCTCGGCTGCCCCCATCACCGAAGCATGCCAAATGGGGAGCCCACACGCGGCAGCGAATACGCTCCGGCCATGGCAGCGATCGAACCCCGCTTTCCCGAACTCGGCTTCTACACCCTGGCCGGACAGGCCGAGACCTCACGCGATCTGATCGACGAGGTCAGGGCGGCCGAAGCCCTCGATCTGGGCTGGGCCTTCATCTCCGAGCGCTACGACAAGAAGGAGGCGGCGACGCTCAGCGGGGCGGCCGGTGCCGTCTCCGACCGGATCGGGATCGCCACGGCGTCGACCAACCACAACACCCGCCATCTGATGGTGACCGCCGGCTACGCCCGCACGATGCAGTCGCTGACCGGTGGACGCTTCGTCCTCGGCCTCGGCCGCGGCATCGCCCGAATGCAGGACGCGTACGGCATCGATCGCATCACCACCGCCCAGATGGAGGACGTGGCCGGCCTCCTGCGTCGCCTCTTCCGCGGCGAGGCCGTGTTCGGTCACGACGGGCCGGCCGGGAAGTATCCCGTGCTCCACCTGTCGTCGGATCTCGACGAGTACCTCCCGCTCGGACTCACCGCGTTCGGACCGAACTCGCTGCGACTCGGAGGTCGCTGCTTCGACCAGATCGTGCTCCACACGTTCTTCACCGACGAGACCACCAAACGAGCGGTCGAGACCGTCAAGAACGCCGCCGCCGACGCCGGACGCGACCCCGACGACGTGAAGGTCTGGTCGTGCTTCGCGACCGTCAGCGACCTCATCCCCGAGGAACGGCGGCTGATGAAGACCGTCGGTCGGCTCGCCACCTATCTCCAGGGCTACGGCGACCTCCTCGTGTCGACCAACAACTGGGACCTCGCCGTCCTCGAACGGTTCCGGGCCGACGAGACGGTCGCCGGGTTCCAGGGAGGTCTGGACGTGGCCGGGACGCCGGAGGTCCTGGCCCACGTCGCGACGCTGCTCCCCGACGAGTGGCTGGCCCCGATGGCGAGCGGTTCACCCGCCGACTGTGCGGCAGCGGTGAAAGGACAGCTGGCCCTGGGCTGCGACGGCGTGATCATGCATGGCGCCACGCCGGCCGAACTCGAGCCGATCGTCGCCGCGTACGCCGGCTGAGCGCCGTCATCCGTCGAGGCGACGGACCATGAACACCATGTCCAGCCAACGGTCGTGCTTCCAGCCGATCTCGCGGAGGCGCCCCTGCTCGGTGAAGCCGAGCCGCTCATGGAACCGGATCGACCCCTTGTTGGCCGAGTCGACGGCACCGAGCATCACATGGACACCACCCGCGGCCGCCCGGACGATCAGTTCGTCCATCAACCGCCGGCCGACCCCGGTTCCCCACGCTGCTTCGCTCACGTGGACCGTGTGCTCGACGGTGAAGCGGAAGCCGGGGAGCCGCTCGTTGTCGCGGAACGGCCCGTAGCTGGCGAAGCCGACCACCTCGCCGTCGTCGACCCCCACCAGCACCGGACGACCGGCCGCGCCCTGTGCGTCGAACCACTCCTGCCGATCAGCGAGCGGGAAGGGCTCGTTCCGGTAGATCGTGGTCGTGGTGTCGATCAGGGCGTTGAGAATGGCGGTGATGGCGGGCACATCGGCCCGCAGGGCTTCACGGACGTGGATCACCGGCGCGTCAATCGAGATCGGGTTTCCAGCTCGACCCGTTGATGTGACCGCCCCCGTCGACGAACAGGGTGTTGCCGGTCATGTAGCGGCTGCCTTCGCTCGCGAGGAACAGGGCGACCGGGGCGATGTCGGTCTCCGGGTCGCCCATCCGACCCATCGGATTGTTGGCGCCGGCCGAGGCGACCAGCTCGGGATTGCGTTCCATCACCGCCCGGAACGACGCGGAGACGGCGGCCGGACAGATCACGTTGGCGGTGATGCCCGTCGGGGCCCATTCACGGGCGGCGGTTCGCGTCGCCGCCCGGAGCGCTTCCTTGGCGGTGTTGTACTCGACGGTCCCCATGTGGGCGTTGACCCCGTTGAGGGAGCACATGTTGATGATGCGGCCGTAGCCGGCCGGGGCCATGTGGGAATGGGCCGCGACCATCGTCCAGAACGGACCGAGGAAGCCCACGTCGAGCCCGCCCTGCATCAGATCGTCGGTCTTGTGCTCGACGCGCGAGACGCGACCCCCTCCCCAGGCGTTGTTGACGAGGATGTCGATGCCACCGAAGGTCGACACGGCGTGCTCGACCATCGCTTCGCACTCCGCCCGCTTGCCCACGTCGGTGGGGATGAAGCTCGCCGTGTCGCCGAGTTCGTCGGCCATCGCTGCGCCGGTGTCGCGGTTGATCTCGCCGATCACGACCCGTGCGCCCTCGCGGGCGAACACTCGGGCGATCCCAGCGCCGATCCCGTCACCGGCCCCGGTGATCACGGCCACCCGGCCCTCCAGCTGCCCCATGTGCGCGTCCCTTTCCTCGCTGCCGCGGTGTCGCGGATCGTACCCGGGTCCCACCGCCCGGGCGGGTGACGGGCGCGTCACTCGACCGCCGCCCGCCCGAACTGACTAGCGTCCGGGCATGGACCCCGCAGAGTTCGAAGGCCGTATCAGTCGTTGGTATCCCGACGCCGAAGCATGGTGGCCGGAGCCCGTCCGGGCCGGGGAGCACGCGCCGAACGTCGTGGTCGTGCTCCTCGACGACGTCGGTTTCGCCCAGACCGGCCCCTACGGATCGAACATCGCGACGCCCACGATCGACCGGCTGGCCGCCGGAGGCCTGACGTTCACGAACTTCCACACCACCGCGCTGTGCTCGCCGACCCGGGCCTGTCTCATGACCGGCCGGAACCACCACTCCGTCGGCATGGGCCGGATCACCGACCTGGCCATGGGCTTCCCCGGATACGACGCCACGATCTCGAAGGCCAACGGGTTCCTGCCCGAGATGCTCGTGCCCGCCGGCTACCAGGCGACGATGGTCGGCAAGTGGCACCTGACGCCACGGGATCTGCAGCATCTCGGATCTCCCCGCACGACATGGCCCACCGGCCGGGGATTCGAACGCTGGTACGGCTTCTTCGAGGGCGAGAACCACCAGTTCGGCCCCACCCTCATGCACGACAACCACCAGGTGCCGCCCCCAGCCACCTACGAGGAGGGCTACCACCTGACCGAGGATCTGATCGATCACGCGATCGATCACGTCACCGACCTCCGCAACGCCGATCCCGACAAGCCGTTCTTCCTCTACGTCGCCCCGGGCGCCTGTCACTCGCCGCACCAGGCCCCGCGCCGCTGGCTCGACCACTATCTCGGCGCGTTCGACGAGGGGTGGGACGTGTGGCGGGAGCGCACCTTCGCCCGCCAGAAGGACCTCGGCGTGATCCCGGCCCACACCGAGCTGTCGCCTCGACCCGACTGGGTGCCCGCCTGGGACGAGCTGAGCGACGACGAACGCCGCGTCCACGCCCGCTTCATGGAGGCGTTTGCCGCCATGATGAGCCACACCGACGAACAGATCGGCCGGCTCGTCGACCAACTCTCGACCACCGGCGATCTCGACAACACGCTCTTCATGGTGCTGAGCGACAACGGCGCGAGTTCGGAGGGAGGCGTCGGCGGCTCGCTCAACGACATCCGTCAGTGGAACGGGCTGGGCACCTCGCTGCGCGAATCGATCGAACGCATCGACGAGATCGGAGGTCCCCGGATCCACAACAACTACCCGTGGGGCTGGACCGTGGCCGGCAACACGCCGTTTCGTCGCTGGAAGCGCGAGGTCCACGAGGGCGGCATCGCCGACCCTCTCGTCGTCCACTGGCCCGCGGGCATCGAGGCACGCGGTGAACTACGCCACCAGTACATCCACGCGATCGACCTCGCGCCCACCATCCTGCGGGCGTGCGGTGTCGAGCCCCCAGGGGTGATCGCCGGGGTGGAACAACGTCCGCTCGAAGGCACGCCGATGCAGCCGGTGCTCGCCGATCCCGGAGCGACGGAGATCCGCACCACGCAGCACTACGAGATGCTCGGCTGCCGGGCGCTCTACGAGGACGGCTGGAAGGCCGTGACCTACGTGGCGATCCAGGACGAGGACGCCCCGCTCGACGACGAGCACTGGGAGCTCTACGACCTCCGGGCCGATCCGACCGAGCTCCACGATCTCAGCGGCCGCGAGCCCGAGCGTCTCGAGAGGATGATCGAGACCTGGTGGGAGCGGGCCGAGCAACACCACGTCCTCCCGATCGACAATCGCGCGTTCAGTGACCGGGTGGTCGATCGACCCAACGCGGTCCCGGCCCGCGAGCGCTACGTCTACCGGCCGAGCAGCGGCATGATCCCCGAGGAGACGGCCGCCGACATCCGCAATCGCGACCATCGGGTGACGGCGACCATCGTGGTGGGCGACACGCTCGGCGACGCGGGACCCGACGGAGTCCTCGTTCAGCAGGGCAACGTGCTCGGCGGGTGGTCCTTCCATCTCGACGGCGGCGACCTCGTGTGGCACTGCAATGTCGCGACCCGGCGCATTCACGAGGTGCGGACGGCGATCGCACTGGCCCCCGGCCGCCACGAACTCGCCGTGCGGTACGACAAGACGACCGAGATCGGCGGACGGGCGACCCTGCTCGTCGACGGCGAGACCGTGGCCGAGGGTGACGTGTCGTGGCACTGTCTCACCCGTTGGTCGATGACCGGTTCGGGGCTGCGAATCGGTCGTCCCGAGGTGCTGCCGCCGTGCGACGACCCGGGGGCGGCCCGACCGTTCTCGGCCACGCTCGAGACCGTCGTCATCGACGTCGCCGGCCCTGCCCATCACGACCCCGAGGAAGAGACGGCGACGGCCATGGCGATCCAGTGAGGGATCGTCGGCCGCGCATCCGCAACCGTCGTCCGGTTCGTAGTCGAAGATGATGCCCCTGTCACCGCCTGCCACTCCTCGCGAGTCTCGTCTGCGCACGATCAATCTCGTCCTCGGCGTGCTCCACGGTGGCTCCGCCGCGGCCATGCTGGCGCTCTCCAACGACTTCTCGCTGCCCGTCACCGGGTCGTTCCTCGACGGTCCGCCCGGCGACGGGCCCGGAGTGAACGACACACTGTTCGACCTCCCGCTCGGACCGGCGGTCGCGGCCTTCATGGTCCTCTCGTCGGTCTTCCACCTGCTCGTGGCGTCGCCGTGGGGCCATCCCCGCTATCTCCGTGAACTCCGGGCCGGACGGAACCGCTTTCGTTGGGTCGAGTATTCGCTCTCGGCATCGCTGATGGTCGTGCTCATCGCGATGCTCACGGGCGTGAGCGATGTGGTCGCGCTCATCGCCCTCTTCGGGGTGAACGCGTCGATGATCCTCTTCGGTTGGCTCATGGAGACGGTCAACCCACCCGATCGCGACCCCGACTGGACGCCCTTCTGGTTCGGCTGCGTCGCCGGGGTGGTGCCGTGGCTCGCGATCGCGATCTACCTGTGGAGCCCGGGGTCGACCGCCGAACCACCCGCGTTCGTCTACGGCATCTTCGTGTCGCTGTTCGTCTTCTTCAACAGCTTCGCGGTCAACCAGTGGCTCCAGTACCGCAAGGTCGGCCGCTGGTCCGACTACTACGTCGGGGAACGGACCTACATGGGACTCAGCCTGGTGGCCAAGAGCCTCCTCGGCTGGCAGGTCTACGCCAACACACTCGTCGGCTGAGCCGCCGCCGCGACGGGTTACCGGCCGTTAACCTCGGAGGCCATGGTCACCATCGGTTCCCTCGAGATCGCTCCCGTGCTCCACGACTTCGTGGAGACCGAACTCACCCCCGAAAGCGGCGTGAGCGCCCCCGAGTTCTGGGCCGCGCTCGACGCGATCGTGGCCGACCTCGGCCCCCGCAACGCGGCGCTGCTGGCCCGCCGAGACGAGATCCAGGCGGCCATCGACGAGTGGCACACGACGCACCGAGCCGCGCCCGACCACGCCGCCTACGTCGAGTTCCTGCGCAGCATCGGGTATCTCGACGCCGCCCCCGACAACGTCTCGATCCGCACCGAGAACGTCGACACCGAGATCACCTCGGTGGCCGGCCCTCAGCTCGTCGTGCCGCTCGACAACGCCCGCTACGCGCTCAATGCGGCCAACGCCCGTTGGGGCAGCTTCTACGACGCCCTCTACGGCACCGACGTGATCAGCGACGACGACGGGGCCGAGGCGGGGAAAGGCTACAACCCCGTCCGTGGGGCCAAGGTGATCGCCCACGCCCGCGCCTTCCTCGACGCCCACTTCCCCCTGCAGACGGGAAGCCACGCCGACGCCACCGGCTACTCGGTCAACGGCGGCGCGCTGGTGGTGGCACTGGGCGCCGACTCGACGGGGCTCGCCGATCCGACCCAGTTCGTCGGCCACTCCGGCGACGCCGCCGACCCCACGTCGGTGCTGGTCCGCAAACACGGTCTCCACGCCGACATCCGCATCGACCGCACCGACGACATCGGCAAGGACGACGCCGCCGGCGTCGCCGACATCGACCTCGAGTCGGCCGTGTCGACGATCATGGATTGCGAAGACTCGGTCAGCGCGGTCGACGCCGACGACAAGGTCGTCGTCTACACCCACTGGCTCGGCCTGATGAAGGGCGACCTCGTTGCGTCCTTCGAGAAGGGCGGCCGGATCCTCGAGCGCCGCCTCAACCCCGACCGCGCCTACACCGCGGCCGACGGTTCCGACCTCACCCTCCAGGGCCGGTCACTGATGCTGGTGCGCAACGTCGGCCATCACCTGACCACCGACGCCGTGACCCGCGACGGTCAACCCATCGCCGAGACGATCCTCGACGCGATGGTCACCGCCCTTGCGGCGAAACACGACCTGCTCGGCCACGGCGCCTTCCGCAACAGCCGGACCGGCTCGATCTACATCGTGAAGCCGAAGATGCACGGCCCCGACGAGGTCGCCTGGGCCTGCGAGCTGTTCGGCCGGGTGGAGGACGCTCTCGGACTCGAGCGCCACACCTTGAAGATGGGGATCATGGACGAGGAGCGACGCACGTCGCTCAACCTCGCCGCAGCCATCGAGCAGGCCGCTGACCGGGTGGTCTTCATCAACACCGGTTTCCTCGACCGCACCGGCGACGAGATCCACACCGACATGGAAGCCGGACCCGTCCTCCCGAAGGGAGAGATGAAGGGTGCGACCTGGCTCCTCGCCTACGAAGACGCCAACGTCGACACGGGCCTCGCCTGCGGCCTCCAGAACCGCGCCCAGATCGGCAAGGGCATGTGGGCCAAGCCGTCGGAGATGGCCGAGATGGTCGAGACGAAGGTGGGCCATCCGTCAGCCGGCGCGACCTGCGCCTGGGTGCCGTCACCCACCGCGGCGACGCTCCACGCCACCCACTACTTCGACGTCAACGTCGCGGCTCGCCAGGAGGAGCTGCGCAGTCGCACGCCGAGGCCGATCGACGAGCTGACCGCGATCCCGCTGCTCGACCGTGAACTCACCACCGAGCAGATCCAGACCGAACTCGACAACAACAGCCAGTCGATTCTGGGCTACATCGTGCGCTGGGTCGGCATCGGCGTCGGCTGCTCGACCGTGCCCGACATCGAGGACGTCGGCCTCATGGAGGATCTCGCGACGCTCCGGATCTCCAGCCAACACGTCGCCAACTGGTTGCACCACGGCGTGCTCACCGAAGACCAGGTGCGCGAAACGATGGGGCGGATGGCCGCGGTCGTCGACGAGCAGAACGCCGACGACGAGGGCTACCAGCCGATGGCGGCCGACCTCGACAACAGCATCCCGTTCCAGGCCGCGCTCGAGCTCGTGCTCGGCGGCCGCGACGAGCACAACGGCTACACCGAACGGATCCTGCGCAAGAACCGTCGGGCCATGAAGGCGAGCCTGCAGGGCTGACCATGACGGATCGCCCCCGACCGATCTCGATCACCGGCGAGTTCGACCACCTCACCCCCCTGCTCGGACGAACCCCGACGTCGACCGACGAAGACCGCGCCGACGCCTTCGCCGTCCTGTCGCCCTACCGGGACGGCGGCATCTACATCGGTCACTGGGGTGAGGGCAGCAGCGAATGGGAGCGCCACCCGGCCGACGAGGTGGTCGCCGTCGTCGAGGGCGAGACGACGATCTTCCTGCTGATCGAGGATGAGCAGGAGAGCGAGGTCGAGGTCGCCCACACACTGGGTCCGGCCGGGCTGATCGTCGTCCCCGCCCTCACCTGGCACCGCTTCGAGACCCCTGGGATGGTCAAGGTGATCACCGTGACCCCGCAGCCCGGCGACCATCAGGCCGAGCACCCGGGCAGGACGTAGGATCGCGGCCATGCCGGAACTCGACGCCATCGGGATCATCGCTGCCGACCTCGAGGCCTCGCTGGCCTTCTACCGCCGGCTCGGGCTGGAGTTCACCGCGTTCGGCGAAGGACACCACGAAGCCACGACGGACCGCGGCTTCCGGCTCATGCTCGACGACGTGGCGACCATCGAGTCGTTCTCGACGTTCGAGCCGACGAGCGGGGGCCGTAACGTCGCCCTCGCGTTCGGCTGCGAGACCCCGGCCGAGGTCGATGCCGCATTCGCGGCCGCCACCGAGGGCGGCGCCGGCGTGAAGCAAGCGCCGTTCGACGCTCCTTGGGGCCAGCGCTACGCGACCGTGCTCGACCCCGATCGGAACCCGGTCGACCTCTACGCGCCGCTCGGCTGATCAACCCTGCCCGCCGGGGTCGTTCAGAGCACCACCGACGGATCGGGCACGAGGTCGCGGGCGAGCCACTGGAACTGTCGCCATCCGACATGCCATGGGGCCAGGGTGGCCGCCACCTCCTTGGCCGCCTCGTCGCTGATCGGCCTCGGGTTCGTCGCCTTCACGTGGACCTCGGCCACCCGCTCGGCCATCACGAACCAGCCCACCGCCTCCGCCGGAGAGTGGCCACCGGTGAGGAGTCCGTGGTTGCGAAGGATGCACAGCTTGTTCGCACCGAGCGCGGCGGCGATCCGTTGTCCGCCCTCGACGGTCAGCACCTCGAGATCCTCCCCTTCGTAGAGGGCCTGGTCGAAGACGAAGGCACAGGACTCCTGGCTGATCGCGGAGAAGGGCTCGACGTTGGCCGACCACGGCGTCCCGAAACCCGTGTGGGTGTGGGCCGCGGAAACGAGCGTCGGCTGGGCCGCGAGGATCGGGCTGTGGATGCACCAGCCCGCGTGATTGACCCCGTTCTCGGACGGACCCATCACGACCGCACCCTCGGGCGAGAGCAGGGTCAGATCGTGGATGGTCGCCGCGCCGAACGGAATGCCGTAGCCCAGGACCCAGAAGTGGTCGGTGAGAATGGGATCACGAGCCGTGATGTGACCGTCGCCCAGCTGGCCCCAGCGCATCGCCGCGAAGATCCGGTAGCCGATGGCGACCTCCCACCGGCGCAGCAGCCGCAGCTCCTCGAGGTCGTCGACCTCGGGCGGAGCCATGTCGTAGGTGATCCCCGGGTAGCGGTCGAGCGTCAGCGCCATCGCCCGAGCGTAGAGCCCGGCTCAGACCCCGGGTAGCCCCTGCTGCGCCTGCTCCAGGTCGAGGAGTCGCCGTTTCGTCCCGATGCCCCCGGCGAAGCCGGTCAGCGAACCATCGGCGCCGACGATGCGGTGGCAGGGCAGGACGATCGGCACCGGGTTGCGACCGTTGGCCGCGCCCACCGCCCGGAAGGCACCGGGCCGCCCGATGGCGTCCGCCTGTTCGCCGTAGGACCGGGTCTCGCCGTAGGGCACGGTGGCCAAGGCCCGCCAGGCGTCCTTCTGGAAGTCGGTACCGCGCAGGTCGAGCGGGACGTCGAACTCCCGGCGATCGCCGGCGAAGTACTCGCGGAGTTGCTCAGCGGCCGCCTCGAGGGTGGGATCGTCGTCGACCTCGGCGAGGTCGTCGGGCAACCCGACATCGGCCGGTTGCTGGTCCTCGAACAGCACATGGGCGAGTCCGACGTCGGACGCGACCAGGGTGAGCACTCCTATCGGGCTCTCGAGGTGGCGGATCTGCATCACGGTTTCTCCTTCACGTCGACACGACGCAGGCTGGCCCAGAGGTGCTGGGCGGCGAGTGAGCGATGGGGGCTCCAGGCCGACGCGAGCGACTCGACCTCGTCGGCGGAGGGGGTCTCGGCGCGGCCGAGGAGACGGCCGACGGCCTGCCGGATCCCGAGGTCACCGGCGGGGAGGACATCAGGATCGCGGGCGGCCCGCATGGCGATCAGGTCGACGGTCCACGGTCCGATGCCCCTCACGTCGAGCAGTTGCGCCCGGACGACCTCGGACGGAGCCGACAGATCGACCGCACCCTCGGCGACGGCGGCGGCGAGCGCACGGATGGTGTCGACGCGACTCCTCGGCATGCCCAAGCCGTCGGCCTCGATGTCGAGCAGCGCCGCCGGCGTCGGGAACAGCGCAGCGAGGCCGAGGACCTCCCCCGGCAGCCGGCGACCGTGTCGCTCGACGATGCGGCCGGTGATGGTGGAGGCGCCGACCACGGAGACCTGCTGACCGACGATCACCCGCACTGCGGTCTCGAACCGGTCCCAGCCGCCCATGACCCGGAGCCCGACCTGGGCCTCGACGATCGGCGCCAACAGCGGATCGGCCGCGAGGGCAGCCTCCGCCGCGACCACGTCGTCGTCGAGTCCGAACATCGCCCGGATCCGGGCGACGTCGTCGATGATCGAGTCGAAGGTCGGCAAGTGGGCGACCAGCTCGAGGTGCGACCCTTCCCCACCGAGGTCGACCTCGACCACACCGGGGTTGCCGCAGACCTCGAGTGTGCGCCGATAGCGCGATCCTTCGATCGTCTCGACCCCGGGCGTCACCCGCGGCACGAGATGGTCGAGCGCAGCCCGACGATCGAACGGCGCGACGAACGGCAGCCGGAGTCGGAGTCCGCCGTCGGCCACGAGCACATCACCGCCACGCCGCTTGCGCCGCAGTTCACCCGGGGTGAACCGGAAGATGCTCTCGACAACACGATTCATCTGTCGAACCGACCCGAACCCGGCCGCGCCGGCCACCGACGGCATCGGGAGGTCTGTCTCGTCGAGGAGGCGACGGGCGAAGTGGGCCCGACGAGACCGACCGACGAAGGCCGGCGTGGCCCCGACGTGTTCTTCGAAGAGCCGGCGGAGCTGCCTGGTCGAGTACCCGACCCGATCGGCGAGGGCGGCCTCGTCGAAGCGGTCGAGGAAGCCGTCGCTGATCAAGGCCAGCGCGGTCGCGACCGCGGCCGGCACCCCGGCCGGCGAGGACGCCGGCAGATGGCGGTCGGGCCGGCAACGCAGGCAGGAGCGATAGCCGGCGGCTTCGGCGGCGACGGGCGACGCGAACGCGGCCACGTTCTTGGGATCGGGCCGAGCGCTGCACTGCGGCCGGCAGTAGATGCCGGTCGTCGCCACTGCGCTGACCTGTCCGGCCGTGCTTCCCATGGGTCGCAGTATGCCCGGTCGCAACGGACACATTCGGACACGTCAGGAGTCGGCCGATTCCGCCCGGAAATCGAGGATTGCACGCACTTCGGCGACCAGCGGGGGTGAATGTCCCGATACGGAGACCAACCACTCGTCGACCTCCGCATCGGTGAGGGTGCGAGTCGTCGTGCCGTCGGCGTCGATACGGGCGAGCGTGCGTCCCTTCAACATCCACACGCCGGAGGCGTCGTTGATGCCGACCGAGATGGCGTCGTTGAAGGGGCTCCACCCACGGGTCTTCTCGTTGGCCTCGATCGTGAATGCGTGATCGATCTCGTGATGCAGGCGACACGGGATGAGGAAGTCCGGGTCGGGCGTCGGATGGTCGACCAGCCAGGTGTCGCCATCGGGTCTGACCGTCGTCACGAATCCCGCGTGTTCGACGGCGCACTCGGTCGCGCCGAGCGGGGCGGGCACGTCGCCGTGCAGGGCGGTGTCGACCACCCAGCGCTCATCGCCGAGCCGCACGACGGTGGTCCCGTGGTTGATCTCGCCGTCGAACATCGACGCCGCGTGGAGCCGGGCATCGAATCCCAGGCCCACCAGCAGGGCGTGGAGCGCGTTGTTGCTCCCCCAGCACGTGCCGCCTGCGCCCGTGAGCAGCCACGCGGCGAAGAAGTCGTCGGGGTGGATGCCCGGCAGCTCCGGCAGTTCGAAGTGCAGGGCGACGAGCTTGCGCAGATTGTCGAACGGCACCCGCCGGCACCAGGCCGAGTAGACATCGGTCAACCCCGCGAGGTCGGTGCCGGGACGCTCCGCGAACCCCAGGGCCTCGACGATCTCGTCGATTGCCCGGTCGGTCAGCGGCTTGATCGGCATCGTCTCAATCTGCCACGCCGCGTCGTGACCCCGCACCCCAGCTGCTACGAATGGCAGGTGCACGACGACGAGACGCCGGCCGCAATCCCGAGATCGAACCGGCAGCGCGTCATCCGCTGATGCGCCTCTCCGTTCTCGACCAGTCCCCGGTTCCGTCGGGTAGCAGCGGTGGCGACGCCCTTCGCAACTCCGTCGACCTCGCTCGGCGGTGCGAGGGCTTCGGCTATCACCGCTACTGGGTCGCCGAGCACCACAACACGGGTGGGTTGGCCGGTTCGGCGCCCGAGATCCTGATCGCGCACATCGCCGAAGCGACCAGCCGGATCCGGGTCGGGTCCGGCGGCGTGATGATGCCTCACTACGCCCCCTACAAGGTGGCCGAGTCGTTCCGGGTGCTCGCCAGCCTCCACCCCGGGCGGATCGACCTGGGCGTGGGCCGGGCCCCCGGTTCCGACCAGATCGCGATGATCGCGCTGGCCGCCGACCACCAACCGATCTCGATCGAGAAGTACCCGGCGATGATCGCCGAACTCGACGGCTTCCTCCACGACGACCTCCCCGCCACCAGCCCGTTCCGGGGCCGGGTCACGGCCACTCCCGCGCCTCCCGAGGCTCCCCAACTGTGGCTGCTGGCCTCCAGTCCCGACAGCGCGTCGTATGCCGCCCACTTCGGGCTCCCGCTCGCCTTCGCCGACTTCATCTCGCAGTCCGACGGCGCCGCGATCGCCGACCGGTACCGGGCTCACTACCAGCCGAGCGAACGTCACCCCGAACCCGAGATCCTGGTGGCCGCCAGCGTGATCTGTGCCGACACCCACGAGGAAGCGGAGGCGCTCGCGGCGGGGGTGAAGCTGTGGCGCCAACGCGGACTCCAGGGCCCCATCCCGTCGCCACAGGAGGTGCGCGACGCCGCGCCCGGTCCGCTGGCCGTGCAACCGAGCCGCAAGCCGATGATCCAGGGCAATCCGACCACGGTCGCCACCAATGTGAGGGCGATGGCCGACCGCTACGGCGCCGACGAGTTCATGGCCGTCACGATCACCTGGGACCACGACGCACGGGCCCGCAGCTACGAGCTGCTGGCAGACCAGCTGCTCGACTGAAGGGTCAGTTCGCGGGGAACCAGTTGGCGTGGAAGCCGAACGGCATGCGCTGGGGAATCTGCACGCGGGCGATCGGACCGTCCTCGATGCGTTGGGCGTCGAGCACGATCACCTCACTCTGGCCGGTGTCGGAGTTGTGCATCGAGTTGACGATCCAGCCGTCGTCCTCGGCGGTGCCGTCGGGGTTCGGTGCGAACACGCCCTCGCCGATGTGACCGTGATCGCCGGAGTACCAGAGCGATCGGGTGTCGGTCGTCGTGTCGTACTTCACCACGGTGTCGAAGTCGCCGGGGTCGGCGTCGGGCCGGGTGAAGCCCGACATGTAGAGGGCGTTGGTCTCGCGACCGGTGAGGTCGTCGTTGAAGCGGCAGAACTCGCCGTTGAAGTCGTCGAAGTACTCGCTCCCGGCGGTGCCGGTGTCGAGGTCGATCCAGTACCGGGCCGGGCAACCGGCGTTGGTCTCGACCCCACTCTCCTTGTCGGACGCCTCGGACTCGATGCCGAAGTCGACCTCTTCGAAGCGCACACCGCTGATCTCGATGCGGTTGCCGTTCTCCCAGGCGTTCCAGAAATGCTGCACGTGGGACGTGGGCACCTCGAACCAGCGCACGTCCTCGGCATCGCCCATCCGAGGAATGATGCCGAGCCGCGTGCCGTTCTCGCGCTTCCACTGCACCATCGAATCGCCGCTGGCGAGCGCGTCCATGTCGAACACGAGCGGGCTGTCCATGAACACGGAGTAGTGCTCGGTGATCAGCATGTCGTGCATCATCACCGGCGCCGGCATGTCGATCCCGACCTGCCTGATGATGGCACCGTTCGCGTCGACCACGTAGTAGCTGAGGAACGGCGGGAAGAAGTTGTAGGCGAAGAAGAACATCTCGCCGGTGAAGGGGTCGATGCGGGGATGGGCGGTCATCGCGCCCTGCAGGGCGCCGTTGAAGTCCCACTCGCCGATGGTCTCGAGGTCGGGTGCGATCTCGGTGGGCAGACCCTGTTCCCAGAGGGCCAGCAGCTTCCCGGCGTGACGCACGATGTGGGTGTTGGCCGGATTCTTGACCGGGCCTGCGTCGCCGGTGAGTGAGGGGTCGGGGAAGTTCATGACGTCGCTCAGGCCCGGATAGATGGCCTTGCCGAGACGGATCTCGGCGCCGAGACCTCGACTACGGATCCATCGATTGCGATAGGAGGCGGTTCCGTCCTCGAAGTCGACGCCGTGGAGCATCCCGTCGCCGTCGAACATGTGGTACTTGCCGATGGGTTCGAACATCGGGTTCGGTCCGTTGCGCACGAACGAGCCGCGGAGTCCGGCCGGGATCTCGCCGATCACCTCACACCGGGGGGCGTCGATCTCGTGATCGACGGGAAACATGTTGCCACCGAGGTCACCCTGACCTGCGGCGTTGGTTACGTGACCGGTGAGCGTCATCGGAAGCCTTTCGAACGGCGATTGGTTAACAGTGTTAACCAATCGCCGACTCAACGCAATTCGCCCTCGGCCCAGACCACCATCGCGCCGGCCACGAGCCGGACGCCGTGCTCGACCAGCTCGTCGGCCGTCATCAGGTCGAGCCGGGCCAGGAGCTGAAGCGCGCCGGTCATGCTGTTCAACACCACCGCAGGATCCAGATGATCGAGGATCTCGCCGCGACGCCGGGCCGCCTCGAGCACGCGTGCGAACGCATCGACCGGCGGCCGAACGTGCCGCTCCATCGTCGTGTCCCACAGGGCTCGGTCGACCCGGAAGGCCTCCTGCAACGCGGGCAGCCCGCGGAGGAACTCGGGCCGCAGGATCAGCTCGACATGCTGGCGCACGATGCCCCGCAGATCGTCGAGAAGGTTGCCCTCGTCGGGAATGTCGAAGGCGACCACGTCCTCGAACAACGCATCGCGGACGAGCTCGGCCTTCGATCCCCACGTGCGCGACAGGTACCGCCGGTAGAGGCCGGCGCGGTGGGCGACCGCCTCGAGGGTCATCTGCTCGTAGCCGAGCTCGGCCAGCAGGGCACGCGTGGCCCCGAGCACGGCCACCCGGTGCTCACTGATCGGCGGACGTCCGCGGCGGGCGGAAACACTCGCAGAAGACCCGATTGCTGGTTGCGAACCACCCATCGGGGCTACGATACCCAGATTAATGTCCCACCTCGGGACAAATCCGAACCACTTCACCCTGGAGCAACATCAATGAGTTCTCGACGACGCAATCTGCTGCGTCTCCTCGCCGTGCTGTTGAGCTTCGTGCTCATCGCCTCGGCCTGTGGAGACGACGGCGACGACACCGACACCGGAGGCGACACCGACACCGGTGACACCGATGATGGCGACACCGGCGACACCGATGATGGCGACACCGGCGAAACCGACGACGGCGAGACCGACGACGGAGAAGCCGACGACGGTGAGACCGACGGCGGCGACGTCGAGCTGACCGCCTCCTACACCGGCGTGACCGAGACCAGCATCAGCGTGGGCGTGTCGTTGCTCAACTTCCAGGAGCTCGTCGATCTCAACCTCAGCCCGGCCGGCTGGGGCGACCAGATCGCCTACTGGGACGCGATGTTCGACCACGTCAACGCCAACGGCGGCGTGCTCGGCCGCTCGATCGAGCCGATCTACGAGTTCTACTCGCCAATCGACCCCGCCGACGCCGACCGCGTCTGCACCGCGCTCACCCAGGACAACGAGGTCTTCGCCGTGCTGGGCGGCTTCGTGGGTCCGGCCGCCGGCACCGTCGATCCCTGCTTCACCGGCCTCAACGAGACGATCCTCATCGGCGGCGACCAGACCGACGACGAAGTCGCCGCGTCCGTCGCTCCCTGGTACCAGCCCGGCCAGGCCGCCAACGCGTCCAACACCATCCTCCTCAACCTGCTCGAGGAGCGGGGCGACCTCGAGGGTCAGAAGGTCTTCGTGATGGCCGGCATCGCCGACGAGCCCAGCCACGAGTCGGTCATCCAGATGATCGAGGACCGGGGTCTCGAGGTCGTCGGTGACGGCATCATCATCGCCAACGACGGTGACACCGCGGCCCAGGACGACGAGCTCGGCATCATGACCGAGCGCATCAAGGACGTGGGCGCCACCGCCGTGTACATCCATGGCAACCCGTCGGCGAGCATCCGCGGCCTCGCCGATGCCGGCCTCAACACCGAGCTCGCCATCTGGACCAACAACCCCTCGGGGCTCAACAACCTCGGCGAGACGATCCCCGACCGGTCCGTGGCCGACGGCGTGCTCACCGTCTCGGGTCCCGACGACGACTTCATCTGGAACGATCCTGCGTACCAGACCGAGTGCAGCGACGTCGTTGCTGCGGCGATGCCCGACGAGGACATTCGTCCGCCGCTCGAGTATGCGGAGGACGAGGAGAACGTCTTCAACGGCATCCGCTACGGCTGCCGCCTCATCGCCCTCTTCGTCGACATCGCCGAAGCCGCCGGAGCCGAGCTGAACCACGACACGTTCCGGGCCGGCGCGGAGTCGCTCACCGACTTCTCGTACCCCGGCTCGCCGTCGGCGTCGCTGTCGGCCGAGAAGCTCTTCGCCGACGACCTGTTCGCCCTGGCGGAGTACGACTCCGAGGCGGGTGACGGTCAGGCCGTCCCGGTCGGCGACCTCGTCGACATCTTCTCGTAGTCCCGTGTGAACCGGGTGCGGAGGCGGGGAAGCGGAAACGCTCCCCCGCCTCGGCCCCGTCCATGTGGTTGGGCCGGCTCCTCCGGCAGCCTTCGAGTCAGCCCTCGAGCGTGTGTTGCTCGAAGAATGCCCAGGAGTCGGCCGTCGCATCGATCTCGAACGTGATGTAGCCCTGGAACCCCGTCAGCACGTCGGCGAAGGGCGAGCTCGGCCACGCATGACCGCCGTCGACGACCTCGTAGAAGACGAGCGGTACGTCGTCGTCGCACCCCCTGTACGTCGTCGCGTAGATGTCGGTCGACTGCTGGACCCGCTCACCCTGTGGGTCGCATCCCATCACCGCGGCGAACTCCGCGAACTGGTCGGGCATCGGTTCGGAGAAGAGCACCTGTGCGAATACCTCGTTCTCGAACCAGGTGCCCGTGAGGTCGCCGTCGAAGGGAACCCGATCGTCCTCGGTGCCGTGGATGGCCATGAAGGGCACCGCCCGCTCGGGGTCGCACGAGTCGGAGTACGCCAGGGCGGCGACCGACGAGGCCGCAGCGATCCGGTCGGCCATGTCGCACACGAGCCGGCTGGTGAACAGTCCCCCACCCGACATTCCGGTTGCGTAGACGCTCGACTCGTCGACGCACCAGTCCGTGATCAGGAGATCGAGGAGGGCGTTCGCGAACGCGAGGTCGTCCTTGCCCGGATCGTCGAAGTCGGCGAGCTCCCACGAGTTGCGACCGTACGGGTCACCGCTCGACGGGACGCCGGTCGGCTGGACCACGACGAAGCCTTCCTGCTCGGCGAGGTCCTCGTAGCCGGTCAGGCCCGCCTGCTGCCGACCGTTGGAACTGAACCCGTGGAAGTTCAGAACCAGGGGCATCCGGGAGCCACCGTCGAAGGTCGTCGGGACGTACACGCGAACGTCGTGTTCGGCCCCACCCGCAACGAGAACGAGGTCGGTCACGCCCGTCGGGACCGAGGTGCAGTCGATGACCTCCACCGGCGTCGTTGTCGTCGTGATCGAGCTGGTCGTCGTGGTCGAGCTGGTCGTCGTCGAACTGGTCGAGTCCGCCGAGGGATCATCACCGCTGCCACACGCAGCGGCAGCCAGGGCGAGCACGAGCAGAAGGGTGACGACCCGGGAGCGGGTCCGCCCGCCGCGGTCGAGGTAGCGAGTCATGGCGATTCTCCTTCAGTGGGCCGGACTACGGCGAGTGCTGCAGCGATAGCCGCGATCCACGACCGACGGGTCTGGGCCGCGGTGCGGTGGTGGCTGTGGATGGACTGATCCCAGGACTCGACCGACGTGAGCGTCGCGATCGTCACGACCACGTCCTCTCGTCGGGCGGGACCGAGGGGCGCGAGCTCCCGGCGGAAGTACGTCCGCACCTGATCCGCCAGGAACCGGCGGCTCAAGTCGATGAGCGTCGCCGCATGGTCGCTCTCGGCGCACTGGCGACGCTGCAGGAGCGCCAGCGGGTGCAACGTCTCGTGGAATCGGAGGCGCGAGTCGACGAATCGGGCGATCCGGCGCTCGGGCGCGAGCGCCGGCGAGTCCGGAAGCTCGAAGTGCTCGGGGAATCGTTCGACCACCCGCCCCATCGCCGCGTTGCGCAGCTCGTCGAGCGTCTCGAAGTAGCGGAAGACCGAGGCCCGGGACACACCCGCTCGCTCGGCGATGGAGGCCGGGGCCGGAGCGGGATCGCCCTCGAGCACGAGATCGAGATAGGCGTCGACCACCTGCAGTCGGTGGCGGACGAAGTCGGCCCGGCGCGGCCCGCCCTTCGCATGTTCAACCGATCCTACATCCGTCATGAAACTGAGACTATTGGTCGCAGTTAAGAGCTCCGTAAGTCAGTCGACCAGGGTGTTCAGGGGTAGACCTCGGGCTGGTCGAGGGGCAGATTGAGCCACTCGACGATCTGCCGCACGGTCTCGTAGGCCTCGAGCCGGGCCTCGTCGGTGTCCGCGGCCTCCGCTGCGATGAAGGGTTCCCGCAGGCGTCGGGCCATGCGAGGACCGAGTTCGAGTAGCCCGTTGCTGCCCTCCGTCGCCCACTTGGCGAGGACGTAGTGGACGATCGCGCCCACAGGCACGTCGATCGCCTCGGCCAGGTTGCCCAGGGTCGAAAGCGGATCGAGGTGGGAGTAGGCCGCGATGTCGGTCTTGAAGTTGGCGTCGGGGTCGTCGGTTGCCCAGGGCCCGGCCCACCCCTCGACCCGGATCAGGGCGTTGTCAGTCACAATCGCGCCAGCACGCCCCGTCGGGCAGGAGCCGGTCGGCTTCGAGCGGACCCCACGACCCCCGCTCGTAGAGCGCGACCGGCGGCGCATCGTGGAGGACGCCCTCGACGATCCGCCACGACTCCTCGACGGAGTCCTGGCGGGCGAAGAGCCGGGCGTCACCGGCCAGCGCGTCGCCGAGCAACCGTTCGTAGGCCTCCGCCGATCCTCCTCCGAGGGCCTCGTCGTAGTCGACCTCGAGGTCGACCGGCCGGGCCATCATCCCGAGACCGGGAACCTTCGCCTGCATGGTGAGCGTGATCACGTCGTCGGGCTTCATCCGGAAACGGAGCACGTTGGCCGCCGGCTTCCCTTCGTCGTCGAAGATCGCGCTCGGGGGCCGGCGGAATTCGACAGTCGCCTCGGTGGCCGTCGTCGCCAACCCCTTGCCCGCCCGGATGATGAACGGCACGCCGGCCCAGCGCCACGAGTCGATCTCGAGCCGGACGGCGACGAAGGTCTCCGTGTCGGAGGCCGGATCGACACCGTCCTCGTCTCGGTAGTCGCGGTACTGGCCCCGCACGATGTCGTCGCGGGTGAGCGCCTTCGTCGCCCGCATCACCTTGACCTTCTCGTCGCGAAGCGCATCGGGGTGGCTCGAGACCGGGGGCTCCATGGCCAGGAGGGAGACGATCTGGAGCAGGTGGTTCTGCACGACGTCGCGCAACGCCCCGACGTCGTCGTAGAAGCCGCCGCGGCCTTCGATCCCGAACGACTCCGCCATGGTGATCTGCACCGAGGCGACGTGGTTCCTGTTCCAGACGGGTTCGAGGATCGAGTTGGCGAAGCGGAACACCATCAGGTTCTGGACGGGCTCCTTGCCGAGGAAGTGATCGATGCGAAACACGGACGATTCGTCGAAGTGGCGATGGAGTATCCGGTTGAGCTCGATCGCCGAGGCGTGGTCGCGTCCGAAGGGCTTCTCGACCACGATGCGGCCGCCCTCGTTGAGCCCGACACGAGCGAGGCCGGTGGCGACATCGTCGAACAGGGCGGGCGGTACCGCGAGATAGGCGACCGGCCGACTGGCCCCGTCGAGCGCCTCGAGCAGCCGGTCGAACATCGCATCGTCGCGATAGTCCCCCGAGACGGAGCGCAGTCGGGCCAGCAGGCGGGCGACGACCTCCTCGTCGAGTTCGGCGCGACCGAACTCCTCGAGTGCGGCACGCCCGTGCGACCGGAACCCCTCGTCGTCGATCTCGGT
>JAUIML010000272.1 GCA_030432715.1 Acidimicrobiia bacterium | reverse complement strand
TTGGTGCTCGCTGCCCGCTCGTCCCGTGAAGAAGCGGTGGCCCCGTTCCGCACCGACCACTGGCACTCGGCCTACGAGATCTACGAGTGTGGGGTGCTGCGTTCGTCGCTGCAGACCCAGACCGACCCCGACGGCATCCACACGCACGGCGACTCGCTGATCCACATCCACCCGTTCAACAGCAGCGCCACCGGCGACGATGCCCGACTCGGGGTCTTCCTCGACGCCTCCGGCCTCGAGATCGACGACGAGGGCATCGACAGTTCGGGGTCCTTCGATGCCGGCTTCGAGCCGATCGACAACGCCACCGGGTGCGACGGGGCCGACAGCGAGATCGTGGTCACCCGCTGGAACATCGGCCCCGGCAACGTGCCCGAGATCGAGACGACCTACCGCGGCGACTTCCGCGACATCCAGTTCCTGCACGAGCGCGAGGCGTTCACCATGGCGAAGGTGCCCGTCGGCGAGGACGCGCCGCCGCCCTCCGCGGCCGTGCTCGCCCAGCTCGACCTCAGCACCGGCACGACCAACTTGGCGAGCGCCGATCTCGAGCTCCCGCCGGGCGACGACTCAACCGACACCGATGCGGAGCCGGATGCCGATGCGGAGGCGGATGCCGAGGGCACCGAGGCCGATCCGGATGCCGAAGCCGATCCCGCGGCCGATGCCGAGACTCCGGCTGAGGGCGACGGTACCGAGGGTGGCGAAGGCGGTGACGACTCCGACGCGGAGTGAGTGCCGCGCCGCTCGCGCCGGTGGGTGCGAACGGTCGGTCGGGCGCTAGCGTCGCAGCCGACATCGGGGCGCCCCGCGGCGCCTCGTCGAGGAGGCGTCATGAAGGCAGTGGTACTCGTGGGTGGTTTCGGCACCCGTCTGCGGCCGCTCACGCTCACGACGCCCAAGCAGATGTTGCCGGTGATCGATCGACCCATGCTCGAGCACGTGATCGGGGCGCTGGGGCGCCACGGCGTGGACGAGGTGGTCCTCTCGCTCGGCTACAAGGAAGACGTGTTCCGCAAGGCCTACCCCGACGCTCGATGCGCCGGTGTGGCGCTCGACTACGCGGTCGAACCGGAACCGCTCGACACCGCCGGAGCCGTGCGCTTCGCGGCGGAGGCCGCTGGTATCGACGAGACGTTCATCGTCGTCAACGGCGACGTGTTCACCGATCTCGATGTCGGACAGGTCTGGCGCCGTCACCACGAGGTCGGGGCCGAAGGCACGATCGCGCTCACGCCGGTCGACGACCCGTCCCGGTACGGCGTGGTCCCCACCGATGCCCGGGGCAAGGTGCTCGGATTCGTCGAGAAGCCCCCGCGCGACGAGGCACCCACCAACTGGATCAATGCCGGGACCTACGTGCTCGAGCCCTCGGTGCTCGGCCGGATCGACGCCGGTCGGCGGGTGTCGATCGAGCGGGAGACCTTCCCGTCGATCGTCGAGGACGGCGGGCTGTGGGCGGTGCAGTCCGATGCCTACTGGGTCGATGCCGGCACGCCCGACACCTACCTCCAGGTGCAGCTCGATCTGCTCGACGGTGTGCGCGGTCCGGCGGTCGACGGAATCGCCACCGACGCCGAGATCGATCCCGGCGCCTCGGTCGAGCACTCGGTCGTCATGGCCGGCGCCTTCGTCGCGGCGGGCGCCCGGGTCCGTGATGCCGTCATCTCGTCCGGGGCCAGAGTGCTGGCCGGCGCCACGGTCGAGCGATCGATCGTCGGTCCCGGTGCCGTGATTGGTGAACGGGCCGAGGTTCTCGACATGTCGATGGTCGGAGAGGACGCCGAGGTCGAGGCGGGCCGGTCGCTCCATGGCGCCCGGTTGCCGGAGAACGACTGATGGCCACGCTCGTCACCGGCGGCGCCGGCTACATCGGGTCGCACACGGCCGTGGCGCTCCACGAAGCGGGACGAGACGTGGTGATCGTCGACAATCTCGCCAACGCCTCACGGCGAGCGGTGGAGGCGGTACGGGCGCTGACCACGCCGGAGGTGGTGTTCGTCGAGGGTGACCTTCTCGACCCCGTGGTGCTCGACCGCGTCTTCGCCGAGCACGAGATCGACGAGGTCGTGCACTTCGCCGCCCACAAGGCGGTCGGCGAGTCGGTGGCGCATCCCCTCGAGTACTACCGCAACAACCTCGGTTCGACGATCGGTCTGGCCGACGCCATGGTCCGCCACGGCGGGAACCGCCTGGTGTTCTCCTCGGCGGGCACCGGCTACGGACAACCCGAGACCGGTCCGGTCACCGAAGCGGCCGCCACAGGCGCGGAGAGTCCCTACGGCTGGACGAAGTACATGGCCGAGCAGATCCTGACCGACACCGCGGCGGTGACCGATCTCGACGCCGTGCTGTTGCGCTACTTCAATCCGGTCGGGGCCCACCCCAGCGGCACGCTCGGCGAGGATCCGCACGGGATCCCCAACAACCTCGTGCCGTTCGTGATGCAGGTGGCGGTGGGTCGACTCGATCGGGTCCGGGTCTTCGGCGCCGACTACGACACCCCCGACGGGTCGGGAGTCCGCGACTACATCCACGTCATGGATCTGGCCGAGGCCCATGTCGCCGCGCTCGATGCCCTGGGCCGAGGGCTACCCGGCGCCACGCCGATCAACATCGGCACCGGTGTGGGCCACAGCGTGCTCGAAGTCATCGAGGCGGCGGCTCGGGCGGTCGGCTCGCCGATTCCGTACGAGGTCGTGGGTCGTCGGCCGGGCGACATCGCCATGACCTGGGCGGCCACCGACCGGGCCGAGGAGCTCCTGGGTTGGCGGACGAGCCGCGACCTCGACGAGATGCTCCGCGACCACTGGCGCTGGCAGTCGTCCAACCCCGACGGCTACGCGTAGCGTCAGCGGAAGAGGTCGTCGGCCGGGTCGCGCACGATCTCGTCGACCACGCTGCTCGGTCGGAACCATGCCGGAGGCAGGCCCCGCACGATGGCGACGGCGATGCCCTCCGCCTTGCCCATGACCAGGTCGGCAGCCGCCGCGATCTCGTCGACGACGGCGACTTCGGTCACCATGAGTTCGCGACCGAGGGAATCGGTGGTGCCCCGGAGGTCGACGATGGCGCCGATCCCCGCGCAGCCGATGGCCACGTCGGTCACGCCACGCCGCCACGGGCGCCCGAAGGTGTCGCTGATGATGATGGCGACATCGACGTCGGCCCGGGCCTTCAGCCGGTCCTTGATGCCGCGTGCCGAGCGATCGCTGTCGACGGGCAACAGGGCGGCCTGACCCCGCTCGACGTTGGAGAGATCGATGCCTGCGTTGGCGCAGACGAAGCCGTGCTCGGTCTGGGAGATGATCAGTTCACCGCGGCGGCGCAGCACGCGGACCGACTCACGCTCGACCAACGGCTTGTGGGAGAGCGGGTCGTCGGGGTCGATGTCGACCAGTCGGTTCTCGGCCTTCGACACCACCTTCTGGGTGATGACGAGGCAGTCGCCGTCGACGATCTCGTTGTCGGCGGCGATGATCAGATCGGCCAGGTCGTCGCCGGGCCGAACCTCGCCGATGCCCGTCATGGGAATGATCTCGAGAGATGTCATGGGTTGGCTCCCGCCTCGTGGCAGGCCCGGGCCAGGGCCGCGGCGACTCCGGGTTCGGACATGATGGTGGGCATCGCGATGGCGCGCATGCCCTCGGCTTCGACGTCGGCCACGAGGTGTCGGTCGACCTCGTCGATGACGAGCGTGGCGGCGAGGTCGCGATAGCGGCGGGCGACGCCCACCACGGTGGGCTCCTCGCCGAGTTCGCGCAGCATCCGGTCGGCTGGTCCCTTGAGGGCCTTGCCGCCGATGATGGGGGAGACGGCAACGGTGCGGTCGCGGCGATCTGCCAGGGCTGCGGTGATCCCGGGCACGGCGAGCACCGGGCCGATCGACACGACCGGGTTGCTGGGGGCGATGACCAGGGTGGTGGCGCTCTCGATGGCCGCGATGGTCGCTGCGGTCGGGGTGGCGTCGGCCGCGCCCACGAACCGCACCGCGGTCACCTCGACTGCGTGCTGCAGCCGCACGAAGTACTCCTGGAAGCCGACCTCGTCACCGCTCGCCAGGGTCACGCGGGTCTCGACCGGGTCGTCGGTGACGGGCAGGAGGCGACAGCCCAGCCCCCAGGCCTCGGTGATCTCACCCGTCACGTCGGTGAGGGTGGCGCCGGCGTGCAGCCGGGCCGTGCGGTACAGGTGGGTGCCGAGGTCGCGGTCGCCGAGGCTGAACCAGTCGTCACCGCCGTAGCGGGCGAGCTCGGCCATCGCCTTCCAGCTCTCGTCGACCAGGCCCCACCCCCGTTCGGGGTCGATGGCGCCGGCCAGGGTGTAGGTGCAGGTGTCGAGATCGGGCGAGATGCGCAGACCGTGGAGGGTTACGTCGTCGCCGACGTTGACGACGGCCGTCACGTCGGCCGGGTCGAAGGCC
>JAUIML010000271.1 GCA_030432715.1 Acidimicrobiia bacterium | reverse complement strand
GGATGTGGAACGCCGTCGTGGATCTCGGCACGACCGGTGCTGAGTTCGCGGCGCCGTTCGACTCCGTCTCGCTCTGTCTCTCGAAGGGCCTGGGTGCACCGGCCGGCTCGGTCCTCAGCGGATCGATTGATTTCGTCCGGGAGGCCCGACACTGGCGCAAGATGCTCGGCGGCGGCCTGCGCCAGGCCGGCGTGCTCGCCGCCGCCGGACTCCACGCGCTCGATCACCATGTCGACCGCCTGGCCGACGACCATGCCAACGCGTCCCGCCTGGCCGCCGGCCTCGAGGCCCTTCCCGGAGTCACCGTGCACGCACAGAACACCAACATGGTGTTCGTCACGATCGTCGGTGCACCGGCCGATCTGCAGAGCCGGCTGGCCGAGGCGGGCGTCGTCACCCGAGTGTCGGTGGGAGCCGACGGATCGGCGAGCGCCCGGCTCGTGACCCACCTCGACGCCACCGGGGCCGACATCGACACCGCCGTCGGTGCGTTCGCCAGGACACTCGTCTGACGGCGCCCGTTCGCCCCGCATTCACGTGTTGGTAGAGTGCGCACGAGTCGAGACAGAGGTGCGATGATGATCAACGGCTATCTGGACCCAGCCTCTGGCAGCGCCATCATCGGTGCCGTGGCCGCGGGCGCGGCCGGTGCCGGCGTGGCGGCCCGCACGATGATGGCCAAGATGCGGCTGAAGAAGCGGTCGGCCGATGGGCCGGAGCTCGACGAATCCTCCGTCGTCGACGAACCGACGCAGTGACCGACGCGGGATCCCCGCCCGACCGAGCGCACTCGAACCCTCAGTACGACGCCGGTTCCTTTCGTGATCCGTCGTCTCGGGTGTGGCGAGACGGTGATCACATCCGCCGCGGGCTCGACGCCACCGCGGCCGCCGACTTCGAGAAGGTCGCCGCGTCACGGTTCTTCACAGCGGCGATGGCCGATGGTTCGGTCGTGGGCACACGAACCGTCGAGGGAGCGAGTCCCGACGGCCGCGAGTGGGCCGCCGTGCTCGAACACGATCGCATTCCCGTCATCACGTATGCGCACGAGTGGTCGTTCTCGATGCTGCAGGACGCCGCGCTGCTGACGCTGCGTCTCGTGCGGGCCGCGATCGACGAGGACATCACCACCAAGGACGCCACCGCGTACAACGTGCAGTTCGTGGGTGCCCGGCCGGTGTTCATCGACGTCCCGTCGTTCGAGCCCTATCGGGCCGGCGAAGCCTGGTGGGGCTACCGCCAGTTCTGCCAGATGTTCCTGTTCCCGCTCATGTTCACGGCCTACAAGGATCTGCCCCATCAGCCCTGGATGCGCGGCGCCGTCGACGGCATCACGCCCGAACACGCGCGGCGCGTGCTCGAAGGCCGCCGGGCCGGACACAAGGGTTTCCTCAGCCACGTCTGGCTCCACGCCAAGGCCGACGCCAAGTTCACCGACAGCTCGGCCGACACCGTCGACGAGATGAAGAAGGCCGGCTACAAGAAGGAGCTCTACGTCGCCACGATCGACCGGCTCCTCAAGCTGGTCGAAGGCCTCGAGTGGGGTCGTTCCGAGTCGACCTGGGGCGACTACTCCCAGCGAGGCCACTACCAGTCGAAGGAGCTGCTCCTGAAGGCCGACTTCGTCCGCCGGGTCGTCGGCCAGACGCATCGGGGTCAGGTGTGGGACATCGGAGCCAACGACGGCATGTTCAGCCGGATCGCGGCCGACCACAGCGACATGGTGCTCGCGATGGACGCCGACGACCTCGTGGTCGACCGGCTCTACCGGGAGCTGCGGGCCGATGGCACCACGGGCATCCTTCCGATGTACACGAACTTCGCCGACCCGTCACCCGGCATCGGCTGGAACGGCACCGAGCGCCCGCCCCTCCCCGCCCGCTCGCAGCCCGACCTGGTCCTCGCCCTCGCCGTCATCCATCACCTGGCCCTCACCCACAACGTGCCGACGGCCGCCATCCTCGACAACTTCGCGTCGCTCGACAGCGAGGTCGTGCTCGAGATCCCGACCGAGAACGACCAGATGGTCAAGACGTTGATGCGCCACAAGCGGGCGGGCACGCACGACGCCTACACGCTCGAGGCCATCGAATCCCAGATCGCCGACCGCTTCGAGGCCCGCAGCCGCGAGGAGCTGCCCGGCGGGTCACGGGTGATCTTCCACCTCACGCCCCGGGAGTGAGTCCGGCCAACTCGTAGGCGCCCTCGAGGTCCTCGTGGTTGGTGTAGCACCCGAGGAACTCCCGATGGCCGGTGTAGTCCGTTCGCCCGTGGAGCATGCGCCAGTTGTCGACCACGAGCATGCGGCCGGGTTCCCATCGGAGGTGAACGGCGCGGTCCGGCTCGTTCGCCATCGACCGGAACGCGGCGTAGGCATCGAGCACCGCGTCGACGTGGGGATCGGCCGGGAGCACGGCAGCGCGGTCGTAGTTGTTGAAGCTGACCTGGCAGAGCACACCGTCGGCATCGAAGCGGATCGGAACCCGGTCGGCGTGTACGGCGACGCCCGGTTCGAGGTAGCGCCCGCGTATCTCGTAACGGGTCAGGAGGTCCGCCGCCTCGGGGTCGGCGGCGAAGAGGTCGCGGGCAACGGCGAAGCCATCGACCAGCACGCTGTCGCCTCCGGATCCGTCCTTGGCCTGCTGGGAGAACACGATCGTGCCCGGAGCGTCATTGCTGTACGTGCCGTCGGTGTGGACATCGAGCGCCACCGGGTCGTAGGCCGAGTCCTTGTGGTCGCCGGCCCCCGCCGTCATCTCCCAGATGTCGCCGAACAGGGTCCGGCGCACGTAGCCGATCCGGTCGGCCAACGCCTCCACCGGCCCCGGACCGGGACCCATCCCCTCGAAGGCGACCCACCCATGATCACGGAGATGACGCAGCGCATCGACACAGGCGACATCGTCGTCGATCACCGCAGCCGGGAACGTATGCGAGGGGTTTGGCAGCGACTTGCGTCAGCGCGTCGAGCGCGTGGGTCGTGGTGGCGCCGTCGGTCCACTCGACGTGGGCGACTCCGTCGATCTCGACGACCGACACCGCCGCGACATCGCGCGGAATGGCGAACGTGTCGACCACACGCTGGCCGGTCTCGGAGTTGACGCTGCGGGGGTCATCGCCATGGTCTCGCAGCCAGCGGGCCGAGAGCTCGAGACCCGCGACCTCAACCCGCGGCCGGGCCACGCAGGATCCTCGTCTTGCCGTACATCGTGCCGAAGAGCAACCGCCCGTCGTCGTCCACGGTGACGCCGGCACCGATGGTGTTGAACTTCGAGCCGCCGAGGACGTAGTGGAAGGCCGACTCGCCGGTCTCCCAATCGGCCGCCTCGATCGTCCACTTCCCGTCGCGAACGCCGCACGTGTAGACGAGCCCGCTCGCCTCGGCGACGAAGGGCACCGAGTTGGGCGACGAGACGTCGAGGTTGACCCATGCCTCTCTGAACTCGCGGGCGGCCGGATCCCAGACGTACTTGTGCATACCGTGCGGCGTGTAGTCGGGCTTGTGGCCGAGCATGAAGCACAGCATCCGCACGCCCTGACCGGGGAATCCCTCGGGTATCGACGCTGGTTCGTTGTTCACGGTCATCGCGCCATAGCCCGAGACGGTGATCGACTGCTCGGTCTGGATCGTGGGCAGATCGGGGTTTCCCATGTTGGCCGGGCCGATGCCGGCGATGCGCCGGTGCGGCGCGTCGGGGAGCTGTTCCCAGTCGGCGGGGATGTCGTCGCGCCACGCGAGCGTGATGTTGACGACCTCGTCGCCGTCACCGAACACCACGAACCGGTCCTCGTCGGGCCCGAACCCCATGAGCGACGGGGTGGTGCCCGATCCGGTCCCTCCACCGTTGCGGTACGGGATCGTCCAGCAGCCGTGCGCCTCGTCGTCGGTGAGCTCCGCGCCCGTCCACCGGAGCTTGTGGTGATGATCGTTGGACGAGCAGTAGATGGCGTTGTCCTCGTCGACGCACATGCTCGTGCGCATCCAGCCGTAGCCGACCCGGCCGGCCGCCTCCTTCTCCGCGCAGTACGCCTCGGCGTGCTCCGCCCCGCCGGCGACCTGGATCGCGTGGTACTCGGCGAAGTCTCGGGACAAGACGACGACCCACCCGCGGTCGGTCGACATCACGAGCCGACCGTCGAACGTGAGGTTCATCCCGACGAAGGCGCCGGTGATGTGGGCGGGCTTGTACCAGCGATCGCGCTCGACGATCGCCGACCCGCGATCGCCCGGGTCGGTCTCGACATAGGCGACGGCGTGGTCTTTGCGACCGAGGAAGAGCGTGTGCTCGCAGTCGAGCAGCGCGTCGACGCCGTCGAGGCCGGTCATGTACTTCATCGACAGCTCGATGGCGTGTTCGATCGCCTCCCAGCCCTCCTTGGTGTCGAGGCCGACCAGGTTGGCCTCGAGTTCCGCCCGGGAGCTGCGACCCTC
>JAUIML010000270.1 GCA_030432715.1 Acidimicrobiia bacterium | reverse complement strand
GCCCTACGACTTCACCGTCGTGGCCACCTACGCCGCCCCGGACTTCGGCACCCCCGTCACGGTCCAGGCCGTGCCATCGGCCGCACAGATCCTCAACCAGGAGATCACGGTCACCCGCCCGCAGGGCGCGCTGATCCTGACCCAGCGTTGTGGGGTCAACGGTGCGCTTCCGGGCGCCCCCGCGGTCAACGCCTTCCCGGGCTTCCCGGGTGATCCCGGCATCGCCGCCTCGGCTGACCAGATCGGCACCTCGCCCGACATCGATCTCGGGCCCCCCGGTCTCCAGGTCGATCCGGAGTTCGGTGACTACCCGTTCCCCAGCCCCGTGACCTACCCGACCCAGTGTGGTCTCGACCTGGGCACCGCCCAGTTCGTGGCCACCGGAGCCCTCGCCGGCCAGTACTACCAGGCCAGCGGTGCGCTCAACGAGGTCACCGTGGTCGACACCCGTGACGTCGATGCGGGCTGGACCGTGTCCGGCACCATGTCGAACCTGGTCGACGGCACCGAGAGCTTCTCCGGCAACTATGTCGGTTGGGTTCCTCAGGTCAGCGCTGACACCGATCCCGCCGCTGCTGGTCAGTACGACCAGATCGTGGCGGCCGGCCCCCGGATCCTCCCGGGTGACGGCGTGGTCTCCGGCACGGGCCTCGGCTCGGTCGGCGGTCAGGTGTTGGCCTCGGCCAACCCGGGCGAAGGTCTCGGCATCGCCGAGCTCGACGCCCGAGTGCAGATGTTGATCCCCACCTCGGTCAACGCAGGTGACTTCAGCGGCATCCTCGCCCTGACGGTCATCTGATCGAGACGGGGATCTTCCCCCATCCCCACCCCCGCTGAGGCGGTGCGGGGCGGCTTCGGTCGCCTCGCACCGCCCCGGTGTTTCTCCTCCCACTTCCCACAGGCTCGAGTTCTTCCGCACATGCACACCCGGTTCCGTCTCCTACTCTCGGCCCTCGTCCTGACCGTCGTCTGGTCCGGGCCCGTCTCGGCCCAGGAGACCGACGACCCGGGGCCGGATTCGCCGACCACTGCTCCCGAGGACGACTTCATCCTCGAGGAGGGCGAAGAGCGGGTCCACAGTTGGGCGCTGACGCCGGCCGGCACCGCCGAGGGCGGCGGCAGCAATCGGCCCACGCTCTCCTACACGGGCGACCCCGGCACGGTCATCGAGGACGCCGTGACCATCTTCAATCTGGGCAACGAGATCCTCACCTTCCGCCTCTACGCGACCGATGCGGTGAACGGACCGGAGGGTCGGTTCTCGCTCCTGCCGGCCGGTGACCCGGTGGTCGACGTGGGGTCCTGGGTGGAGATCGCCCAGGAACTCGTCACCGTGGCGCCCGGTCGTTCGGCGACGGTCCCGATCACCATCACGATCCCCGACGGCGCAGCACCCGGCGACCACTCGGGCGGGGTGCTCGCCTCCAACGAGGCCTTCACGACCAACGCCGACGGCGCGGCGGTGATCGTCGAACGGCGCACCGGTACCCGCCTCCTCCTGCGAGTCAACGGACCCCTCCGTTCGGAACTGAGCGTGCAGGACCTCTCGGTCGACTACGACACCAGCATCAATCCCTTCGGTGGCTCGGCCCAGGTCGATTTCGTCATCGAGAACCGGGGCAACGTTCGCCTCGACGCCACAGCCGACGTCACGGTGGCCGGCCCCTTGGGCATCGGACGCTCGAGCGCCCCACCCCTCGAGTTCCCCGACCTGCTCCCGGGTCAGTCGGTGACCGTCTCGACCGTGGTCGACGGTGTCCCGGCGCTCATGGTGGCAACGGCGGAGGTACGCCTCGATGCGGTCGACGCGGGCGACGCCGTCACCTTCACGCCGGTGACCCGTTCCGCCTCCGCCTTCGCGCCGCCGATCACGCTGCTCCTCCTCGCTCTTCTGGCGTTCTTCGGGTGGATGGCGAGGCGCTCCTATCGCCGCCACGACGGCGCGGTCGTCGACGGTGTCATCGACGTCGGTCGCGGGGTCGAGATCCCGGTCGGCGCCGCGGCCGACGACGGGGAACTGGTGCGATGACTCGGGCGGTCGTCCGGGCAATGGCCGTCGCGCTCGTGCTGATCGGTGGGGGTCGCGCCGTCGAACCCGCGGCGGCTCAGGACGACGACATCGAGCCGAGGTTCGCCGCTCCCGTTGTGATCGTCAACCAGACGACCCTCGAGCCGGGGGACGAGGTCGTGGTCACGATCGCCGGCTTCCGATCCCGTAGCGTCACGGCGTTCATCTGCGGCAACGATGCCCGTCGAGGATCGAGCGACTGCGACAACATCGGCGCAACCACGGCGGAGCTGCGCGCCGACGGGAGCTCGACCGTCGTCGACATGCTCGTCGGCGTGCCTCCACTTCCGTGCCCGTGTGTGGTCCGTGTCGCGAGTCCGGACGGGGACGAGGTGGCCGTCGCGCGAGTCACCATCGTCGGTCATCCGACCGCGCCGGTCGTGGGCGGCGAGTTCTCGCTGGCCGAACCGCTCGCCGTCGGCATCTCCGCCACTCGAGCATCGAGCGGCTTCGTCGCCGACCTCTTCGCCTCATTGGGTGGCGCCACCTCCTACGACGTGACGGTGACCGTCCGCAACCGCGGGACCGATGACGTGTCCGGGGTCGTGTTCGACAGCTGGGCCGGTCGTGGTGATCGCGTCGTGCGGTCGTTCGAGGTCGACCTGCCTCCGACCATCGCCGCCGGGGAGACGGTCGAGGATGTCGTGCGGGTGGAACTCCCGGCCCCGCATCTCGGGTCGGCTGACTGGCTGCTCGAGGTGGGGACGCCCAATGCGCCGACCGTACGCGACGCAGCCTCGACGTCGAACCTCCCCTGGCTGCTCTACGTCCTGCTGGCCGTTCTCGTGTTCGATCTCGTGTTGCTCGCCGTGCGGCTCCTGCGCCGCCTCGTCGATCGCCGATCCGGCCCCGGAGAGCCTGATCCGGAGCCGGTCATCGATCTGACCGGGACGGAAGTGCTGGTCACGGCAGGTGTCTGAGAGACGTAGGCCGCGGTTTCGCGGCCGTTCTTCCCCGGTTCACCTCGGCGCGCCAAGCTCTCCGATCGTTCCCTTCCTTCCTTCACGAGACAGGAGCGCATCATGACGCTCAGCCCCCGGGACATCCTGACGCACGGCTTTTCAACGGTTCGCCGCAATGGCCTCGACCCGGCCGAAGTCAACGCCTACCTCGCGGAGATCGCCGAGGAGTTGGCCCGTCACCACGATGCGCTCAGCCGGTCCGGTGAGGAGATCCGGCGTCTGTCGGCCGAACTCGAGAACTCGAACACCGATCCGGTCGTCGATTCCCACAACCTGGGCAAGTGGGTCGGCCAGATCGTCAGCCAGTCCGAGGCCGCAGCCAAGGGCGTGATCGCTGAGGCGGAGGCGGAGGCTGCCGCGGTGCGCAGGGACGCCGAGGAACACGCGGCCAGGGTCCGCGCCGAGGTCGATGCGATGCGAGCTCACGCCGAGGTGGAGGTCGAAGCGTTCCGGCGCGAGACACTCACCCATGCGAATCAGATTCGCGACGAGGCCGAACAGACCCTCAAGGGCATGCAGCACGACGCCGAGCAGCGGATCCGCGAGGTGCAGGCCGCCGTCTCGAGCGAACTCGAAACGCGAACCGAGGCCGTGCAGGCGACCGAACGGGCGCTCCTCGAACGACTGGTGGCGACCGCAGAGGACGTCAGCTCGGCGCTCCGCCGCTTTCACGACGTCGACACCGCCGACGTCGGTGACATCGACCTGACCGAGTCCGCCCCGACCGAGCCGGCCACGCATCTGCGTCCGGTGGACGGCGCGGCGAAACCGCGTGTCGACGTGCCCTTCTCGTCGTGGACCGGCACCGACGACGCGATGCCTTCGGGCGGCTGACGTGTCGGTCGAGGTGCTGTTGCGACGGCATCTTCATCTCGCCCTTCCGTTGAGCGCCGCGCTCGTCGCGGCGACATGGGCCGTCGTCGTCGGGTCGGCTCACCCCGGCAAGGCCTACTCGGGGGCGCTCGTCATCGGCCTGGGGTTGGCCGGCGCGGCTCGGCTGTTCTCCGAGTGGACCACTGAGACCGATGACCGCGCTCGGTTGCGCGACCATGTGCGATCCCGTTTGGGTCTGGCCGGTCCCCCGCTCGACCTGACCGCGGAGTGGGGTGATGCGAGATCACCGCGCGGCGATCTCGCGGACGACGACTGGATCGATTGGCTGGAGGATCCGACGCTCGATGACGTGATCCGGAACGAGGCGCCCGTTGCCCGTTGGGTCGGTGATGTCACCCGCGAGAGCTTCGATTGGACGAGTTGGATCCCGGCCCCCGCGGTCGGCGCGGCCGCCACGACCGTCGCTACTGTCGACCCGTTCGGGCCCGAGAGTGGCTGGCCGGCCCCACCGTGGACCGCAGTCCACGACGGAGTGGATCAACCCCTCCGCGTTGTCCGATAGCGGGCGGGTGGT
>JAUIML010000269.1 GCA_030432715.1 Acidimicrobiia bacterium | reverse complement strand
TATACCGATCGACCTGCATGCCCGGGGTGATATCCAGGATCTCCTGATCGACCCGCACTTTGGTATAGCCCTGTTTGCGCACCTGTTCGAACAGCTCGCGATAGTGGTCGGTGGTCGAATCGAGGACCTGGCCGTGGGACCACTGCCCGGCACAGAAGACGACGACGTCGAGCCGCCGTCCCGTCCGCTCGAGGTGGGGAGCGACCGGCGTGAAGTCGAGGCTGCCGTCGGCCCCGGGACGAACGAGAAGGGCCGGTTGGTTGCAGTGGCCCGACAACACTTCGCTCAGACGGTCGTCGTCGCGGCCGGCCAGGATCAGGTGCCACCCCCGGTCGGCGAAGGCCCGGGTGACGGCTCGGCCGACGCCGCCGGTTGCGCCGACGACGAGGATTGACGAGGGGTAGCGATCGGGCATGAACGATCCCAGGTGTGGTGGGTGTGCTCGGCTGGGTTGGGAGCGACCGTAGACGGAGTTGCCCCGGCAGGTGTCGGATCCCAGGGCGCGGTGCGCCGCCGCATCGTCGACGTCAGATCTCCGACCCGTCGGGTCGGTAGGTGTGCCACACCCCTGAGGGGTCGCGCCATACGGCGAACCCTTTCTGTTTGTGGCGGTTGTGGCGGCCGCACAAGGGGCCGCCGTTGTCGGGGTTGGTGGTGCCGCCTCGTGCGTGATCGATCGTGTGGTCGATCTCGCACGCGGATGTGGGTACCTGGCAGCCGGGCCAGGGACAGTGGGAGTCGGCCAGCTGCACCGCGAGGCGGGCCCCACCCGTGAATCGGCGGGCCCGACCGAGATCGACCACGACGCCGGCCGCGTCGACCACGACCCGGCGGAGCTTGTCGACGAACACCGACGCGAAGGCCTCGGACGGATCGAGGGCCACCCCATCGAGCGTGCGGCAGACCGAGGTGGTCGGGTCGAGGGGCGCAGGACTCTCGCCACCGAACCGGCGGGCGAGTTCGGTGATCGTGTCGGCGTCCCACACGATGTTGTGCACGATGTCGGGACAGCTCGAGGTGGGATTTCCGGCTGCGTCCTGGAACACCTGCCACACCGCGTCGGCCCGGCGCTGGGCCTCGGTGCGCGGCAGGTCGCCCGCCGTAGCGGCCTCGCCCAGTTCGGCCCGGGCTTTCTCCCAGTCGATGAGGCGCTCGGCCGAGACGTAGTGCTCGAGGATCTCCGACATCTGGACGCCCTGCATCGCGCCGCAGCCTCCGGCCCACTGCCATCCGAGGTCGACCGGGTCCTGGGCGAGCCGGACGTCTCTGTTCTCGTGGTTGCGCGAGTTGGCGGGCTCGGGTCCGTCGTCGTCGGCGAGGCGTTCCCACGTGCGGACCTCGGTCTCGAAGTCTCGGTACCCCAGGCGGGCCGCGATCCGGAGGAACCAGTCCTGCGCGTCGGCCATGTGGTCGCGCACCCGCGGGTTGGCCCACACCCGGGCGAGGAGATCGAAGTAGTCGACCCCCAACACCCCACGCTCGAGCGCGTCGCGGATCTCGGGCAGGGTCTGCGCCATTCTCGCGCCGCGTTCCCGGGCGGCCGCGGTCGCGGGCGAGAGCCGGGCGCAGTGGCGGGTCATCACCTTGGCCGACGCGTGTGCATCCGCAGCGTAGACGCCCGTTGCGTCGAGCTCGGCCTGCACGCGCAGCTGGGCGGCCCGAAGACGGCGACTGCACGATTCGAACGACCGAACGAGGGTCGCGGCCTCTCGCGCGGAACCCAGCGAAACCGGCTCGCGCAGTACTTCGTCGAGCGCTGCCTGTATGGCACCGAGGGCGTCTTCAATCACGAACATGTGTTCGTATCATGCCAGTCGGGTGTGACACTCGGTCATACGATCGGACGGGACTGTGTCCGCAGCAGTTGACCCAGCTGCGGACAGTGGCCTCCGACGTTCTACACTCCAGGCCATGACTGCTGTTGTGTGGCACTTCTGGATTGCGGTTCCGTTGGCGGCGAGCGGGGTGCTCGTGGCGATCATGTTGATCGCGGGCTATGTGGGCACCGTCAGCCGGGCCCGCTACCCGCGGGACTGAGGCGGACCCTTTGGCGGCCGACCCCGTCGACTGGGAGATCGCCCGAAAGGTCGCGCGGCGCGTCGCCGGACGGGAACCCTTCACCGGTGCGCAACACCGCGACGGGCTCGAAGAGGACTTCGATCGCTACACCGCGATGGCCGAAGACCTCGTCGCCGCCGAGACCGGTCTGCGTTCGCTCAGTGGCAACGCCCGCGGTCGCGTCACCGACCGCAACGGGTGGATCGACGCGAACCTGGCGTCGTTCGCCCGCTTGTTGCGACCGATCACGACGAAGTTGGGCGAGAAGCTCGACGAGGGTTCGGGGCCCAATCTCGGTGGCAAGGTCGCGGGTGCCGAACTCGGGATGATGCTCGGTTGGATGTCGACGCGGGTCCTCGGCCAGTACGACCTGCTGGTGATCGAGGACGAGAAGCCCGACGAGCAGGACATCGTCTACTACGTCGCACCCAACGTCCTCGCCCTCGAGCGTCGCTATGCGTTCCCCCCGCAGGAGTTCCGACTGTGGCTGGCACTCCACGAGGTGACCCACCGGGCGCAGTTCACCGGTGTGCCCTGGATGCGCGAGCACTTCCTCGGCCTGGTCAACTCCACGATGGAGTCGGTCGACCCCGATCCGCAACGGTTCCTGGCCGCCCTGCAGCGGCTCATGGAGGCCCGCAAGCGCGGCGAGGACCCGATGGACCAGGGCGGCATGATGGCCCTCTTCGCGTCGGAGGAGCAGCTGGCCGTGATCAACGAGGTCGCCGGCCTGATGAGCCTGCTCGAGGGCCACGGCGACGTCACCATGGATCGGGCCGGCAAGGGCCTGGTGCCTTCGCAGGAACGCTTCGCCCGCGTCCTCCGTCAGCGGCGGCAGAACGCGAGCGGCTTCACCAAGGTGTTCCAGCGGCTCGCCGGGCTCGAAGCGAAGATCAAGCAATACGCCGAGGGCGAACACTTCATCGCCGTGGTCGAGGATCACGGCGGCGCCGCCCTGCTCGACAAGGCGTGGGCCGAGCCGGCCAACGTGCCGTCGATCGGTGAGATCCGTGAGCCCGAGCTCTGGATCGCCCGCGTGGGCGCCGACGTCGCTGCCTGAGGATGGATCCGGTCGACCTGCTCGACCGGTGTTCGTTCCCCGCGTGGGCGGAGACGCTGCCGCTGGCCGTCAGCGGTGGGGCCGACAGCGTGGCGATGGCGCTCCTGGCCCTCCACGCCGGTCGAGACATCACGATCTGGCATGTCGATCACGGTCTGCGCGACGACAGCGGCGACGACGCCCGGTTCGTCGAGGAGTTCGCAGCTCGGCTGGGTGTGCCGTTCGAGCTGCGTGCGGTCGAGCTCGCCCCCGGCGGTGATCTCGAGGCGCGGGCCCGCGACGCCCGGTACGGCGCACTACCCGACGAGGTCTGCGTCGGTCACACGGCCGACGATCGGGCCGAGACGGTGCTGCTCAACCTCTTCCGGGGCGCCGGCCTAGCCGGCGTGGCTGCCCGGATGGCCCGGGTGCATCGTCCGATCCTGCGGCTGCGGCGTCACGAGACCGAGGCGGTGTGCGCCGCTGCGGGCATCGTCCCCCGCGACGACCCGATGAACCGCGACTCATCGTTCCGGCGGGTCGGTGTGCGCGCCCGGCTCATGCCGGCGATCGCGGAGGAGTTCGGCCGTGATCCGGTGCCGCTGCTCAATCGCCACGCCGATCTCGTCGCCGAGGCGCTCACGGTGATCGAGGACGCGGCGGCGACCGTCGACGCGACCGATGCCGCCGCAGTACGCGCGGCACCGCCGGCGATCGGGGCCGAGGCGCTCCGCCGCTGGATCGAGTCCGAGTTGGGGACCGCGGCCGGGATCGACCGGGCGGCCATCGACCGGGTCATGCTCGTCGCCGACGGCACCCACGTCGCGGCCGAGCTGCCCGGCGGGCACCGGGTGGCCCGGACCGGCGGCGTACTGCGGATCGAGCCCCGCGGGGTCTGACCTCCCCGACGCCGCCGCTGCGGTCCCGGCGGGGCGGCGACGGTAGTGTCGCCGCGATGGGCGTTCCGAAGGGCACATTGGGAGAGACCGTGATCGGGGCCGACGAGCTCGCGGCGCGGGTCCGGGAGCTCGGCGAACGGATCACCGAGGACTACGCGGACCGGCAACCGTTGCTCATCGGCGTGCTGAAGGGGGCGTTCATCTTCATGGCCGACCTGGGCCGAGCCATCGGCCGGCCGGTGGAGTTCGACTTCATGGCCGTGTCGTCCTATGGCGACTCCACGACCACGAGTGGGGTGGTTCGCATCGTGAAGGACCTCGAGACCGACATCCGCGGTCGCGACGTGATCCTCGTCGAAGACATCGTCGACTCCGGGTTGACGCTGCGCTATCTGCGCCAACTCCTGCTCGACCGCAAGCCGGCCAGCCTCGAGGTGTGTGCCCTCCTCGTCCGTGAGGGTGC
>JAUIML010000268.1 GCA_030432715.1 Acidimicrobiia bacterium | reverse complement strand
GGCGACCAGCAGGGTCGGCGTGGGCGTGGCGAACGCGAGGAAGCCGGGAGCGGCGGGGTCGTCGACGGCCGCGACATCGGTGCCGTCGGTGGTGTCGAGCACGGCTTTCGCCCCCTCCCGCCACAGCAGGACCACCGCGACCCCGGCGACGACCACGAGCAGGGGAAACAGGAAGCGGAAGAAGGGGTGCGCCGGCGGCGCGGGCCGACGCCGGGGCCGGCGAACCTGCGGCGCCGCATCGATCGGCGCTGCATCGATCGGCGCTGTGTCGTCCGGAGCGGTGTCGTCCGGAGCGGTGTCGTCCGCAGACGGAGAGGGATTGGTGGGGAGGGTCATGCGGAGTGATAGAGGCCGTGTCGGCGGATGCCGTCGATGACCGTAGGCGGGATCAGCGCCTCGACGGGCGCGCCCGTGGCGAACCGCTCGCGCAGATCGCTCGACGACACCTCCATCACCGGGACATCCACGACCACGTGGTCCCACCCCTGGGGCGGGCGCCCGCCCTCACGGCCGCCCCGGTCGACCACCACCGTCGTTGCGGCCGCCCGGATCTCGTCGGTGCGCTTCCACGAGTCGAGCCCCGCCGCGGTGTCCGAACCGATCAACAGGAACAGCTCGTCCTCGGGAGCCTCCCGGCGCAGGGTGGCCAGCGTGTCGGCCGTGTAGGTGGTTCCCCCACGCCGGATCTCGAGATCACTCGCCTCGAGGGCGCGCACGCCCATGCGCTCGTTCACCCGCTCGACCGCGTCGGTCACCAGTTCGAGGCGCACCGCCGCGGGAGCGATCGTGGTGTGCGCCTTCTGCCATGGGTCGTTGGCGACGACGAGGAGCATGCGATCGAGCGCCAGCCGGTGCCGCACCTCGAGCGCGATCATGAGATGGCCGTTGTGCAGCGGGTCGAACGTGCCGCCGAATACGCCGATTCTCACCCACAGCAGTGTACGAGACGCCTCCGGGATGCGAGATGTCGGCCGGAATCCACGCCGAAATCGCACGCAACGTCACCAACGTGACGGAAGTCATAGCGCTTTGACCTGACATTTGGCGCGACATGGTGTTCAATACTCCGGCTGGACCGGAGTGCGGCGCGCGTAGACGATCGCGAGCACACGGTACCTGGCTTCCCCCGAAACCCCACCCCAAGGCATTTCTAACCAAGCGAGAAGTGCCAGAACGAAATCGGGAATACCGCGTGTGCGGTTTCCGTTGAGTGAGTTGTCATGAGCGATTCTGTTGGACAGTACCTGAACGAGATCGGCGCAGTTGCGCTTCTCAATGCCCAGGAAGAGCGCGAGCTCTCCCAGGTCATCGAGAAGGGCTTCGAGGCGCAGGCCCGCAAGGAAGATGGCGAGAAGGGCCGTGAGCTCGATCGTGCGATCCGCGACGCGGCCGCCGCCAAGGACCGGTTCATCCGGGCCAACCTGCGGCTCGTGGTGAGCGTGGCTCGCCGCTACCCCCTCCCCCCCGGCATGGAGCTCCTGGATCTCATCCAGGAAGGCAACCTGGGCCTCGAGCACGCAGTCGACAAGTTCGACTGGCGCAAGGGCTTCAAGTTCTCCACCTACGCCACCTTCTGGATCCGCCAGGCCATCGGCCGGGCACTCGATCAGAAGGCCTCCCTGGTCCGTCTCCCCGGCGATCGGTCTGCGTCGCTGCGGGCCGCCCTCCGTGCGGTCTCGGGCGACGGCGACGAGCTCGACGACGAGCACGCTCGTCTGCACCGGCTCACCACGCCCACCAGCCTCGACCGCACCATCGGCGACGACGACTCCAACGAGCTCGTCGACCTGCTGCCCGACTCGAACCCCGGCCCCGAGGTCGAGGTCATGGCCAAGGCCGAGGAAGAGATGGTCACCGGCCTCCTCGACATCCTCGACGAACGCGCCAAGTACGCCGTCGAGCAGCGATTCGGGCTCGGTGACGGCCGCAAGCGGTCCTACCGTGAGGTCGGCGAAGACCTCGGCGTCACCGCCGAAGCCGCTCGTCGTCTCGTCAAGCGGGCGATCAACTCCGTGCGTGAGCACGCGGCGAGCATCGCCGACACCGTCGACGCTGCCTAGCCGCAAGCACCCAGGCAGTGTCGACGCTGCCTGAGCGACACACCAACACGCTGAACCGAAGCCCTCGCCTCCGGGCGGGGGCTTCGGCCGTTTTCCACAGGTTCCCGGCGATATTGGTTGGAACCCGGGCACCCGTGCCAGCAGACTTGGCAGGTGAGCAGCACCTGGAGTCCAAGCAGTTGGCGTTCGTTCGAAGCCAAACACCAGCCCTCGTGGCCGGATTCGGCCGAACTCGACCGGGCGCTCAAGACGCTCGCCGATCAGCCACCGCTGGTGTTCGCCGGCGAAGCCCGCGATCTCACCCGCCAGCTGGCCAACGTCGCCAACGGTGAGGCGTTCCTGCTCCAGGCCGGCGATTGCGCCGAGTCCTTCGAGAGTTCGGCCGATTCCATCCGCGACCGGTTGCGCGTCGTCCTCCAGATGGCCGTCGTGCTCACCTACTCGGGCGGCATCCCCCTCGTGAAGGTCGGCCGGATCGCCGGCCAGTTCGCGAAACCGCGCTCGAGCCCGACCGAGACCCAGGGCGACACCGAGCTTCCGTCGTTCCTGGGCCAGATCGTCAACGACATCGGCTTCAGCGAAGCCGAGCGTCGGCCCGATCCCCAACGGCTCCTGGGCGCCTACAACCGAGCCGCCTCGACGCTCAACCTCCTCCGGGCCTTCACCAGCGGCGGCTACGCCGACCTCCGTCAGGTGTCGAGCTGGAACCGCGAGTTCGTCGCCTCCTCCCCGGCCGGTGAGCGCTACGCCCAGATGGCCGACGAGATCGACCGTGCGCTCACCTTCATGAACGCATGCGGCATCAACGGCGACACCGTCCCGGCGCTGCACGAGGTCGATTTCTACACCTCCCACGAGGCACTCCTGCTCAACTACGAAGAGGCCCTCACCCGGCAGGACTCCCTCACCGGCGACTGGTACGACTGCTCCGCCCACATGCTCTGGATCGGCGAACGGACCCGTCAGCTCGATGGTGCCCACGTCGAGTTCCTGCGGGGCGTGCAGAACCCGCTCGGTTGCAAGGTCGGCCCCACCGCCACCACCGACGAGGTGCTCGGCCTGTGCGAGGCGCTCAACCCCGAGAAGCTGCCGGGCCGACTGACCCTCATCGTGCGCCAGGGTGCCGACAAGGTGACCGAGGGGCTTCCGCCTCTGCTGGCCGCCGTTCGCGACGCCGGCCATCCGGTCGTGTGGGCCTGCGACCCGATGCACGGCAACACCTACACCGCCGAAGGCGGCCACAAGACCCGCCACTTCGACGACGTGCTCAAGGAGATCAGCGGCTTCTTCGCGGCCCACGCCCAGGAAGGCACCTGGCCCGGTGGGGTCCACGTCGAGCTCACCGGCGACGCCGTCACCGAGTGCCTCGGTGGCAGCGACGGGCTCGTCGACGGCGACCTGGCCGAGGCCTACGAGACCATGTGCGACCCTCGGCTCAACGGCCGGCAGTCGGTCGATCTCGCGTTCCGCGTCGCCGAGCTGCTGCGCGAACGGGCCTGATTCGGAAAGTTCGCGAAGGGGTGCATCCGTACCCGCACCCGGGTTCGTAGCAGGGGTTGTACACACACCCCTGCAAAGGAACCCCCAAAATGTCCAAGCGCCTCCTGCGCCTCTTGTCCGCACTGCTCGCCTTCTCGTTGCTCGCCGCTGCGTGCGGTGACGACGACGAAGACACCAGCACCACCACGACGGCTGCAGCCGCAGACGACGGCGAGGGTGACGGTGACGACGCTGCTGCCGGCACGATCGTCGATGTCGCCATCGCCAACGACTTCACCACGCTCGTGGCTGCGGTCCAGGCTGCCGGCCTCGTCGACACCCTGTCCGGCGAAGGTCCCTTCACCGTCTTCGCCCCGACCGACGACGCCTTCGCCGCTGCGCTGGCCGACCTCGGCCTGACCGCCGAAGAGCTCCTGGCCAGCCCGGACCTCGGCGACATCCTCACCTACCACGTCGTGGCCGGTGAAGTCGACGCCGCCACCGCCATCAGCCTCGACGGCCAGTCCGCCGAGACCGTGAACGGTGCCGAAATCGCCATCTCCGTGGTCGACGGCTCCGTCGTCATCAACGACACCGCCACCGTGGTCACCCCCGACGTCGCCGCCTCCAACGGCATCATCCACGTCATCGACGCCGTCCTCCTCCCCCCGGCGGATGACATGGCCGACGAGGGCGACATGAGCGACGAGGGCGACCTGAGCGACGAGGGCGCCGCCCCGGGCACGATCGTCGATGTTGCCATCGCCAACGACTTCACCACGCTCGTGGCTGCGGTCCAGGCTGCCGGCCTCGTCGACACCCTGTCCGGTGAAGGTCCCTTCACCGTCTTCGCCCCGACCGACGACGCCTTCGCCGCTGCGCTGGCCGACCTCGGCCTGACCGCCGAAGAGCTCCTGGCCAGCCCGGACCTCGGC
>JAUIML010000267.1 GCA_030432715.1 Acidimicrobiia bacterium | reverse complement strand
TCTGCGCGCTCGCCGGGCACGAACACATCCATCGCGGGATGACCTCCCGGGATCTCACCGAGAACGTCGAACAGTTGCAGGTGCGTGAAGCGCTCGAGCTGGTCCGCGACCGGATGGTCGCGGTCCTGGCCCGGGTCGGCGGGCTCGCGGCCACCCACGCCGATCGTGTGATGGTGGCGCGGACCCACAACGTCTCCGCGCAGGCGACCACCCTCGGCAAGCGGTTCGCGGACGTCGCCGAAGAACTGATGATCGGGCTCGAGCGGGTCGAGGGCCTCCTGGGCCGCTACCCACTCCGCGGGATCAAGGGACCGGTGGGCACCCGGCTCGACCAGCTCGATCTCCTCGGTGATCCGGCCAAGGTCGATCAGCTCGAGGCGGCGGTCGCCACCCATCTCGGCTTTGCCCGCGTGGTCGACAGCGTGGGCCAGGTCTACCCGCGTTCGCTCGATCTCGATGTGGTGTCGGCCCTCGTGCAGGCCGTGTCCGCGCCGGCCAGCGCGACCACCACGCTTCGTCTCATGGCCGGTCAGGAACTGGCGACCGAGGGTTTCCGGCCCGGGCAGGTCGGGTCGACCGCCATGCCACACAAGATGAACGCGCGTAGTGCGGAGCGCGTGGGCGCCCTACGGACCGTGCTCGACGGCCACCTCACGATGGCCGCGAGCCTCGCCGGCCGGCAGTGGAACGAGGGCGACGTGAGCTGCAGCGCGGTGCGGCGGATCATGCTGCCCGACGCCTTCCTCGCCACCGACGGGCTGCTCCAGACCGCGCTCGTCGTCTTCGAGGAACTGGGCGTGTTCCCTGCGGTGATCGAGGCGGAACTGGCCCGTGATCTCCCGTTCCTCGCCACCACGCGGGTGTTGACCGCGTCGGTCGACCGTGGGCTGGGCCGTGAGGAGGCGCATGAACTGGTGAAGGAACACGCGGTGTCCGCCGCCCTCGACCGGCGCGAGATGTCGGGTGCTCCCGGCCTCGTCGATCGGCTGGCCGACGACGAACGAATTCCTCTGGATCGAGGCGACATCGAGGCGCTGCTCGCCAATCCGGCCGAGTTCACCGGCACGGCGATCGATCAGGTCCGCCGCATCGTGTCGCGGGTCGACGCGATCGTGGCCCGACACCCCGAGGCCGCCGCGGCGGTGTCGGAGGTGCGGGTCTGATCAGGTGCCGCGGCCGATGCCCGCCCGCTTGAGCACGGCGGCGGGCACGCCGACCTCGCGCCAGGCGGAGTAGCTGATGCCCTTGCGTTCGCCGTAGGCGGCTGCCGCCGCGACGAAGCCCTCCTCGAGGGCCGACAGGTCGATGGTCGTCTCGGCCGCGGCGATCGCGGCGGCGAGATCGATCCGTTCCTGCACCAGCTGGAGGCGGGTCATGGGATCGGCCGAGTCGATGCTGGACTCGATCGTGGCCAGTCGGGCCCGCATGGATTCGGGCGTGCGCTTGCGACCTCGCTTGGGACGGTGGGCGTCGAGCGCCTCGAGATAGTTCCGGACGGCGCGTCCCTGCGCCCGCCCCTCGGCCAATGCGGCCTTGTGCTCCTCGGTCATCTCTTTGCGGGGTGCCATTGCGTTCCTCGTTCGTTGCCGCTTGTGTTCTTTGCTGATGGGAATTTCGTCGCCGATGGGAATATGGCCGCCGTTGTGCACGCACCATATCGGTGTGTCCGGCCGGTCGTATAGGCGGAATCGGGGCCGTTCCCATATGCTGTCGGCCCGAAATCGGCCGTCGTCGGCTCGGATAGAGTCGGGCTCATGGCCTCTCCCGCACTCGTCGCCCACCTGAAACAGCACTCGGTTCGGGAGGGCGACTTCACCCTGAAGTCGGGCAGGAAGAGCCGGTGGTTCATCGACTCGAAGCAGACCGTGTGTCGGCCCGACGGCATTCTCGCGGTCGCCGATGCCGCATTGGCCGTGATCCCCGACGAGGCGACCGCGATCGGCGGGCTCACGATGGGTGCCGACCCGGTCGCGTTCGGGATCGCGGCGGTGGCAGCGACCCGGGGCCGAGATCTGCGTTCGTTCTCGATCCGGAAGGAAGCGAAAGGCCACGGAGTGACGGGTCGACTCGCCGGCGCGCTGCAGGAGGGCGACAAGGTCGTGATCACCGAAGACACCGTCACCCGGGGGACCTCGTCGCTCGATGCCGCGGCGGCAGTGCGCGAGCTCGGCGCCGAACCCGTCCTGATCCTCTCCGTCGTCGACCGCGGCGGCACCTGCGAAGCGATGGCTGCCGCGGAGGGGATTCCCTTCGTCGCCCTGGTGACCGCCATGGACCTCGGATTCGACTACGGCGACTGAGGCGGGTGGCGATAGCGTTTCGCCCGTGCAGAACGCCCCGACCGCCGCCTTCTCCATCACGCTCAAGATCTCGCTCGACAATGTGCCGGGCACCCTGGGCCGATTCGCCACCGCCATCGGTGCGGCCGGCGGCAACATCGCCGCCATCCCCGGGTTCGAGGCCAAGGGTCCGACGGTGGTGCGCGCCATCGACGTGCACTGCCGATCCGAGGAACACGCCGAGCAGATCGCCGCGGCCGTCGACGCGCTCGACGGCGTCACGGTGGTCGAGTGGTGGGATCGCACCTACAAGCTCCACGAGGGAGGGAAGATCGAGGTCCTGGCCCTGTGTTCGGTCGCCGATGCCGACGACCTCGCCATGGCCTACACCCCGGGCGTCGCGCGTGTCTGCATGAGCATCCACGAGAACGAGGCGCTGGCCCACCAGTACACGATCAAGAAGAACACGGTCGCGATCGTCAGCGACGGCAGCGCCGTGCTCGGCCTCGGCAACATCGGCGCCGCGGCCGCCATGCCCGTGATGGAGGGCAAGGCGCTCCTCTTCAAGGAGTTCGGCGGCGTCGACGGCTTCCCGATCTGTCTCGACACGCAGGACACCGAAGAGATCATCGAAACGGTCATCCGGCTCGCGCCCACCTTCGGCGGCATCAACCTGGAGGACATCGCGGCCCCGGCCTGTTTCGAGATCGAGGAACGACTCAAGGCCGCCCTCGACATCCCCGTCTTCCACGACGACCAGCACGGCACGGCCGTGGTCGCCCTCGCCGCGTTGAACAACTCGTTGAAGCTCGTCGACAAGAAGATGGGCGACATCAGTGTCGTCATCTCCGGCATGGGTGCGGCCGGCGTCGCGTGCGGGAAGATCCTGCTCGACGCCGGCGTCGGCGAGGTGGTGGGCGTCGACAGCATCGGCGCCGTCTACTCGGGGCGCGATCGGCTCAACGATGCGAAGCAGTGGTTCGCCGACAACACCAACCCCGACCGCAAGGCCGGCACGCTGCAGGAGATGCTGCGCGGTGCCGACGTGTTCATGGGGGTGAGCGCGCCGAACCTGATCGATGCCTCCGACCTCCGCAACATGGCAAACGACCCGATCGTCTTCGCGATGGCCAACCCCGATCCCGAGATCCGTCCCGAACAGGCCGACGGTCTCGCCGCGGTGATGGCCACCGGTCGCTCCGACTTCCCCAATCAGATCAACAATGTGCTGGCCTTCCCGGGCATCTTCCGAGGGGCGCTCGACGCCAACGCCCACTCGGTCACCGAGAACATGAAGGTGGCGGCTGCGGCCGCGATCGCCGGCTGTGTCAGCGACGAGGAGCTCCACCCCGGCTATGTCGTGCCCTCGGTGTTCGATCACTCGGTGGCACCGGCAGTGGCCGTCGCGGTGGCCGATGCGGCGGTCGCCGACGGCGTGATCCGCAGCTGATCCGGGCTGTCCACGGGGGCGGCGCAACCAATAGGGTCTGGCCTCATGCCGAACCCCGACTACCCGAATCTCCTCTCGCCCGTGCGCATCGGCACGATGGAGCTCCGGAACCGGATCGTGATGGCGCCGATGGGCGTCGAGATCGTCGACTCCGACGGCCGGGCCAACGAGGGGATCGTTCGCTACTACGAGGAACGGGCCAGGGGCGGCGCGGGGCTGATCATCACCGAGGTCGCCGCGATCGCCTATCCGAGCGGAGCCAACTCGGTGCATCAGCTGGGCATGTCGCAGGACTCGTTCATCCCGGCGCTGCGGGAATTGACCTCGGCCGTGCACCGCCACGACGGCAGGATCGCCGTGCAGCTCGTGCACCACGGCAAGGTCTCGCGGGTCGACACCGCGAAGGGCAACGACGTGCTCGTGCCGTCGATCCCCGAGTGGCACGGTTCGCACAGCATGGTCCAGGACCTGACCGACGCCGAGCTGGGCCTGATGGCCGCAGCCAACGGCGGCGGGACACCCCGGTACAAGGCCATGACCACCGACGACATCGCCCGGGTCACCGATGACTTCGTGCAGGCGGCCCGTCGGGCCAAGGAAGCGGGCTTCGACGGGGTCGAGATCCACGGCGCCCACGGCTACCTGCTCTCGGGCTTCCTGTCCAAGCAGTGGAATACGCGCGACGACGAGTACGGCGGGAGCGTCGAGAACCGGTCGCGGTTCCTGTGCGAGGTGTTGCGCGCCGTCAGGACCGAGGTGGGCGCCGACAGCACCTA
>JAUIML010000266.1 GCA_030432715.1 Acidimicrobiia bacterium | reverse complement strand
GTGACCGGACCGTCCGGCGGCCAGGACGTCCTCTCCGTGCCCCTGACCGTCAACCCGCGGCCTGCCCCCAGGGCACCGGTTGCGAACCCTGCCGGTACCGTCACGACGGGCACCACCGTCAACCTCAGCTCGAGTGATGCCGGCGGGCTCACCGGTCTCACGTGGAACTGGGAGATCAGCAACGGCGTCACCTCTGTCGCCTATGCCGACGTCGGCCCGTCGATCGATCACACGTTCACCGCGCCAGGGAGCTGGACCGTGACCGTCACCGCGATCGACGGGCTCGGCATCGCCGGCAGCAACCGCTCGTTCGTCACGGTCGTCGACCCACTGACCGCGTCGTTCACGTGGGCACCGACCGCAACGCCGCTGCAGATCCGACTGACCGACACGTCGACCGGTCCGCCGATCGACTCGTGGAGCTGGAACTTCGGGTCGGCGGGTGCGGTCGGCAGCACCACCGCCCAGAATCCGTTGGTCACGTATCCGGCCCCCGGCACCTACTCGGTGACGTTGACGGTGACCTCGGGCGGCAACAGCGCGACGACGGGACCCGTCACGGTCACGGTGTCGTGAGCTCGGAACGGTGGCCGCCGCCGCGAGAACCCGGGGGCAGCGGGGCACGATGGCGGAGCACCCGGGGGTCGTAGTAGCGGCGGGCCTGGCTGAACCGTCCGTGGGTGACGACGAGGCGCGCCTCGGCCTGCTCGAGCAGCGTCCAGGCGGCGTCGGCGTCCTCGGCGACCGGATCCTCGGGTCCGTGCATCGCCGCCGACGCCGCGGCGGCGAGCTCGCGAGCGAGCTCGCCGAGCTCCTCGTCCATCTCGCCGGCCATGTAGACCACGTCTCTGGTCGTCGTGGTGGGGGCGACGGGGGCCCCGACCTCCCTGAGCCGGTCGACGAATTCGGCCCAGGCACACAGCACTCGCACATCGGCTCGCCAACTCTGCGCCCGACGGACCCTGCGCCGGACCGCCCTGGCGGCGATCAGCCCGAGCACCGTGGCGATGGCGAGGGCGATGCCGAGGTTGATCCAGTCCTCGCGGGTGAAGGGGTCGTCGACGCTGATCTCGGGTTCGTCGGGATCCTCCCCCGGCCCCAGCTCGCGGGGAAGCGCCCGGGCCTGGAGGGCGGCATCGTCGGGAGCAATGGTCGTCGTGACGGTCGGGCTGTCGCTCGTCTCGGTGCCGCTGTCGGTCGCCGGCGGTACGGGATCGAAGGCGACCCACCCGATCGACGGGAACGCCGCTTCCACCCACACGTGGAGGTCATCGGCCTCGACCACGGCCCCGTCGGCGACATAGCCGACGACGATGCGGCTGGGAATGCCCACGGTGCGGAGCATCAGACCGTGGAGCGACGCGATCTGTTCGGCACCGGTGGCGGACCCGGCCAGCAGGTCGCTCTCGAGTCGGGCGATGGAGTTGCCCGGCGCGACGCGGTCGTCTCGCCCGATCTCTCGTACGCGGGCGGTGATCGCGTCGATCGCGCTGACGGCATCGGTCGAGTCGGCGGCGGCGGTCATGGCCGCCCGGCGGATGCTGTCGGGAAGGGCGGCGGGTACCTGGCGTAGGCGCTCGGGCACCTCGTCGCGGGCGCCCTGGAGCCCCTCGAGGTCGTCGCGGTCGACGCGCGAGCCGGTCACTTCGTAGGACGTCGGCTGCTCGGTTGCGACCATGGTCTGGGCGTCCTCGTTCCAGCCGACGTCGTCGAGGCCGATGGCGACCAGCCGGTCGGGGAGCGGAATCCACGGTCCATCGAGGTCGCGGAGACGAACCGTCAACCTCACGAGATCGCCAGGCGGCAGCTCACCGACGCCGGGGAATGCGTCGACCGCCTCGAAGTCGCCGGCGGGGAGCCACCGCTCGCCGTCGTGGCTGTCGTACACCTGGAGTCGCAGGCGCAAGCCGCTCGGAGGCGTGGTGCTGTCGACGGTCAGCACGGTGCCGGCACCCGAGCGGCGCACCGCGAACTCGGCCAGGACGTCGGGCACGAGGAAGTCGAGGGTCTCCGTGCCGCGAGTGGCACGAGGGTCGGCCGGTGGGCGATCGAGGGACTCGGCGCCGAGGCCGGCGATGGCCGCGACGCCGCCGGCCAACCCCATCAGGGCGACCAGTGCGACCAACCGGCCGAGCCGCCAGCGCTGCTCGGGTAGGCGGGCGACCGTGGCGATGACCGCGAGGGCGAGCACCCCCGCCAGCGATCCGAGCACGGCCGGCGGTAGGCCTCGGGGAAGGGCCGCCGCGGTGCTGACCGCGAGGACCACCGCACCGGAGAGCACCGCCGCGAGCGCGGTGCGGCGCCGGGCTGCGACATGGACGGCCGCTGCGGCCGCGATCCACACCAGGATGCCGACGAAGGTCTCGGCTTCCTGGGGGTTGGTCAGCGGGAACTCCTCGTCGAGGAGGGATCCCCATCCGTCGAGAAGCCCCTCGAGGAGTGAGCCCCACACGGCCCCGGACCCCGGCGCACTCCAGAACATGTCGCCCAGCGGAACGAGGACCCCCCAGACCGCCGCCCCCGCCCCGGTGATCAGGGTGACGGTGGGTACGGGGAGGCCCGGTCGCAGCGTCTCCAACGCGGTGGCGACGAGCGCGGCGACGATCGCGCCCCCGATCACCGCCGGAGCCCACTCCCAGCTGCCGAACACCTCCCGGAGCGGAAGCGCGGCAACGACGACGACGCCGACCGTGGCGATGGTGGTCGTGGGCGCCGGGCGGGGGTTCATCGCCGCATCCGCCGGTTCCAGGCGTGGGCGAAGTCCTCCGACGTGCCCACGTTCATCAACACCGCGCCGGCGAGCTCGAACACACGCGACTGCTGGTCGCTGCCCATCCTGATCATCGTGAGGTGCTCGAACCGATTGCGCACGGGACCGAGGCTGCGCAGGGCGTCGACTCCGGCCCGGCCGGTGATGATCGCGCACGACAGCCCGGCCGGGTCGCGGCTCGCGGCGACGGCGGCCGCGCCGAGATCCATCGTCTCGTCGTCGTTGGGTTCGACGGCGGAGAAGAAGTCCATCACCGCGAGGTGCGAGGAACGGTCGTCGATGATGCCGCCACCCGAGGTGCGGACGGTGAACGGGAACCGGCGCGTCATCGCCGACACCACGATGCTGGCTGCCGCGCGGATCGCATCCTCGAACGATTCCCGGTCGTAGAGGTTGCGGGTGGTGTCGAGGATCACCGTCGTGCGCGGGCGGTGCACGTCGATGTTGTGACGGACCATGAGCGAGCCGGTGCGTGCCGACGACCGCCAGTGCACGAGCCTGAGGTCGTCGCCGGGCACGTACTCGCGGAGGTTCGAGAAGGTGATCCCGCCCTCGGCCGCCTCGCCGGAGGGAAGGCCCTCGAGATCCCTGCGGATCCCGGCCGGAAACGGCGACACGTCGTGGATGCGGGGGTAGACGACGAGGTCCGTGGTGCCGGAGTCGAGATCGCCTCGACGGGCGAGCCCGATCGGGTCGCCTCGGCGAACCGTGAGCGGACCGACCGCGAATACGCCCCGGTCGCGGGTCTCGATCTCGTTGGTCACCACCGCGGACTCGCCCGGCTCGAGTGACGGAATGTCGACGGTGATGCTGCGTTCCCCGAACTGCTCGCGCCCCTCGGCCGCAGGCGTGGTGCGGCGGCCGTGGTTCGTGATCGTGAGCTCGGTGACCGCCCTGTCGCCGGCGGTCACCCGGTCGGGCATGACCCGCCGAGTGCAGCGCATGTCGGGCGGGCGGCCCACGAGGATCAGGGCGATCAGCACCGCAGCGAGGAGGGTGGCGCCCATCGCCACGAGGGTGGGGTAGCCGATGCCGATACCGATCGCCGCAACGATCGCGCCGGCGACGAGCGTGCCGCGCCCCGCGGGAGTCACCGGCTCAGCTCCGGACGGTCTCGTCCACCGGGGTCTGGGAGAGCACGTCGCTGACGACTGCGTTGCCGGTGACGCCACGGAGTTCGGCTTCCGGGGTGATGATCACGCGATGGGGGAGGACGTGGGGGGCCATCAACCGGATGTCGTCGGGTGCGACGAAGTGCCGTCCGTTGCCGGCGGCCCAGGCCCGGGCGGCGTTGGCGAGGGCGATGGTGCCCCGCGGGCTCACCCCGACCCGGACGTCGGCCCGGGTACGGGTGGCGTGGGACAGGGTGACGAGGTACTCCTTCACGAGCGGACCGACGTGGACGCGGTCCGCGACCCTGGTCATCGCGGCGAACTGGACGGTGTCGACGACGGGCTCGAGTTCGGATCGGTCCCACCGTTTCTGGTGCTGATCGAGGATCTCCATCTCGGCGGCGGCGTCGGGGTACCCCATGTGGAGCCGCATGAGGAAGCGGTCGAGCTGTGCCTCGGGGAGCTCGTAGGTGCCGTCGAGCTCGATCGGGTTCTGGGTGGCGAGCACGATGAACGGATCGGGGACGGGTCGGGGGGCACCGTCGATCGTGACCTGGTGTTCCTCCATCACCTCGAGCAACGCCGCTTGCGTCTTGGGCGAGGCCCGATTGATCTCGTCGGCCACGACGACATTGGCGAACACCGGGCCG
>JAUIML010000265.1 GCA_030432715.1 Acidimicrobiia bacterium | reverse complement strand
GCGCACCAGCGCCTCGGTGTCGACCCGGTCGAGATCGAGGAGCACGCCGAGGTCGGTGGTCGCCTCGCCGGCCGCGATGGCGAGTTCGGCGAGCGCTCGATAGGCCGCGAGTTCCGGGTCCTCGTCGGCCAGGGTCTCGTGGAGGCCTTCGTCGTAGCGCAACGCAGTGATCGCCACGCCGTTGGCGTCGAGCATCTGGAACGGTTGGGTGGGCTCGGCGGACCGGGTGTCGGTGTCGAGCTGGTCGTCGGCGACGAGCACTGCGGTCGCACCGGCCGACCGGAGCAGGGCGAGGGTGTCGGGGCCGGCGTCGGGGTCGAGGCGGACCAGCCCGGTCGGGGGACCGCCGACGAAGGACTCGAGGGTGTCGTTGCCGAGGGCGTACTGGGCGACGACTTGGTCGGACTCGTCGGCCCGTCGCCAGGCCTCCTCGTCCATGTCGACCCACGGACCGCGCAGGAGCGGTCGCTCGTCGATGATCGCGAGCAACTCGTCGAGCGCCGCCGGGTCGCTGGCGGCGAGGGCGTCGAGGGTCTCGGGGCGGAGCTCGGTCGTCACTGCGAGTTCGCGATGGTCCGCCAGCGCCGACGCGGCGGAGAGGAGGGCGTCGACGTCGAGCTCGTAGCGCAGGTCCGGCTGGAGGGCGACGGGGGCCACCACCCGACTGGTGAAGGCCACGTCGACCCGGAACGGTCCGGTGGCGGTCGGGGCTGCGTCGTCGAGGACGACGAGGCTCGTCGCGAACTCGTCGAGCACGTCGTCGCCGTCGTCTCCCTCATCGAGCAACTGGACCACCAGCGGGAGGGCACCGGGGGTGCTGCGCAGCGATTCGCCGATCTCGTCGTCGGGCAGCGTGAGGGTGCGGATCCCGTCGGGTCCCTCCGTGAGGGTCGCCTGCCCGCGACAGTCCCCGTCGAGTGTGCACTCGAAGTTGGCGATGCGGCTGCCCGAGGTGGGCGGGTTGCGATGGTGGTCGCGGAGCTCGGCGCGGGTGAGCACGGGGTCGTCGTAGATGGTGAACCTGAGTCGGGCGGCGTCGGGTGCGCCACTCACCCGCAGGACCACCTCGGCCGGGTCGTCGTCGACGAAGAGGGTCTGGGCCTCGAGATCGAGCCGGGCCGCATTCTGCGCACCGGCCCGGTGACCGCTCGAGAGCGGGGCGACGAGCACTGCGGCGACGAGGACCGCGCCGAGCACGACCCCTCGACGGATGGTCATCGAACGGCGCGGGCGAGCACGGTCAGCTGGTGGTCCGCAGGTCGGAAGCCGAGGTGTTCGTAGAGCGCGAGTGCCCGCGAGTTGGCTTCCTGGGTGTTGACCCACGCCACCGACGCACCCCTTCGCCGCATCCAATGGAGGGCGTCGTGGACCAGTGCGCTGCCCATCCCCGAGCCCTGGCGGTCGGGGTCGACGGCGAGCCGTTGGAGAAACCCCTGATGGCCGGCCCGCCCCGCGACCGCGTAGCCGACGATCTCGGGGTCGCGTACGACGCGGAGACGACTGACCGGGGTGGCCTCCATCGCGTCGGTCAACCCGTCTTCGTCGAGCCGCCAGAACTCGTCGAAGGTGCGGTGGTCGAGGGCGAGGACGGCGTCGTGGTCGCGGGTCGTGCCCCGTTCGATGGTGACCACGGGACGGCGGTTCCACCATCGGCGGAGCGGCGGCAGGCCGCGGAGGTCGTGCTCGAGGAGGTGGAGATGCTCGCGTTCCTCGAATCCGTCCTCGATGAACGCGGCGCGCTCGGGAGGAGCGACGGCCGCGGTCACGATCTCGTCGAAGCCCTGCGAACCCAACTCGGCGCGCGCCTTGGCCAGCGTGCTGGCCGTCAGGGTGTGGGCGGGACTGAGCGGCACGAGGTAGGCGAGGTCGCCGCGGGCGCGCCACCGCCCGGCTCGGAAGCGGGCGCCGTCGATCGAGAATGACTGGAGGGCCATGGTTGACCGTCAGGCTACGCTCCGCGGCGTGCTGCTGGTCGTGACCGACGAACGGTGTGCCGACCACATGGCCGGCACCAATCATCCCGAACGCCCCGATCGGCTCCACGCCGCCATCGATGGCGTGGTGCGTTCCGGGGTACGCGACGCAGTCGAACTCATGGCCCCCCGGCCCGCGGTCGATGACGATCTGGCCCTCGTTCACTCGGTCGAGCTGATCGACCGGGTGCGTCGAATCGCCGACGCGGGAGGAGGTCGCCTCGACGCCGACACGGTGATGAACGGGGCCAGCCTGTCTGCCGCCCTGTTGGCGGCCGGTGCCGTGGTGACCGCCACGGAGGAGCTCGCGGCCCGAGACGACCTCCACGCCGCCTATGCGGTCGTGCGCCCGCCCGGTCATCACGCCACCGCCGACCGGTCGATGGGGTTCTGCCTCTTCAACTCCGTGGCCGTCGCCGCGGCCCGCCGGGCCGATGCGGGGGAGCGGGTGGCGATCATCGACATCGACGCCCACCACGGCAACGGCACGCAGGACATCTTCGCCGAGCGCAACGACGTCCTGTTCGCCTCGATCCATCAGTCGCCGCTGTATCCGGGGTCGGGTGCGGTCACCGAGAAGGGGGCGGGGGCGGGCGAGGGCTTCACCATCAACCTGCCGCTTCCGCCGGGTGCGACCGGTGACGTCGCCCGTCAGGGCATCGAGGCGGTCATCGGTCCGGCCGTCGAGGAGTTCGCGCCCGACTGGGTGTTCATCTCGGCCGGGTACGACGGGCACCGGGCCGATCCGATCACCGACCTCGGCTACACGTCGGCCGACATCGCCGACCTGGTGGCCGACGTGGGCGCGCTGGCGCCGGCCGGCCGCACCGTGGTCCTGCTCGAAGGGGGGTACGACCTCGATGCGGTCCGCGACTCCAGCGCCGCGGTCACCGCCCAGTTGGTCGGCGAGGTCCATCGACCCGAGGCGCCCACCACGGGAGGCCCCGGGATGGATGTCGTGGAGGCTGCGCAGCGTCTCCACCGTCGCCGATGACGGAGTTGCCGGCGGGGCTCGACGCGCTGATCGAGCGGGCCCGATCGCTGACCGACCGGTTCGCGGCCGAGGGACACCGGCTCTACTTCGTGGGCGGGGTGGTGCGTGACCACCTGTTGGCCCGCGCGCGATCGGAGCAGGATCTCGACTGCACCACCGACGCCCGCCCCCCGCAGATCAAGGTGTTGGTCGCCGATATCGCCGAGGCGGTGTGGACCCAGGGGGAGCGGTTCGGCACGATCGGCTGCACGGTCGACGGTCAGATCTACGAGATCACGACCCACCGGGCCGAGTCGTACGACGAGGCCTCGCGCAAGCCGACCGTCTCGTTCGGCGACGACATCGCCGATGATCTCGCCCGCCGCGACTTCACGGTGAACGCGATGGCGGTGGATCTGCTGGACCGCAGGCTCGTCGATCCCTTCGGCGGCCGTGACGATCTCGAAGCGGGGGTGATGCGCACGCCTCTCGATCCCGAGGTGTCGTTCTCCGAAGACCCCCTCCGCATGTTGCGCGCCGCCCGCTTCCATGCCGGCTACGGACTCGAACCGCGACCGGAACTCCGCGCCGCCATCACCGCCCTGCTCGATCGGATGGCCATCGTGTCGGTCGAACGGGTCCGCGACGAACTCCAGAAGCTCCTGCTGCTCGACGACCCGGCCCCCGGTCTCCGGATGCTCGCGGAGACCGGACTGCTGCCGAGAGTGGTCCCGAGTCTCGGGTACCTGTCGCCGGCAGAGGCCGAAGCTCGTGGGGTCGAGACCGCGTCGGTCGCCCGCGACGCCGCGGCGCGATGGGCGGCGCTGCTCGCTCCCGACGGGATAGAGGTCGCCGATCTCGTGGCTCGCCGTTTCTCGGGCGCGCTGACCCGCGATGTGATCTGGTTCTCGTCGGCCCGCAACTGGGTCGACGAGCCCGGATCGCGCCCGGCCGCGCCGGGCCGAATCCGTCGCGACGCCGCCCTGGTTCCGAGCGATCGCGACCTTCCCGAGTTGCTCGACTGGGTCGAGGCCCTCCGCCGGCTCCACGGGGGTGACACCGACGATGTGGAGGCCTATCGCCGAGGCCACGCCGCGCTGCTGGCCGCCGAGCCCGATCTGGCCGATCCCGCGCCGGTGCTGTCGGGCGAGGAGGTCTGTGCAGTGCTCGGCATCGCCCCCGGCCCCGACGTCGGCGTGGCGATGAAGTGGTTGCGCGAGATGCGTCTCGACGAAGGTCCGATCGATCCGGCCGTGGCGGTCGAGCGACTGTTGGCCTGGTGGCCGGATCGCCCCACCGGTGCAGGATCGGGCTGAGTCACACGCCGAGTTTGCGGGCTCGGATCACCAGCGTGGCCGGCGTGAGGGCGGTGTCGCGTCGCTCCAGCAACTGATCGACGGTGAAATTCGCCCTGGTCAGTGACGTCACGATGCGTTCGGCCGAGTGGAGCCAACGGTCGCCGATCGGTTCGCGGTGATCCCATGCCGTCACCGTGCGGTTCGGGTCGTCGTCGGCCGCGGTGAGGGCGGCCGGGTGGGGGACCGACAACACGAGATGGCCGCCCGGGCCGATCACCCGGTGGACCTGGCGGAAGACCCGGTC
>JAUIML010000264.1 GCA_030432715.1 Acidimicrobiia bacterium | reverse complement strand
GTCGGTGAAGAAGCCGGCGATCCAGACGCAGAAGCCGGAGAACAGGAGCCCGATCAGGGCCAGGATCCAGAAGGGGGCGACCTCGTTGCGCATCGAATTCGACCCCGTCTGCTGCCACACCCACCGACGGCTCAGCAGGTAGGCCGGCACGGTGCTCACCGACCACGCGATCAGCACGGCGAGCAGGCGGTGCAGGTCGAACACCTCGAGGCACAACAGCAGGGTGCCATTGCCGGTGATGACGTTGACCACCGACACCCCGCAATAGCGGAGGAGCTTCATTCCGTGCTCCTCGACGAGGCGGGCGAGCCCCAGGCGCGCGGCTGTCGACATGGGTGAGGAGGCTAGCGGCATACCTTCACCTGTCGGCCGACCGCGGCCAGGTGTTGACCGTGCGGCAGTATGTCCCCATGCAGCACGACGTCGATGACCTCGTCGACCTCCTCGACCTCGAGTCGATCGAGGTCAACATCTTCCGCGGCGTCTCGCCCGACGAGAAGCGCCAGCGCATCTTCGGCGGCCAGGTCGCGGGGCAGGCGCTCGTCGCCGCGGCCCGCACGATCGACGACGACCGTGCCGTCCATTCGCTCCACGCCTACTTCCTCCGGCCCGGCGATCCGTCGGTACCGGTGCTCTACGAGGTGGATCGCATCCGTGACGGACGCTCGTTCACGACGCGGCGCGTGGTCGCCATCCAGCACGGACGAGCGATCTTCAACCTCGCGGCGTCGTTCCACATCGACGAGCCGGGCCTCGAGCACCTCGAGCCGATGCCCGACGTCCCACCAGCCGACGGGTTGCCCACCCGCGCCGAGCGCTTCGCGGCCCGAGGGGTCGAGGATCCGTTCGCCGACAACCCCCACCCCCTCGACATCCGCTATGTCACCACGAGCCCGCTCGACCGCAAGGACCCACTGCCGCCCGTGCAGCAGGTCTGGTTCCGCGCCGACGGCCGACTGCCCGACGATCAGGTGCTCCACACCTGCCTGCTCACCTATGCATCCGACATGACCCTGCTCGACACGACCCTGCTCCCCCACGGCAGCGGCGCGGCCGACGAGACGATCCAGATGGCGAGTCTCGACCACGCGATGTGGTTCCACGGCGACTTCAGGGCCGACGAGTGGCTGCTCTACGACCAACACACCCCGGCCACGACCGGGGCGCGGGGCCTGGCCACCGGCCGGGTGTTCACCCACGACGGCCGTCTGATCGCGAACGTGGTGCAGGAGGGCCTGATCCGGAGGGTCCCCAAGTGACACTCCCCCACGTCAGAGCGCTCGGTGCGGTGTTCACCGTCGCCCTCCTGGCTGCCGCGTGTGGCAACGACGACCCGGTCGGCGACACGTCGAGCACCACCGTCCCCGTCGTCACCGACGCACCGGACACGACGACCGTTCCGCCGGTCGACTCGTCGGCTCCGACCGACTCCACGACCACGACGACCACCACCGTGCCCGACCCCCGATCCATCGACGGCGATCTGACCCTGGTCTCGGTCACCGGTGAGACCCTCACACAGGTCGAGGAACCGATCGACACCACCGTCTCCCCCACCGGCGAGCTGTGGCTGGCCCAGCGCCGCGGAACCGTCTCGGTGCTCGATCCCGACACCGGCGCCATGGGCGAGGTGATCGTCGACCTGACGGCCGAGACCCGCGCCGGTGGCGAACGGGGGCTTCTCGGCATCGCGGCCGACACCGAGAATCTCTACGTCAACTTCACCGATCTCGCCGGGGACACCAACGTCGATGCGTTCGTGCTGGACGACGACGGCCGTCCCGGCGAACGCCATCATCTCCTCTCGATCGAACAGCCCTTCGGCAACCACAACGGCGGCGGCCTCGCCATCGGCCCCGACGGTCATCTCTACATCGGCGTGGGCGACGGTGGATCCGGCGGTGACCCGCTCGGCGCCGGACAGGACCCGACCCAGATCCTGGGTTCGCTGCTCCGGATAGACCCGACTCCAGGAGCCGAATCGCCGTATCTGATCCCCGCCGACAACCCCTATGCCGACGGCGCGAACGGCGAGCCGGAGATCTTCGCGATCGGCCTGCGCAACCCCTGGCGATTCTCCTTCGACCCGATCACCGACGATCTGTGGATCGCCGATGTGGGCCAGAACGCGTGGGAAGAAGTCGACCTGCTCCTCGGAGCCAACGGTTTCGGCCTGGGCGCGAACCTCGGCTGGAACCTCCGCGAGGGCACCCGCGAGTTCTCCGGCCCCCGACCCGAGGGCAATGTCGACCCGGTCTTCGAATACCCCCACGCCGGCGGTGATCCCAGCGGCTGCAGCATCAGCGGCGGCGTGGTCTATCGAGGCCTCGCCGTCCCCGAGCTCATCGGGAGCTATGTCTTCGGCGACTACTGCGACTCGTCGTTGTGGGCCCTGTCGATCGTCGACGATCGGGTCCTGTTCCGTGACCTGGGCGTGCCCGCTCCGGCTCTCGTGGGCGTCACCGTCGACACCGACGGCGAGCTCCTCGCCCTCTCGCTCGGTGGCGACGTCGTACGCGTCGTCCCCGCGTGAACCGCACCCGCCGACTCGGCGCCGTCGTCCTGACGGGCGCAGTCGTGCTGGGGGCCGGTTGTGCCGACGGGGCCCGGCCCGAGCTGACCGACACGACCCTGGCCCCCGCCGAGGGTGCGATCACGACGACGGCGCCGCCGCCGCCCTCGGTCCCGGTCACCACCACCGAGGCGCCGTTCGCACAACCGAGCACCCCCGACGGTCGCAGCTATCCCGCGGTGCCGGCCGAACCCGAGGCCGCCGCCGCCCGGCTCCACGACGTCGAGCGCCTTCTCCGGGCCGGCGACCCCGACGACGCGGAATGGGCCGACCTCGCCCACGAACAACAGATGCTGTACCGGGTGATCGGCCGCAACACCGAGTGGATCAGGATCGCGATCGCCGAGGCACCGGAAGCACTGACGACGGTCATCGAACGACACCTGGCGGCCCGCCAGGCGATCGGCAACATCGGCCACGGCGGCGAACCCCCGGTGAACGTGCCGGCCTGGGAGATCATCGAGCCGCTCCCGGCCGACGAGCTCCGCTCGCTCTACGAACAGGCCGAGGAAGCAACCGGCATCGGTTGGTCGTTCCTCGCCGCCATCAACCTGATCGAGACCGGGTTCGGTCGCATCGACGGCCTCTCCACGGCCGGGGCCCAGGGACCGATGCAGTTCCTGCCGTCCACGTGGGAGGAGGTGAGCGACGGCGACATCGACGACCCCTACGACGCCATCCCGGCCGCGGCCCGCTATCTCGTCCGCCGGGGCGGCCCCGACGACATGCACAATGCCCTGTGGGGCTACAACAACTCCGACGCCTATGTCGCCGCGGTCACCCACTACGCCAGTCTCTTCCGCGACGATCCCGTCTCCTACCGGGCCGCCCACGCCTGGGAGATCCACTACTCGGCGGCGGTCGGCGACCTCTGGTTCCCGGTCGGCTACCGCGTGGAGGAAGCACAGGCCACGGAGGACTATCTCGACACCGCGCCCTGGTCGGCGCCACCTCCCCCGGCCTGACCTCTACGCTCGGCCCATGGTCGAGACGTACATCGCAACCGAGGTCGACGGCGAGTTGCGCGAGGCGATGGACCGCCTCGTGCCCCAACTCTCGAAGTCCAACCCCCCGCCCACCGACGAAGCGCTCCAGGAGATGATCGACTCCGACGCCTCGATCCTCTTCATGGCCCGCGACGAGACGGGCATCCTCGGCACGCTGACGCTGATCCTCTTCAGGATTCCCACCGGCATCCGGGCGTGGATCGAGGACGTGATCGTCGACGAAGCCGCCCGCGGAAAGGGCGTCGGGCGCATTCTCAACGAGGCCGCGATCGAGCATGCATTCGCGGCCGGCGCCATCACCGTCGACCTCACCTCGCGGCCGAGCCGCGAAGCCGCCAACCGGCTCTACCAGCGCATCGGGTTCATCCAGCGTGACACCAACGTCTATCGCTACAGCCCGCCCGAACAGCAGGACTCGTAGCGACCGCAGCCGCGCTCGCCGGGATCAGGCGGGCAGGAGCACCGACTGGATCTCGGTGAAGGGGCCGAACCCCTCCGGGCCGAGTTCACGACCGATGCCGCTCTTCTTGAAGCCACCGAACGGGCTGGCCATGTCGAGGATGGCGGCACTGTTGACGGCGACCACACCCGTGCGGATCTGGCCGGCGATCTCCGCGGCCCGATCGAGGTCCTGGGTCCAGACCGAACCGCTGAGGCCGTAGTCGCTGTCGTTGGCGATCGTGATCGCCTCCTCGACGGTGTCGTACTGGATGCACGACACGACGGGACCGAAGATCTCCTCGCGGGCGATGGTCATGTCGTTGGTGACGTCGCGGAAGACGGTCGGTTCGACATAGAAGCCCTTGTCCACGTCGGCCAGGTTCCCGCCGGTGACCGCGACGGCACCCGCGTCCTTGCCGGCCTGCAGGTAGCCGCCGACCTTCTCGTGCTGACGCTTGGCCACGAGCGGGCCGAGCACGATCTCGGGATCGGTCGGGTCGCCGTAGGGCAGCGCGGCCACCGCCGCGCCCAGCGCCT
>JAUIML010000020.1 GCA_030432715.1 Acidimicrobiia bacterium | reverse complement strand
TCGGTGCGCGTCAGCGACGAGTTCATGCAGGCCGTGGTCGACGACACCGAATGGCATCTCACCGCCCGCGGCGACGGCGCGGTGATCGAGACGGTCCGGGCCCGCGAGCTCTTCCGTCAGATCGCCGACGCCGCCTGGCAGTGCGCCGACCCCGGCATCCAGTTCGACACCACGATCAACCGGTGGCACACGGCGGCCGCCACCGGTCCGATCAACGCGAGCAACCCGTGCAGCGAATACATGCACCTCGACGACAGCGCCTGCAATCTGGCGTCGCTCAACCTCATGCGCTTCCTCGACGGCGAACGCTTCGACGTCGACGGGTTCGCCCATGCCGTGCAGGTGCTCTTCACGGCCCAGGAGATCCTGGTCGGCAACGCCGACTACCCCACGCCCCAGATCGGCGAGACCAGTCGCCGGTTCCGTCAGCTCGGGATCGGCTACGCCAACCTGGGCGCCCTGCTGATGACCCTCGGGCTTCCCTACGACTCCGACGCGGGGCGCGCCGTCGCCGCCTCGATCACCGCGCTCATGACGGGCGAGGCCTATCGCACGTCGACCAGGCTGGCTGCCCGGATGGGTCCGTTCGAGGGCTACCACGAGAACCGTGAGCACATGCTCCGGGTCCTGGACCAGCACCGCAGCGCCGCCGGCGAGATCGACGAGGAACTGGCTCCCGCCGCGATCCTCGAGGCGGCTCAGCTCGCGTGGGACGACGCGTGCGCCCGGGCGGCCCGCGTGGGGGTGCGCAACTCGCAGGCGAGCGTGCTCGCTCCCACCGGCACCATCGGACTGCTGATGGACTGCGACACCACCGGGGTCGAACCCGACCTCGGGCTGGTGAAGTTCAAGCGGCTCGTCGGCGGCGGCACGATGAGCTTCGTCAACCAGTCGGTGCCCCGGGCGCTGCGCAAACTGGGCTACGACGAGGCGTCGGTCGAGCGGATCGTCGCCCACATCGACGAGCACCACAGTGCGGTCGGCGCCCCGGGCCTCGATCCCGAGCATCTGCCGGTCTTCGCGTGCTCGCTGGGCCGCGATCCGATCCACCATCTCGGCCACGTCAAGATGATGGGCGCGGTGCAGCCCTTCATCTCGGGGGCGATCTCGAAGACGGTCAACCTTCCGGAGACGGCCACGATCGAAGAGATCGAGTTGTTGCTGATCGAGTCGTGGCGTCTGGGCCTCAAGGCCGTGGCGCTCTATCGCGACAACTGCAAGGTCGCCCAACCCATGTCGGCCGGGAAGGGTCGGGAGGGCGAGCCGGTCGCCCAACCCATGTCGGCCGGGAAGGGTCGGGAGGGCGAGCCGGGTGCCACTGCCGGCACTCAGGTGGTCGAGCGGGTCGTCGAGCGGGTCGTCCAGGAGCCGGTGCGGGAGAAGCTGCCCCGGTCGCGATCGTCTCGCACGTTCGAGTTCCGGGTGGCCGACTGCAAGGGATTCGTCACCGTGGGCGAATACGAGGACGGCCGCCCCGGTGAGGTGTTCGTGCGGGTCTCGAAACAGGGTTCGACCCTGGCCGGGATCATGGACGCGTTCGCCATCTCGCTGAGTCACGGCCTCCAGTACGGCGTGCCGCTCACGGCCTTCGTGGATGCGTTCGTGGGCATGCGCTTCGAGCCCGCGGGCATGACCGACGACCCCGACATCCGGATCGCCAACAGCTTGATGGACTATCTGTTCCGCAAGCTCGCCGTGATGTACCTGAGCCACGACGAGCGGGTCGGTCTCGGCATCCTCACCACCGGTGAGCGGACCCAGCCGACCCTGCCCGGGGTCGAGGAGCAGGTGACGCCCACGACCCAGGGCTCGGAGATCCCGGCCGATCCGCCGGCCACGGCGGCCGCCGACGCGCCCTTCTGCATGACGTGTGGCGTGCCGATGCAGCGGGCCGGTGCCTGCTTCGTGTGTGGCGACTGCGGCACCACCAGCGGGTGCAGCTGACCTACAGCTCGCGGGCGTCGCGCAGGACAGCCGCGATCTTCTCGCAGGTCGGCAGATTGCGGGCGGTCGAGATCGTGCCGAGGCGTCGGTCGACGAGGGCGTTGGTGAGCGTGCTGCGGGCCGACCCCTGCGGGTAGCAGACGTGGATCTCGCGGCCGACCACCGCGAACTCGTCGGGGGAGTGGTCGCCGATGCGCTCGGCTGCGTCGTCGGTGGTCGGGTCGGCCAGGAACATGATGTGGTGGAGTTTCGGTTCCACCGCGCCGGGTGCGAACGGGTGGGCGGCGAGGGCGGCATCGAACTCGGCGGCCGTCCGTAGCAGCACGGGCACGTCGACCCCGAACCGCTCGACCACCGTGGAACGGATCGCGGCAACGATGTCGGTGGGGTCGTCGCCGCTCGAGAAGCAGACGTTGCCACTCTGGATGATCGACGCCACGGCGCCGTAGCCGAGCGATTCGAACCCAGCACGGAGCTCCGCCATCGGCACCCGGTTGTGGCCGCCGACATTGATGCCCCGGAACAGGGCCACGTGGAGCGTCACGGTCGTGACCGTAGTGGCGACCTGGGCAATACTGCCGGAATGAGTGACGATCCTCGCCAGCCCAAGCCCGCCACCGTCCACACGGCGGCCCTGAACGCGGCGCATGCGGCGGCGCTGAGGCTCGACGATGCCGGAGATCTGGAGCGGGCCTCGCGCGGGCTGATCGCCCAGCACGAGACCGGGGTGATCGACGGCCCGATCGGCCCGGCCTGGGACGTCAACGACTGGGACTTCATGCGCGAGCAGGAGACACCCCCGCCGTCGGTGCATCCCAGCCTCTGGCGTCACGGCCGGCTCAACGCCATCCACGGGCTGTTCGAGGTGGCCGGTGGGGTCTGGCAGGCCCGCGGCTACGACATCTCGAACATCACGTTCATCCAGGGCGACGACGGCTGGGTCGTGATCGACCCCCTGACGACCTCCTTCACTGCCCGCGCCTGCCTCGAGCTGGCCAACGCGACCCTGGGCGAGCGGCCGGTCACCACGGTCATCTACACCCACAGTCACACCGATCACTACGGGGGCATCCTGGGGGTGACCACCCACGAGGCGGTCGCCAACGGCGACGTCCGCATCCTCGCCCCCGAGGGATTCATGCGCGAGGCCGTTTCGGAGAACATCATCGCCGGCCCGGTCATGGGTCGGCGGGCGCTCTACCAGTTCGGCATCCTGTTGCCGCCCGGACCCACCGGTCACATCGACTGTGGGCTCGGCAAGGGCATCCCCCGGGCGATGTCGGACCTGCTGGCCCCGACGGAGGAGATCTCGCTGACGGGGACCGAACTCGTGCTCGACGGCGTCCGGGTGGTCTTCCAGAACACGCCCGGTACCGAAGCGCCGGCGGAGATGAACTTCATGTTCCCCGACCTCGGCGCCCTCTGCATCGCCGAGAACTGCACCCACACGATGCACAACGCCCTGCCGTTCCGCGGCGCCCAGGCCCGCGACACGCTCGGATGGAGCAAGTACATCCAGGAGGCCATCGATCTCTTCGGCGACGGCATGGACGTGATGTTCTCCACCCACAACTGGCCCCGGTTCGGCAACGACGACGCTCGTCGCTATCTCGAACAACAGCGCGACATGTATCGCTGGCTGCACGACCAGACCATGCGCCGGGCGAACCACGGCATGACGCCCCGCGAGATCGCGGAGGACCTCGAACTCCCCGAGTGCTTCGCCGCGCAGGGCCACACGCGGGGCTACTACGGCACCGTCAGCCACAACTCCAAGGCCGTCTACCAGCGCTACGTGGGTTGGTACGACGGCAACCCGGCCAACCTGCACCCCCACACCCCGGAGAACAGCGGGGCCCGGTACGTCGAGTCGATGGGCGGTGCCGACCGGGTGCTCGAACTGGCCCGATCGGCGTTCGACGAGGGCGACTATCGCTGGGTGTGCGAACTGCTGAACCATCTGGTCTTCGCCGACCCGACCAACGAGGCCGCTCGGCTCCTGCAGGCCGACAGCTTCGAGCAGCTCGCCTACCAGGCCGAGTCGGGCCCCTGGCGCGACTCGTATCTGATGGGCGCCATGGAACTGCGCACCGGGTCCAAGGGTCTGGGGGTCGGCAACCGGGCGGTGACCGACGAGCTCGACGTCGAGATGCTGCTCGACGTGATCGGGGTGCGCCTCATGGCCGAGCGGGTCGAAGGCGAACGGTTCGAGATGAACTGGCACTTCACCGACATCGACGAGGACCATGTCATCGGTATCGACAACTGTGCGGTGCACCACCGCCCAGGGGTGCGCCAGGAGGGTGCCGACGCCGAGGTCACGGCAACGAAGGGTCGCATCGCCGACGTCCTGCGAGGCGAACTCGACGTCGACGGGTTCCTCGCCGCCGACGACGTGTCGATCGACAACGACACCCCCGTGCGGACGTTCCTCTCGGCGCTCGACCGCTTCAGCGGCGAGTTCGGGATCGTCGAGCCGTAGCTCGAACCGGCGTCAGTTGTCGATGAGCGACCGGATGTGGTCGTCGGTGCCGAGCACGATCAGGATGTCGCCGAGTTCGATCTCGAGTTCACGGGGCGGATTGGTGATGAACTGTCCGTTCCGGCGCACGGCGACCAGCGTCGTTGCGCTCGGTTCGTCGCCGGCGAGCAGCTCGGCCACACTCGTGCCGACGTAGCCGCTGCGCTCGGTCGCCGGGATCTCGGCCATGCGCACCTCGAGCTCGAGGTCGTGCATGACCACGTCGAGGAAGTCGGTCACGTCGGGCTGCAACACCATGGCGGCCATCCGGGAGCCGCCGATCTCGTGGGGGTTCACGACCCGGTCGACGCCGACCCGGCCGAGCTTCTCGACCACGCCGGCGCTGTTGGCCCGGGCGATGATGAAGAGGTCGTCGTTCTCCGTGCGGGCGGTGAGCGAGACGTAGAGCGTGTCGGCATCACTGTCGAGGGCGACGACGAGCGTGCCCGCCCGGCGAAGGCCGGCCAGCTCGAGGATCTCGTCGTCGGTCGCCTCGCCGGTCACGAGTTCGACACCCTCGGGCAGCTCGTCGAGTTCGAGGTTCTGCCGGTCGACGATGACGACGTCCTTTCCGGCTCGGTGCATCTCGGCGACGATCGAGCGACCGACCTGGCCATAGCCACACACGATGACGTGACCTTCGAGTTCATCGATTCTTCGTTGCATGCGCTGCCTCTGGAATAGGTCGTCGAGTTGCCCCTCGAAGAGCGTCTCGAGCAGAACACCGAGCGTGTAGAGAACGGTGCCCGTGCCGAACAGGATCAGGAAGATCGTGAAGACCTCGTAGGTGCGATCGACGATACCGAGTTCTCGATACCCGACCGTCGAGACCGTGATGACCGTCTGGTACGCGGCGTCGAACGCGTCGAGGCCGAGCAGCATGTAGCCGGTGGTGCCGACCACGAGGACGAGGCCGAGAAAGCCGATGCCCACGCGGAAACGCAACCAGGGGTCGCGGCGCACACGTCTGATGCGCTGTCGTCCGACCTTGGGCATGGCGGCAGCTTAGGAGGGCGGGCCCGTCACCAGGAGCCTCCTCCGCCGCCACCCCCGCCACCGCCGGCTCCGCCTCCTCCGCCGCCGCCCGACGACGAAGGTGCGGTCGAGGCGGTGGAGACGGCCCGGGCGATGAGCGGGGCGGTCATGGCGAAGTTCGTGTGGCGGTAGGTGGCGAGGGAGGATCCGGGCTCGGCCGCGGCTCGTTCGACCGCCTTCTCCCACCGGTCGACCTCGCCGAGCGCGACCGCCCAGGCGGTGTACTGACGCAGCATCCCCATCTCGGCGGCCCGTTCCACGTGTTCGGCCTCGGAGTCGTGGAGAAACCGTCGGAACGACTCGATGCGGATCCAGGCGCCGGAGCCGGCGGCGGTGCGAACCCGCAGCTCCCATGAGCGGATCACCGCGGCGATCCCGAGGCCGGCGGCCACGCCGCCGATGGCGATCAGCGGATACCAACCCTCGCCGGTGCGGTTCGACATGGCCGCGCCGACGGCGAGCGCCGCGCCACCGGCCACGACCGCGAGCACGCCGAGTGCGATGGCGAGGGCGCGGCGCCGGCGGCCCTGCACGTCCCACAGGCCGCTGGAGCGTCGCCACTCCGACAACTCTCCACCCAGCTGGTTCCAACCCGCGGCGAACGTGGGGTCGTACTTCTCGAGGTCGATCACCGTCGACCCGCCGAACATCCGGTCGAGCACCCGGCCGACGGCCGCGTTCGGCGCAGCCGGCCCGCGGCTGATGGTCGGGTGGTCGTCCTGGGGATCGAGCACGACCTCGTCGCGGATCGCACATTCGAGCAGCCACGCCATCTTGTGGTCGTCGTGGACCCGCTCGAGATGGATCACGCCGCCGACCGAGGCGCTCATGTCCCTCGGGGGTTCGAACTCGATGGTGGTCATCTCGCGCAGTTCGGTGTGGTCGACGCGGCGTTGGGGGGCGGCGGGGTCGTCGGGACCGAAGGCGGCGTCGACCGTGCCCCCTTCCCACATCCACTCGCGACCGGCACGGCGGATCACCGGTGAGAGGGCGATCGCACCGAGCAGGGCGGAGACGGCGGCGACCACGGGGGGCGTCTTCCAGCCAGCGCCGGGATCGGGGGCCGGACCGGTGGGCGCGGTGACGGCGGCGGTCGCAACCGGCTCACCGAGGGTGGCCCACACGGTCAGGAACTCGCCCGGATCGACCTGGTCGTGGCGAACGACGAGGTGGCCGGGGCCCAGGCGCTCGGCGGTGCAGCCTCCGGTGGCGCCGGTCGCGCCGGTGTCGCACTCGGGGTCGGTGAGCTCGCGGTCGGCCGTGACGTGGATCTCGATCCCGCGGATCGAAACGGACCAGCCGTCGCCCACGGCGTTCCACCCGACCCGGTCGCCCGAGACCAGCGCGGTGTGGGGGTACGAGAGCGTGTACCGGTGTCGGTTGCTGATCGTCGCCACCGGGTCGCCCACCCGCAGCTCGGTGCCCTGCCACCAGCCGAGCACCTGGAACTGGTCGGGCGCAGTGGGGGAGTCGACGGTGAACGTCGCGCTGGTGGGGACGTCGGGGAGCTGGCGCAGCAGGCCGTGGCGCTGGTTGGAGCCGAAGTCGTAGTCGATCACCTCGACGACCTGCGCGTTGCCGGTCGAGTCGATGTCGGCGTGGGCCCAGTACGCGGCGATCCGTTCGGTGTCGCCGATGAACGCCCCCGCGATCGCGAGCAGGCCCATCGCCAGCGCCCCGAGGACGAGCAGGATCCGGTCGAGGCGCCGCCGCCCTTCAGGTCGCATCGTCGGAGTCTGTCACTCAGTCGTCGCCGGCGAGTTCCTTCTTGCGCTTCAGGTAGCCCTTCACCATCTCGCCGAAGTGCTCCGGGTTGTAGACGTCCTCCTCGTACTTCCACTTCCCGTTGCCGGCGTAGTGGAGGATCGTGATGTTGGCTTCCTGGTGGATGGAGCCGTCGCCGGGATCGGCGAAGCGGTTCCAGACGCGGGCGATCACCCAGCCCTTGTCCTCGTCGATCGTGTACCAGTCGATCGGGAAGTAGATCATCTCGGTGTTGGGCCAGGTGTCCATCGTCGACTGGATCCAGTTGTAGATCGCCTCGCGGCCGCCGAACCGGCCGAAGACGTGTTCGACATAGGTGGCGTCCTCGGTGAACTGGTCGGCCCACTCCCGCCAGTCGTGCGACGTGGCGGCCCGCAGCGCCCGCTGCTGGTACTTGTCGAATTCCTCTTCGAGCTCTTCTCTCGTCCAGCGGCCCATGTGATCCTCCCGGGGGTGTGTCCCGAGAGTCTGGCCTACCGCCGCCGACGGCTCCAGATCACCAGGCGCAGAGATCGCGCGCGGCGGCCACGATGTCGGCGGCGGCCGGGCGGTAGGCGTCCTCGAGCGGCGGGCTGAAGGGCACTGGCACATCGAGCCCACCGAGGCGGCGAACGGGGGCGTCGAGGTCGGAGAAACACTCGTCGGCGATGGTCGCGGCGATCTCGGCGCCGACCCCTCCCAACCGGTTGGCCGCGTGGACGACGAGGGCGCGACTCGTGCGAGCCACCGATGTCGCGATGGTCTCGACGTCGAGCGGTTTGAGGGTCCGGAGGTCGATGATCTCGGCATCCAGCCCCTCGTCGGCCAGGGCCTCGGCCGCGACGGCGGCCTCGTGGCGCATGGCGCCGTATGTGACGATCGTGACGTGGCGGCCGGGGCGGACGACCTCGGCCCGGCCCAGCGGGACCCGCGTCCCGGTCGGAGGCAGCGTTCCCTTGAGCGACCGGTACAGCGGCTTCGACTCGAAGAAGATCACCGGATTGTCGTCGTCGATCGCGGCCCGGAGCAGCCCGTAGGCGTCGTGGAGCGTGGAGGGCGCGACGACCTTGAGACCCGGCGTGTGCACGAACCACGCCTCCGGGTTCTGGGAGTGGAACGGCCCCGACCGGAGGTTGCCGTCGGCGGGCGCCCGGATGACCCACGGCACGGCGCCGCCCCACCGATAGTGGGCGGTCGCCGCGAACTGCACGATGGAATCGAACCCGGTGCTGATGAAGTCGGCGAACTGGAGCTCGATCACCGGCCGCAGGCCCATGAGCGCCATGCCGTTGGCCGCGCCGATGAAGCCGAGTTCGGTCATGGGCATGTTGCGGACCCGCTCGGGTCCGAACCGGTGCGAGGCGTCCCTGGTCACCTTGAAGGCGCCGCCGAAGGGTGCCTCGACGTCTTCGCCCAGGATCAGCACCCGGTCGTCGTCGTCCATCGCGTCGACGAGTCCGGCGCTGATCGCGTCGAGGTAGGTGCGGGATCCGGGATCGCTCACGCCCACACGCCATCGGTCACGGTGGCAGGGTCGGGCCACGGGCTCGCCTTCGCCGAGGTGAGCGCGGCCTCCACCTCGGCGGCCACCTCGCGGTCGATCGTTCGCCGGGCATCGACGTCGACACCGCGTTGGTCCAGTCGGCGCTCGAACGTGGCCAGGGGGTCTCGCTCGTGCCAGTGCTCGAGGAGCTCGTCGGGCACGTACTCGAACCCGTCGTGCACGGCATGGCCGAGCATGCGCATCGTCTCCGCCACGATCACGGTCGGGCCGCCCCCGTTGCGGGCCCGGTTCACTGCGGCCCGCGATGCCTGGTGGAGCGCTTCGACGTCGTTGCCGTCGACATCGACCGAGTGGACCCCGAGGGCCCGGGAGCGGGCCGCGATGTCGGGATTGGCCGAATGGCGGCCCACCGGCGTGGAGTAGGCGTACTGGTTGTTCTCGACGACGATCACCACGGGCGCGTTGTCGAGGGCGGCGAGGTTCAACGACTCGGCGTAGAGCCCGGTGATCGAGCCGCCGTCGCCGGTCCAGGTCATGGCGACCCGCGGTTCCCGGCGCAGCCGGAAGGCCATCGCCGCGCCGACGGCGACCGGCAGCGACTGGGGCAGGTGGGAGACGAAGCCGATGATGTTGCGGTCGAGGTCGCCGCAGCCATGGATGTTGGCGTCGCGGCCGCGGCTCGGTCCGTCGGCCCGGCCGAGTTGGTGGGCCAGCAGTTCGTGCGGGGTCATGCCCCGCACGAGGTAGGCGCCGAGGTCCCGGTGCATCGGGGCGACCACGTCGTCGGGCTCGAGGCAGAGGGCCGGTCCGACCGAGACCGCTTCGTGACCGCGCTGGTCGACGGCGCCGCCGACGCCCTGCCCGGTGAGCCACAACGTGCGGATCGCGTCGTCGAGGGTCCGCGTGAGACGCATCCATCGGTAGGTGACGAGGGGATCGAGGTCCATCGCCGCCGAGTCTGACGCTACGGGCGGTACTCCGCCACCGTGATGAGGGGTGGTCGTTCGTCGACGAGGGCCTCGACCGGGTCGAGATCAGGACGGAGGAGCACATGGCTCCACTCCGGCCGCCACTCGATGTCGGAACGGCGCAACCCCACGTGGAGGATCTCCATCGCCTGGACCGAGAGCTCGTCGAGCGGCCGGTTGCGGTGCACCCGGACCCCGAGGTCGACCTGGGCGAGACGTTCGAGGCCGACGAGTTCGGCGATGTCGATGAGGAGTCCGGTCTCCACGCCGTAGCCGGTGCTGAAGGGAACCTGCTCGAGGATGTCGCGACGGGCGGCGTATTCGCCGCCGAGGGGTTGGCGCACCGATGTCAGGTGAGGGAAGAGGGTCGCGAGCAGCGGGCGGGCCATCAGTTCGGTGGTACGGCCACCTCCCGTTCCGCCGATCTCCGGGCGTTCGTAGTAGCCCTTCACCATCGCCACGGTGGGGTCCGTCAGCATGGGGCCGACCAGCCCGGTCACGCAGGCGGGAGTGAACGACGTGAGGTCGGCGTCGATCCACACGATGAGGTCGCCGGTCGACGCGGCGACGCTCTTCCACAGCACGTTGCCCTTGCCGCGGCCCGGGCCCTGGGTCGGGAGGATGTCGGCGACCTGGACCACCGTCGCTCCCGCGCTCCTCGCCACGGCGGCCGTGTCGTCGTCGCTCCGGTCGTCGATGACCAGGATCTCGTCGACCAGTTCGTGGCCGTTGGACGCCAGGTGCTCGTCGATCGCGCTGACGATCGTGGCGATGGTCGCCTCTTCGTTGCGCGCCGGGATGCAGACCGAGATGGTGTGATCACCCTTGACGTCCCGCAGCATCGGCAGCGGGAAGTCGTCGGCGGAATGGCTGCGGACCTCGGTCATCTGGCTCCAGGCTACGAGGACGCGTCAACCGATTCCCATGAGCCGCAGGATCGTCGGGGGCGGGTCGGTGTCGCCGGCGGCCAGCATCGCCGCCCGTTCGACGTTGGCGGGATGGAATCGCTGGTTCGTCCAGCCGGTCCACTCGCCGTCGGGCATGGCCTCGAGCGATCCGCAGGCGGCGACCGATCGCAGGTAGTCCTGCAGGGCCCGGACCTCGGCCTCGCCGCCGACCTCTCCGTGGCCGGGAACCACGGTCGCACCCCAACCGAGGACGACGTCGAGTTGTTCCGCCCAGAGGGCCGGGTTGCCGGCCCAGGCCGGCGGGACGACCCCGAACGTTGCCATCGCTCCGGCGACGACCACGTTGGCATCGGGGATCTGGACCACCAGGTTCTCGCCGACCTGACCGTGGGTCGGGGCCACGACCACCCGGCTCGAGATCCAGGCTGCCTCCCGCACGTTGTGGGAGACCGCCCTCGTCACGAGATCGTCGAACTCGGGCGCCAGCTCCGGTGCCAGGTGACGGTAGCCCTCGGTGTTCGGCGGTTGGTCGAGCAGGGCGCTCGTCTCCGCTCGGCCGTAGACCGCGGCGAGCGGGTAGGCGGAACTCCCACCGACATGGTCGATGTGGGGTGACGTGTACACGAGGTGGCGGATGGGCACGCCGGTGTCGGCCAGCGCATCGGCGAACTCGCGGGCATGAGTGGGAACCGTGCACGCGTCGACCACGACGATGCCGTCGGGCTCGAACACGGCCACGCTGTTGGCCGATCCGAAGCCCGTCGGCGGCCGCTGGGCCAGCAGGATCCCGTCGGCGACCTCGATCAGCTCCACACGGGGGAACGTAGCCGCCCCGGCACCGGGTCGGAACCACGGGTTCATCGACCGTGCTGCGGTGCCGATGCTTTCTCTACGATGACCGCAATGAACGCGATGTCCACACTGACCGCGATGTCCACCCGTCTCTCCCGACGGGCGGCGACGCTCGTCGTGCTCGCCGCGTTGGGGGCCACGGCGTGCGGGGCCGATCGCACGCCGCCGCCGGTGGCGGCCGCGGCCGTTCCTGCTCTGGCGATCGCACCCGAGCGAGCCGTCGACCTCCCCGCCCTGCCGTCGACCACGGCCGGGGAGACGACGACGACCACCACCACGACGACCGCGCCGGTGGATCCGTACGAGACGTTCGTCGCCAACGTGGTCGAGGAGGTCGAGTTCCTCGACGCCTTCGTGGAACCCGACGGTGAGCCGGCCCGGTTCGAGTTCGCGATCACGAACCCGACCTACTTCGGGAATCCCCTCGGACTGATGATCACCGATCGCAGCGACGACGGTCGCTGGCTCAAGGTGCAGATTCCGGTGCGCCCGAACGGGACGGAAGCCTGGATCCGAGCCGAGGACGCCGACGTGACCTCTCATCGCTTCCGGGCCCGAGTCGACCTGACCGAACGGGCCGTGACGGTGTGGGACGGGCCCGATGTGGTGGTCGAGACGATCGCGGTCATCGGCAAGCCGACCTCGCCGACCCCGCTCGGGAGGTTCTTCGTGAACGATCTCGTCGAGAAGTGGGACACGAGTGCATACGGCCCCTACATCCTGAGCCTGTCGGGGTTCTCGGAGGCGATGGACACCTTCGCCGGTGGCATCCCGGTGATCGCGATCCACGGCACCAACCGTCCCGAGCTCATGGGCGGCGCCCATTCCAACGGCTGCATCCGGATCCCGAACGACGTGATCCGGCTTCTGGCCGACACCGTGCCGATCGGGACTCCCGTCGAGATCGTCGCGTCGTAGCCTCTCCGTATGGATCGACTCGTCCGTGCGTGGGAGTGGGCCTACGCGGCTGTGAAACTCATCGCCGACGAATGGTCGAAGGACCGGGTCGGGGGGCTCGCGGCGGAGATCGCCTTCTTCGCACTCCTCGGTTTCTTCCCGGCGGTTGTCGCGCTCGCCGCCGCGCTCGGCTCGGCCGACGCCGTGATCGGCGAGAGCACGGCAGCCGACGTCGAGGCGTGGCTGGTCGAGCGGATGGTCGACGTGTTCGGCGGGGACAACAGCCTGGAGGAGACCGTCAGGGAACTGTTCCAGGGCGGCAACGGCGGTGCGCTCACGGCCGGTGCGCTGATCGCCGTCTACGCCGCCTCGCGGGGATTCACCGCGGTGGTGCGGGCCCTCGACGTGGCCTACGACCACGATCAACTGCGCGGGTGGTTGTCGACGCGGCTGGTGGGGCTGGGCCTCACCCTCGTCAGCGTGCTGGTGGCGGCGGTCGTGCTCACGATGATCGTCGTCGGGCCCGTCCTGGGAGAGGGCAACGAGTTGGCTTCCGACCTCGGGATCTCGTCGGTGTTCGGCACGTTGTGGGACTGGTTGCGCTGGCCGCTGGTCTTCGTCGTGCTGGTGGCCTGGGCGGCAACCGTGTACCACGTGGCCCCGAACCACACGTCGCCGTGGCGGTCCGAGCTGCCCGGGGCGCTCGTCGCTGCCGTCTGGTGGTGCGTGGTTTCCCTCGGCTTCAGCACCTACCTCTCCTTCGCGAGTTCGGGTGCGAACGCCATCTTCGGGCTACTCGGTGGCGCGATCAGCCTGCTGTTCTGGCTCTACCTGATGGCAATGGGTCTCCTCCTCGGGGCGGAGATCAACTCGTTGCGAGCGGTCCGTCTCGGGCTCGATCTGGACGCCGGTCGCAGTCGATAACCTCCGCCCTGTGACCACCTATCGATCCCCTGTCGACGAGATCCGCCACACCCTGCGCCACGTCGCCGACCTCGAGTCGGTTTCGGCCCTCGCCGGGTTCGAGCACAGCGACCAGGCAACGGTCGACGGTCTGCTCGAGGAGGCCGGCCGCTTCTTCGACGAGGTCTTCGCCCCGCTCAACCGCGACGGCGATCTCGTCGGCTCCGTCCGCAACGACGATGGCTCGGTGACGACCCCGCCGGGCTTCGTCGATGCCTACCGTCGCTATGTCGAAGCCGGCTGGAGCACCGTCGGTGCGCCGGTCGAACACGGTGGCGGCGGCTTCCCCTGGCTCGTCAACCTCGCCCTCCAGGACATGATGACGGCGGCCAACTTCTCGTTCTCGTTGTGTCCGATCCTCACCCAGGGAGCGATCGATGCGCTGTTGCACTTCGGCACCGAGCAGCAGAAGGAGACCTATCTGCGCAAGATGGTGACGGGCGAGTGGACGGGCACCATGAACCTGACCGAGCCCGAGGCCGGGTCCGACGTCGGGGCCCTCACCGCCAAGGCGGTGCCCGCCGACGACGGCTCCTGGCGGATCTCCGGGCAGAAGATCTACATCTCGTGGGGTGAACACGACCTCGCCGAGAACATCATCCATCTCGTCCTGGCCCGTACTCCCGACTCACCCCCCGGCACCAAGGGCATCAGCCTGTTCCTCGTGCCCAAGTATCTGGTCAACGACGACGGCTCCCTGGGCGAGCGCAACGATGTGCACAGCGTTTCGCTCGAACACAAGATGGGGCTCAAGGCGAGTCCGACCTGCGTCATGGCCTACGGCGACCAGGGCGGCGCCGTCGGGTGGCTGGTCGGCGAGGAGCGCGCCGGCATGCGGGCGATGTTCGCGATGATGAACAATGCCCGACTGTCGGTCGGGCTCGAAGGGGTGAGCCTGGCCGAGCGCGCGTATCAGCAGGCCCTCGCGTTCGCCCAGGAGCGCCGACAGGGCCGGGCCGCCGGCGCCGAACCGGGGGAGTCGTCGCCGATCGTCGACCATCCCGATGTCCAACGCATGCTGCTCGAGATGCGCTCGGGGATCGCGGCGATGCGGGGCCTCTGCTACCGCAACGCTGCTGCGATCGACCATGCCCGTTTCGCCGCCACCGAAGAGGAGCGCACCGCGGCCGATCAGATGGCCGCCCTGCTGACCCCCCTCTCCAAGTCGTGGTCCACCGACCTCGGATGCGAGCTCACGAGCCTGGGCATCCAGATCCACGGCGGCATGGGCTACATCGAGGAGACCGGCGCGGCCCAGCACTTCCGCGACGCACGCATCACCCCGATCTACGAAGGGACGAACGGCATCCAGGCCATCGACCTGGTCGGGCGCAAGGTGCCGATGGAGGGCGGCGCGGTGATCCGTCGCCACCTCGCGGCGATGCGCGCGACCGCAACCCGAGCAGCCGACGATCCGGCCCTCTCCGGCGCGGCCGCCCACCTCCATGGCGCGCTCGACGCGCTCGCGGTCACCACCGACTGGTTGCTCGAGGACGGCGCCGATCCCGCTCGTCGCCTGCCCGGGGCCAGCAACTATCTGGAGATGCTCGCGGTCACCACCGGGGCCGAGATCCTGCTCGCGGCGGCGCTGTCCGACGGAGGCGAAGATCCGGCGATCCTCGCCCGGTTCTTCGCGGCGAATCGTCTGGCCCGGGTTCCGGGCATGGCGGCCGGGGTCACCGAGATCGGTCCCGAGCTCGCTGCCGGCCGGTCGCGCCTGCTGGCCGCCCCCTGACAGCCGGCGGGTTCCGGAAGCCTCCGTGGCCGCGTAGGGTTTCGCCTGCATGATCCTTGCGTCGTTCCCCAGCCCCTCCAGCGAGGCGATCGAGCTCGGCCCGCTCACGCTGCGGGCCTACGGGCTCGCGATCGCGTTCGGTGTGCTCGCCGCCGTGTGGCTGGCCCAGAAGCGCTGGACGGCCGTCGGTGGCGATCCCGACGACATCTCGAAGCTCGCCATGTGGGCGGTGCCGGCCGGCCTGATCGGTTCGCGGATCTACCACGTGCTCACCGACTGGCGCTTCGACGAGGGCTTCGCCGAGCCGTTCAAGATCTGGGAGGGAGGACTCGGTATTCCGGGCGGCATCGCGGCGGGCGTGATCATGGCGCTCTGGGTGATCCGTCGTGAAGGCTGGGACCGGGCCAAGATGCTGGATGCCGCCGCGCCGGCGCTGCCCCTGGCGCAGGCCATCGGTCGGATCGGCAACTGGTTCAACCAGGAGCTGTTCGGCGGCCCGACCGACCTTCCGTGGGCGGTGGAGATCGACCCCGAGCACCGGCCGGCCGAGTATCTCGACGCCGAGACCTTCCACCCGACGTTCCTCTACGAGGCGCTCTGGAATCTCGGACTCGTCCTGTTCCTCATCTGGCTCGGGAAGACACGGAAGCTCCGCACCGGCGCCCTGCTGGCGGTCTATGTGGTCGGCTATCTCGTGGCCCGCCTGTGGCTCGAGACGGTGCGGGTCGACCCGGCCACCGAGATCGGTGGGGTCCGCATCAACATCTGGATGAGCATCATCGGGATCGTCGTCGCGGGCGGCTGGTTGTTGCGCCGCGGTCGAGCCGACGGGTCAGACGACGCCGGCGCCGGTGTCGAGCCGGTCGAGGTGGCTGTTCCCGACGACGGCGCGTCGTAGCCGGTTCAGCGAGTGGTGCTCGTTCAGCTTGTGCGCGGGCGCCGGTGGCGGGAACATCGTGAGGTCGCGGATGTCGTAGGCGATCGCGTAGAGCCGTAGCCGATCGAACTGGCGGGGGACGTCGAAGAGCTCCGGGTACTCGTCCCGGAGCCACCACGGGATGTCGGCGTAGTCCTCGGGCCTGGTGCGATCGACCAGATCGTCGCCCACGTGCAGTTGGGGCAGGCAACACATGCGCAGGAACACGTCGAGATCGACGTCGGCCGGAGAGGTGCGGGCCCACTCGAAGTCGAGGATCGCGGTGATGGTCTCGCCGTCCCAGAGGATGTTCTCGAAGGTGAGGTCGCCGTGGACCAGGAAGTCGCTGTCGAACGGCTCGATGGCCGGCGTGAGCTCGTAGACCATGCGCTCGACGTCGTCGATGAGTCCGCTGTCGACGTGGGCCAGCGATCGGGCCTGGTCGAGGGCGACGAGCAGTGACATCACGGGCGACAGGGTTTCGCCCCGCAGCATCTGTGGCGCATCGATCACGGGCAGATCGGCGGGGCCAGGCGTGCGGTGGAGCCGTTTCATCTTCGCGGCGAGTTGGCTGATGGCGCTCTGGCGCTGGGCCACCGTCATGGTCGGCCACCACTGGGCCAGCGGCTTCCCGGGGATGCGCTTGAGCACGAGATAGTCGGCGCCCATGCGGCCGCCGTAGGCGACGACCATCGGGTAGCCGATCTCCGCCGGCAGGCTCGGCCCGAGAATGGCCTCGCGGCGCAGGCGTTGGTTGGGTCGGCGGTTCACCCGCACCACATGGGTCGGGGTGAGCCAGACCTCGTTGGTCACACTGCTCGCCGCCTCGAGCGGGACGGTCGAGTCGAGACCAGCCTGCAGGAGGGCATGACGGGCGCGGGCCATGGCCATGGGACTGCGTCGTTCGTTCACGTTGCTCCTGGGACGCGGCACGCGGAGGCTGGGTGCATGCGGTTCCATCGGCAGTCTCGCCGTCGAACTGAGCAGACCCGCTCAGCCCCGCAGGGCGGCGGTGGAGAACCGGGGCCACGCCTCGATGGCCCAGTCGCCGAAGTCTCGGTCGGTGAGGGCGATGACGGTCGTCTCCGCGACGGGGTCGATCCACAGCATCGTCCCGCTCCGGCCGAAGTGGCCGAACGTGGCGGGGCTGTTCTCCGGTGCCGTCCAGTGGGGATCCTTCTCGCCACGGATCTCCGGTCCGAGTCCCCAGGGGTTGGGGTCGTGGCGGCCGAACCCCGGTAGCACCCCGCTGAGTTCGGGAAGGTGGGGTCGTGTCGCCCGTTCGAGCGTCGACCGGTCGACCAGGAGGGGAAACGTCCAGGCCTCGGCGACGCGGACGAGGTCGTCGACCGAGGCATCGGCGCTCGCGCCGGGCGATCCGGTCAGCGCGGTCGCCCGTAGGTCGAGCGGTCGTACCACGGCCTCGTACAGATAGTCGGCGAAGTGCATCGCGGACCGTCGGGCGATGAGATCGGCGAGCAGCTCGTAGCCGCCCGTCGAGTAGATCCGCCGGGTTCGCGGGAGCGTCATCTGCTCGGGGGTGTCGGGGGCGATCCCCGCGCTGTGGGCGAGGAGGTCGGCGGTGGTGGCGGCGCCGTCGAGGATCGGCTCGTCGAGCGGCAGGGTTCCTTCCTCGTGGGCGACCAGGGCCGCCATCGCCGTGAGGAGCTTGGTCACCGAGGCGAGCGCGAACGGTTGGTCGGTCGGGCCATGGCGCGTCGTGCCGGACGGGCCCACGATCGCCGCGGCCACACGGTCGACCGGCCAGTCGTGCAGCTGATCGAACGGGGCCATCACCCAGAACCTAGACGGCGCCGTGGCGGCTCCGGCGCTCATCGGGCAGTACGCTTGGCGGGTGAGCGAGGACAAGGCCGTCAACACGAACCGCGTCGTGCGGTCGTTCGCGTTCATCGATCTGTCGGGCTTCACCGCCTTCACGAACGAGGAGGGCGACGACCGGGCCGTCGATGTCCTGCGCCGGTTCCGGGAGGCGGTCCGCGAGGCCGCGTCGTCCCGCGGGGTGCGCATCGCCAAGTGGTTGGGTGATGGCGCCATGCTCGTCGGCGTCGAGAGTGAACCGCTGATCGAGGCCGTCGTCGACATCGAGGACCGCATCAGCGGCTCGGGGTTCCCGCTGCCGTTGCGGGCCGGAATCGCCGTCGGGCCGGTGATCCTCTTCGAGGGCGACGACTACATCGGCCATGCCGTCAACATCGCGGCTCGCCTCTGCGACGAGGCCGCTCCCCGCGAAGTGCTCGCAGTCGAGAATGCGGTGTCCTCGCTGTTGGTCAACACCGACGCCGCGCCGGCCGGCGACCGCGAGATCCGCGGGCTCGACGAGCCGCTGCGGATCGTGCGCCTCACCGCACTGGTCTGAGGTGCTGTCGCCCGATCGCGACGACTGGACCGACTTCGAGCGGGCGGTCGGGGCGGTACTCGACCGGCTGCAACCCGGCGATCTCGTGACCTACGGCGATGTGGCAGCCGAAGCCGGGTTTCCGGGCGCGGCCCGGGCGGTCGGCTCGGTCCTGCGGCGGTCCGACGGGATCTTCCCGTGGTGGCGGGTGGTGAGCGCGAGCGGGAGGCTGCTGCGCGACCACGAGGTCGAGCAGACGCGGCGGTTGGCGGCCGAAGGCGTCGAGGTCAGCGACGGGCGGATTCGCGGCTGAGTCAGCCGAGCGTGCGTCGCTCGTTGAGTTCGGTCACGAGGTCCCACAACGCCCACAGCATCGTGTCGGGATCGGCGGCCGACACCGGGTCGACGGCGGCCCGCAGGAGTCGTCGCCTGTCCTCGTCCCACCCGTCGACCCGCGCCGCCTCGTCGATGAGCACGGTCCACTCGGCGTCGGACTCGAGCACGACCCGCAGGGCAGCGGTCAGCCGTTCTCGGGCGACGGTGATCTCCTCGATGGGCCCGGAGGTCGCGGAGTCGAGCGCGTCGAGGAGGGCTTCGGTCTGGTCCTTGCGGAGGCGGGCCACCGCCCCAGCGTGCCATCCCGGTACCCTTGGCCACTCGATGTCAGAAACTGCCACTCCTCTTCCGGAATCGTTCGCAGAGCTGGGTCTGAGCGACGAAATCGTCGATGTGCTCAATGCGCGAGGCATCGCCTCGCCCTTCCCGGTCCAAGCCCTCACCATTCCCGACGCCCTCGCCGGCCGCGACGTCTGCGGTAAGGCCAAGACCGGCTCGGGCAAGACGCTCGCATTCGGTCTCCCCGTCCTGCAGCGCATGACGAAGGCCGAGCCCAATCGGCCGACCGGCCTGGTGCTCGTGCCCACCCGTGAGCTCGCCAACCAGGTCACCGAAGAGCTCGAACCGGTGGCCCAGGCCGTCGGGCGTCGAGCGCTCGCGGTCTACGGCGGCGCGCCGATCGAGAAGCAGATCGAGATGCTCGAGCAGGGCATCGACCTCGTGGTCGCCACGCCGGGCCGCATGATCGACCTGATCGAGCGCAACGCCGTGTCGGTGGCGGCCGTCGCCCAGGTCATCGTCGACGAGGCCGACCGCATGGCCGACATGGGCTTCCTGCCCCAGGTCGAGTGGATCCTCCGCAATGTCGAGGGCGACCACCAGACGCTGCTGTTCTCCGCCACGCTCGACGGTGCGGTCAACACCCTGATCCGCCGCTACCAGCACGACCCGTCGATGCACGAGGTCGCGAGCAACGACATCACCGTCGACGAGATGACCCACCGGTTCATCGCGGTGCACAAGATGGACAAGTCGAAGGTCGCGGCGACGATCTCGCGCTCGGCCGATCGCACCATCATGTTCACGCGAACGAAGGCCATGGCCGACCGGCTCGCCCGTGACCTCCAGGACTTCGGGGTGAAGGCCGCGCCCATCCACGGCGATCTGCGCCAGAGCAGTCGCGAGAAGTCGCTCCGCGACTTCAGCGAAGGCCGGCTCGAGGCGTTGGTGGCCACCGATGTCGCCGCTCGCGGTATCCATGTCGACGAGGTCGACATCGTCATCCAGTACGACCCGCCGTCCGACCACAAGACGTATCTGCACCGGGCGGGTCGCACCGCCCGGGCCGGCTCGACCGGTCTCGTGGTCACGCTCTCGCTGTGGGACGAGGAACTCGACATCAAGCGCCTCCAGAAGCGGATCGACGTCATCCAGCCGCTCACCGAGATGTTCTCGAACGATGAGCGACTCAACGACCTCGCCGGCTGGGATCCCCTCGCCGACTGACACCGGCATCACCGCAGCGCTCGCCCGATGGGTGGCCGCTGCCGCTGCCGACGATCCCGAGGCCGCGCTGGCCGCGATCGTCGCGCGGGTCGCCGATGCGAAGGGCGTCGACGTCGCGCTCACCCTCGACGGGGTCGAGGTGGCGCCGTCTCCGGCGGTGCTGCGGGTCGAGGTCGACCCCGCCGTGGTTGCGTCGGCCGGTCCCTGGCTACCCGGCTTCGCCCGGGAGGCGTTGCTGTCCTCTGCGGATCGGCGCCGTGGGGGAGTGCACCACACCAGCCCGACATTGGCCTCGACGGTGACGGCGCTCGCCCGGAGCGCCCGGCCGTGGTCCGACACCGACGTGGTGATCGATCCGGCGGTGGGCGGTGGCGCCTTCCTCCTCGCTGCGGTTGCGGCCATGGGTGGCGAGCCGGGCTCGGCCCTCGCTCGGGTCCGGGGGTTCGACGTCGATCCCCTCGCCGTCGCGGTCACGATCGCCGCCCTTCGTCTGTGGGCCGGTGGAGCCGAGGTGCCCCAAGGGGCGGTGCGCGTCGGTGATGCCCTCGACGAGGCGTGGCCCTCCGATCCGGCGGCCTGCGTGCTGGGCAATCCGCCGTTCCTGTCGCAGCTGCGATCGGGGACCGCACGCGACGAGACCCGGCGACGGGCCCTCTCGACGCGATGGCCCGAACTTGCGGGCTATGTCGACGATGCCGCCGCGTTCCTCCTCGCCGGCCTCGATCACGTGGTCGACGGGGGAGTGGTGGCCCTGCTGCAGCCGGCCTCGTTCCTGTCGGCCCGTGACGCCGAGCCGGTGCGCAGGCGTTTACGGGCGGAGGCAGGCCTCGCCGGTTTGTGGATCGACGACGGGCGGCAGTTCAGCGCCGCGGTCGACACCGTCGCGCTCGTGGTCCGGAAGGGGGCAGCGATCGATCACGTCGAGTCGGTCGAGCGGGCCAGGGGAGTGCCGGCGGTGCGGCTTCCTTCACATCCCGTGCCCGACGACCGGTCCTGGGGTTCGCTCCTCCTGGTCGACACCCCCACCCTCCATCGAGGGGACGTGGCCGGTTCACGGGTCGTGGCCGACGTGGCCAACGTGACCGCAGGATTCCGCGACCAGTTCTACGGTCTGCGTGGCGCGGTGGGTGAGGCCCGAGCCGGTGAGCCCCGCCTGATCACCTCGGGGCTGATCGACCCGCTGACGTGTCGGTGGGGTGAGACCCCCTGCCGGTTCGACAAGCAACGGTGGACGACCCCGACCGTCGATCCCGACGCGGTCGACGCCGCCATCAGGGGCTGGCTCGCCGCCCGCCTCGTGCCGAAGCTGGTCGTGGCCAGCCAGACGAGGGTGCTCGAGGTGGCGATCGACGCCGAGGGCGACATGGTCCCGTGCACGCCGGTGATCTCCGTCGAACCCCGCACCGACGCGCCGACGCTGGGCCACCTCGCCGCCGCACTGATCTCGCCGGTCTCCTCCCTGTTGCTGCTCCGCGATGCCGCGGGATCGGCCCTTTCCTCCGATGCGATGCGCGTCAGCGCGACCGCCATCGGACGCCTGCCGCTCCCCGAACCGGGCCCGGCGTGGGATGCCGCCGCGGCGGCGATCGACGCACTGCCCGGGGCACCGACCCGCGCCGAACTCGCGGAGATCGGACGCCTGGCGTTGGCGGCCCACGGGCTGGCGCACCGCGGCGACATTCTCGATTGGTGGCATTCGAGACTTCGCGGCCGATAGGGTGCGCAACAACATTCAGAGCGGTTCGGGTGTGAATCCGGACCCGGCAACCTGGGAGAGACACCCAAGGTGCCCACCCGCTCCGGCGGGAATGCGGCGAACACTCCGGTATTCGCAACAAAGTGTCTGATGGTTCCACCATCGCCACTGGGCCCGAGGAAGAACTCCCGAAAGCACCTCCGTGGACCACACCGACCCTCGACCATTGGGCTTCGACCCCCATCAGCGTTTCGCCGACGATCTGCCCGCCTCGGGCGCATGGGTGCCGGGTGACCCGGTCGGGCACCGCCGGTTCGTCACGGTGACCGACGGCCGACCATTCGCACTCGAGGGTGGGGGGCGGATCGACGAGGTCGTCATGGCCTACGAGAGTTGGGGCGAACTCAACGCCCGGGCGTCCAACGCGGTGCTCGTCTGCCACGCCCTGACCGGCGATTCACATGCGGCGGGATCGATCGGCCCCGGCCACCTCGCCGATGGGTGGTGGAACGACCTGATCGGCCCCGGCAAGGCCCTCGACACCAACCGGTGGTTCGTCGTGTGCGCCAACGTGCTCGGCGGCTGCCAGGGCAGTACCGGGCCGGCGAGCATCGTCCCGGGCACCGACCGGCGTTACGGGCCGACCTTCCCGCAGGTCACGATTCGCGACATCGTCCGGGCGCAGCGTCGTCTCGCCGACCGACTCGGCATCGATCGTTGGCTCGCCGTGGTCGGCGGCTCGATGGGCGGCATGCAGGTGCTCGAGTGGGGAGCGATGTTCCCTGATCGGGTCGACGCGATCATCCCGATCGCGACGTGCGCGGCCGCGAGCCCGCAGCAGATCTCGTTCAGCGCCGTCGAGCGTCTGGCCATCGTGAACGACCCCAACTGGGCCGGCGGCGACTACTACGACGCGCCGCCGGGGAAGGGCCCGTGGGCCGGACTGGCGCTCGCCCGGGAGATCTCCCAGATCACGTATCGCACGACCGAGGTCTTCGACCGGCGTTTCGGTCGCGATCATCACGACACCCGGCGCGAGTTCGAACAGTGGGGCCGCTACGAGGTCGAGTCGTATCTGGACCACCACGGACAGAAGCTGGTCCGTCGTTTCGACGCGAACTCCTTCCTCGTGCTGAGCAAGGCGATGGATCTCCACGACATCGGCCGCGGTCGTGGTGGGGTCGACGCCGCCCTCGGTCGACTGTCGGTGCCGGTGCTGACCGCCTCGATCACCTCCGACATCCTCTATCCGCCCTATCAGCAGGCCCGCATCCACGACGGCGTCGAAGCCGCCGGCGGAGTCTGCGAGTACCACGTGATCGACAGCCCGCAGGGCCACGACGGCTTCCTGCTGGAGTCGGCGTCGCTGGGTCCGCTGATCGCCCGAACCGTTGCCACTGCCGAGGAGTCCCGATGACCGAAGACGCCACCCCTGCCGGGCTCAGCTCGGCGACCCGGGCCATCCGGGCCGGTCGGGTGCACAACGACACCGCGCTGGCGCCGGTGCTGTGGGCGAGCAGCACCTTCGTGGCCGACGGGGTGGAGGAAGCGCACCGTTTCGCCACCGACATCACGATGCCGAAGTTCTACGGCCGCCACTCCAATCCGACGGTGGCCGACTTCCAGCACGCGGTGGCGGACCTCGAAGGAGCCGAGGCGTCCCGGGCGTTCGCCTCGGGAATGGGCGCCATCAGCGCCGTCATCCTCGGTCTCTGTTCGTCGGGCGACCACATCGTGGCGCAGTCGCAGCTCTACTCCCACACCCAGTTGCTGTTCCAGGCGGTGTGTCCCCGATTCGGTATCGACGTCACGTTCGTCGACGGGACCGACCCCGACGCGTGGGACGCGGCCATCATCCCGGGCAAGACCGCCCTCTGTTTCGCGGAGACGCCGGCCAACCCAAAGCTCGCGCTGGTCGACCTCGAACGGTTCGGCGCGATCAAGGGGCCGATGACGGTGGTCGACGGCACGTTCGCTCCTCCCGTCGTGCAGCGGCCGCTCGAGTACGGCGTCGACCTCGTGGTGCACTCCGCCACGAAGTCGATCGCCGGTCACAACGACGCGATCCTCGGTGTGGTGTCGGGGAGCGAGGAGCTGCTGGCGTGGATTCGCGGCTTCGCGATCCTCCACGGCGCGGTGGCGTCTCCCTTCGACGCGCTCAACGGGCTCCGGGGCATCCGTACGCTCGCCGTGCGTCTCCGGCAGCAGACCGAGACGGCGATCGTCCTGGCCGAGATGCTCGAGGCCCATCCCGCCATCGATCGGGTCTTCTATCCGGGGCTGCCGTCGCATCCCCAGTTCGCGCTCGCGCAGCGTCAGCTCGATCAGCCGGGTGGTCTGATCACCTTCGATCTCGCCGGCGGCCGCGACGCCGGCCGTCAACTGGTGAACCGGGTGGAGCTGGCGCAGCTGGCGACCTCGCTCGGCGGGCCCGAGACCCTGCTGACCCATCCGGCGTCGACCACCCACGTCGGTCTCCTGCCCGAGGAACTCCACGCGGCCGGGATCGGTGAAGGCACGGTGCGCATGTCGTGCGGCCTCGAGGGCGTCGACGACCTCGTCGCCGACCTGGGTCAGGCCCTCGACTCGATCTGCTGACCTGTCGCTGCCGTGCCCGAACTCCTCGAGATCGAGACCTACCGCATCGCCGCCGAGCCGGTGGTCGGCCGGCGGATCACCACGGTGCATGCCCCCGACGACTGGTACGCGAAGGGCGACACGACAACCGAGGAACTGCGAACAGTGCTACCCGGGCACACGATCACCGGCACGCGGCGCATCGGCAAGCTGCTTCTACTCGACACCGACGGTCCGACGCTCGGGCTCCGGTTCGGCATGACCGGCCGGTTGCTGGTCGACGGCGGTGCGTCGATCGACCGGCTCGAGTACTCGAGCGACCGCAACGATCCGGCCTGGGATCGCTTCGGGCTCGCCTTCGCGGCGGGAGACCTCGTGATGCGCGATCCCCGGCGTCTCGGCGGGGTCGAGCTCGATCCCGACGAGACTCGGCTGGGTCCCGACGCCGCCACGGTCACGTTGAAGCCGTTTCGCGAGATCCTGCGGGGGTCGGCCGCACCGGTGAAGGCCCGGCTCATGGACCAGGCCCGGTTGGCGGGCATGGGCAACCTGCTCACCGACGACGCGCTGTGGCGGGGCGGCATCGATCCGACCCGACCGGCGAACTCGCTGAGCGACACCGAGGTCGCCCGCCTGCACCGGGCGATGCGGCGCACGCTCGAGGTGCTCGGGGGCCGGGGCGGCAGCCACACGGGCGACATGCAGCCGGCCCGGGTCAGAGGCGGTGCCTGTCCGAAGTGTGGCGAGGAACTGCGGCGAGACGACGTCGGTGGTCGCACCACCTACTGGTGCGCGCGACATCAGTCGTGAAGCCGGTACGGTCCTGGCCCGTGGGTTGGTTCCGGAGGATGCTGGCGGGAATCGTCGTGGCGACGTGTCTGCTGTCGACGGCGCCCGCATTCGCCCAGGACCCGCCCGATCCGCAGCCCACCGGCGTGACCGTCATCGACGACGATGCGGCCGCGCAGCCCGAGTCGGGGATCGTGCGCGACGACGACACCAGCGCCGACGTCCGCCGTATTCGCCGCGACCTGCTCATCATCGCCGGTCTGACGACGGCGGCCCTCGCCGTCTACGTCTGGCACACGAGCCCCACGCGCCGTGTGCGGGTGGCCTCCCGTCGGGCCGAGCTCGTGCTCGGAGATCTCGACGGGCCCGACGACGGCGGGCAACCCGGACCCGACTGAAGGTCGGGCCCGCGACGGCCGATACGGAGGCCAGTGGCCGCCGGGCGCTGCGAGTCGCCGACGACACGGCGACCGTGATCTAGATTCAAGTCATCTCGAACGAGGAGTTCCCGGGTGTCTGACGAATTCGACGCCGACGACGCACCACCCCCGCCGCCGCCCCCGGC
>JAUIML010000263.1 GCA_030432715.1 Acidimicrobiia bacterium | reverse complement strand
CTTTACACTCGTTGACGTTTTTATACCGTATAACCGAGTACAATACGTACAGTTTTTCTAGGCAGAATCATAAACAATGAAGAATAAAATAATTCTGAGCATTTTGTCGCTTTCCATCATGGCGAGCGCACCAGCAGTGAGCGCTACACGGCAAGGTCCATCCGCCGTCACCGTGGTGCACGTCAGCCCGAACGCGTCAGCCAACCGCGCGAAATCGGGATTGGAGAGTCGGACCGCCACCTCGTCCGCTCCCTGTTCCTGCTGGTGCCAGGCGATGAACCCGTAGGCATCGTCGGAAAGCACCAGCACGGTGAGGTTCGGGAGATCCCGGCAACCGATCAGATCCTGGCAGTTCATCAAGAACCCGCCGTCGCCGCAGACCGCGACCACCCGTCGATCCGGGTGCAGCCGAGCCGCCACCATCGCTGTGGCGAGGCCCGCACCCATGGTCGCCAGCGCGTTGTCGAGCAGCAGCGTCCGGGGACCCAACGCCGGATAGTGGCGGGCGAACCAGAGCTTGTAGACGCCGTTGTCGAGGGCCACGACGTCGTCGGGATCGAGGATCTCGCGCAGAGCCGCCGACACCGCGTGGGCGGAAGGCGGAAAGGACGGGGGCCGATCCTCCGCCGCCAGAGAGGCCTCGATGACCGAACGCAGCCGGACCGTGCGCTCCCGGTGCCGGCCCGCCGGGAGCGATGCGAGCCGATCGAGCGCCCGACCCGGATCGCCGACGGCCACGACGTTCGGCCGATAGGCGGCCTCCGGCCGGGGCGGGCAGTCGTCGACGTGGACGATCGGGACGGAAGCGTCCGGGTGCCAGGCGCATGGCGGATGCTCGGCCGGCTGATAGCCGACCGTCAGCACGAGATCGGCGTCCAACAGCGCGATGCTGGCGGTGTCGGCGCTGTTCTGACCGAGCGCCCGCAGGGACAACTCGTGGTCCTCGGGGAGCGCGCCCTTTCCCATCTGTGTGGCGACCACACCGATCCCGGCCGCTTCGCAGAAACGCCGGAGCGCTCCGGCGGTCGTCGGGTGCTGCGCCCCCGCACCGGCGAGGACGACCGGAGCGCGGGCTGCAACGAGCTGCGACGAGATGACCTGGAGCGTTTCATCGGGGACGATCGGCCGGGTGCCCTGCGCCACGATCGGCCGGTGAGCCTCTCGCGGTGTGGCCGCGATGTCCTCGGGAACGACGACCACCGAAGGGCCGGGGCACGCGCCGCCGGCGGCAGCGATGGCGGCTTCGAGCTCGACCGGCGCGGTCGCCGGGTCGTCGATGACCGTGGCGAACCGCGTGATGGGTGTGGCGAGTGCGACGAGGTCGACCACCTGGAAGCTGCCCTCCTCGTTGTCCCGCACCGGCTTCTGGCCCGACAGCATCACCAGGGGGAACCGGCAAAGGTCGGCCTGTGCCACTCCCGTGAGGGCGTTGGTGGCGCCCGGACCCAGGGTGGTGACCAGCAGCCCCGGCTTGCCGGTCAGGCGGCCGTGCGCCGCGGCCATGAACGCGCCGTGTTGCTCGTGGCGAACGACGACCAGCGCCACTCCGGCCTCCTCCAGCGCGGCGATCAGGTCGATGGTCTCCTCCCCCGGGAGGCAGTAGGCCACATCGATGTCGTGGGCGATCAGGGTGTCGGCCAGCGTTCGGGCGACGGTGGTCATGGGCGGGCTCCGTTCAGGCGTCGGGGTGCACGGGTGCACACCGTGCGTACCCCCGACGCCGACCGCCGAAACCGGCCCGTTCCCGAGCCGCACGATCCGGATGTTTGGCTGCCGAGGTTCGGGGGTAACCGGTCGCCACGGTGCCGACACACCCAGCCCGTACCGGGCTCCGATCCCCCTACAGTCGATCCCCGACAGGAAGAAGGAACCGCCATGAGCGGAGAGAAGGACAAGATCACGGGCCGCGTCAAGCAGGCCTTCGGCGAACTGACCGACGACGACGAGCTCGAGAACGAGGGCGAAGTCGACGAGGCCGCCGGCGAGGTCAAGGACGCCATCGACGACGCCGGCGACAAGGTCGACGACGCGATCGACGACGTGAAGGACTCACTCACGTGAACGATCCGGCTGGCTCCCCCGACGACGGTGAGGTCGTCGAACAGGAGCTGCTCGACAGCTTCGACGAGAGCGTCGAGGAGGGGGCGAAGCGACTCAACCGCTCACTGAGCACCCTGAGCGCCACCGGCCTCATGGCCGGCCTCGATGTGGGATTCGGTGTGCTCGCGCTGATGTACGTGCAGCAGCAGACGGGCTCCGAGCTCCTCGGCGGCCTCGCCTTCACCATCGGTTTCTTCGCCCTGTTCCTCGGCCGGTCGGAGCTCTTCACCGAGAACTTCCTCGTCCCGGTCACGACGGTCATCACGAAAAGGGGGAATCTCGCCCAGCTCGCCCGCCTCTGGTCGGTCACCTACGTGACCAACCTCATCGGCGGGTTCATCGTGGCCGCCATGCTCGTCGCCGCGTACCCCGATCTCCATGGCACGGCCGTCGACCTCGGCGACAAGATCCTCGGACGGGGCATCTCCACCGAGTCGTTCATGCTGGCCGTTCTGGCCGGGAGCGCGATCACGCTCATGACCTGGATGATCCAGAATGCCGACAGCGAAGGCGGCAAGCTCGTCGCCGTCGGCGCCTTCGGCTTCCTGCTCGGGGCCACGAACATGAACCATGTCGTGGTCATCTCGATCAAGATCTTCGCCGGATTGCGAGTCGGCGACACGTCCTACGGCTATCTCGACTGGCTCGGCATGTCCTCCTTCGCGGTCGTCGGCAACATGGTCGGTGGTCTCGGACTCGTCACGGTCCTGCGGCTCGTGCAGATCGGCCGACCGCACATCGAACACCGACGGCGACGGCCCCGTCGCCCGAGATGGATCGGGGGCCGCTGATCCCCGTGCCGGCTACCAGATCCGACGGGCCGCCGCCCAGCGGCTGAGCTCGTTGCGATTCGAGAGCTGGAGCTTGCGGAGCACCGCCGAGGCATGGGTCTCGACCGTCTTCACCGAGATGGTCAGCTGCCGCGCGATCTCCTTGTAGGTGTACCCGCGGGCGAGGTGGCGCAGCACCTCCTTCTCGCGTTTCGTGAGCGCGTCGAGATCGTCGTCGGCCTCGCTGACCTCGGCGGCCGGCGGACCGCCGGCAAAGGCGTCGAGCACGAAGCCGGCGAGACGGGGGGAGAAGACGGCGTCGCCCTCGCTGACGCGGATGATGGCGTCGACGAGGTCGTCACTCGAGATCGTCTTGGTGACATAGCCACGGGCCCCGGCCCGGACGACGTCGATCACGTCTTCGGCGGCATCCGACACGGACAGCGCCAGGAACCGGGTGTCGACCCCGGCCGCGTCGATCGCCTCGATCACCTCGCGGCCGGTGCCCGAGGGCAGGTGCACGTCGAGGAGCACCACGTCGGGTGACCACTGTTCGATGACGGCAACGGCCTCGGCGACGTCGTCGGCCTCGGCCACCACCGTCACCCGGTCGCCCAGCTCCGAGCGGACACCGCTGCGGAACATCTGATGGTCGTCGACGAGCACGACACGGGGCGGCGCAGTGGGCATGGTCAGACCGTATCCCTGCGGGGAACGGCGACGAGCGGTGCGAAGAGTTCGACCTCGGTGCCGTCGCCGGGGCTCGATCGGATGTCGACCGTGCCCCCGACCCGTTCCATGCGGCCGATGATCGACTCCCGGAGCCCGAGACGGTCCTCGGCCACGGTTTCGGGGTCGAACCCGGCGCCCGTGTCGCGCACGAAGACCCGTACCCCCTCGTCCTCGACCTCGGCGAACACCGACACCTGGTCACAACCCGACCACTTCGCCGCGTTGGTGGCGGCTTCTCCCATCGCGCCCATGAGCGCCTCGAGCGTCGTGTCGAGGGCGATGTCGCCGACGACCACGGTCTCCACCGCCACGTCGAACCGGTCCTCGACCACGCCGGCCACCCTGTCGACCGCGTTCTTGACGGTGGTCGCCGCCGGATCATCGGAATCGGCATAGAGCCAACGCCGCAGCTCGCGTTCCTGCTGACGGGCGAGCTGGGCGATCACCTTCGGATCGTCGGTGCGTTGGATCAGCGCAAAGGTCTGCAGCACGGAATCGTGGAGGTGGGCGGCCATGTCGGCGCGTGCGTCGGCATGGAGTCGCCTCCGCCGTTCCTCCGCCCGCTCCCGTACGAGCACCGCCATCCACGGCCCGACGATGAGCGCAACACCGCCGAGCACGAGGGTGGTGGCGAACAGGCTGCTGCGGATCACTTCGAACGAGACGTTGCCGGCGATCAGCGCCGTGATACCGGCGCCGACCACGAGGATCCCCGCCGCGATGCGAACCGCCTCCGTACGCGTCGCCTCGAATTCGGGTTGCACCTGCCAGACCACGACGCCGACGCCGAGGCCGACGACCACGACCGGCCAGACCACTTCGGGGGGAAAGCCGAGACCGAGCGCGTCCTGGGTCAGCACGACCCCGAGCACGATGAGGCCGAGACCCAGCCCCCGCCTCACCTCGCTCGCGTCGGTGCCCTCCGGCTCCGGGGTGACCCCCGAGGGCATGACCAGCCAGCCGAC
>JAUIML010000262.1 GCA_030432715.1 Acidimicrobiia bacterium | reverse complement strand
CGATCTGCCCGACGCCCCGGCCGGCGACGCGCCGACCGATCTCGGACTGCGCGAGCCCGTGGTTGCCGCGTTCACCGTCGGGTCGCTCGGCATCGCCTACGCCCAGGACATCGATCGGCTGATCGTGATGGCCGAGGCGGTGCCGGAGACCGACGACGACGACGAAGAGCTCGCCCAGGCCCGTTTCTCCCTCTCCCGTGCGCAGGTGTTCGGGCTCATCGAACGGGCGCGCGACCTCGTGGCCGCCGGGCGACCGCCGTGCGCCTTCTGCGGCCGGCCGCTCGAACCCCGCAATCGCGACTGGTGTCCGTGCCGGAACTGAGTCGATCGTGAGCCGGGACCATCCGTTTCGCGACCGCGAACCGATCGCCACGGAGCGGGCGCTCGTGCTCCTGTCGGAAGGCACCCTCGAGACCGTCGGCCGCATGCCGTACTCCTCCAACGCGACCTTTCTCATGAATGTCGAGCACGACGGGCTCGAGGCACAGGCCATCTACAAGCCCCACCGCGGGGAGCGACCACTGTGGGATTTCCCGTCCGGTCTCTACCAGCGCGAGGTGGCGGCCTTTCTCGTGGCCGATGAGCTCGGGTTCGACGTGGTTCCGCCGACCGTCGTTCGGGAGGACGCCCCCCTCGATGTCGGGTCGCTCCAGCTCTTCATGCCCTGCGCGTTCGAGGAGCACTACTTCACGATCCACGAACACAGCGACGAGCACGACGACGACTTCCGGCGGATCTGTGCCCTCGACATCGTGATCAACAACACCGATCGCAAGTCGGGGCACTGCCTGCTCGGCAACGACGGCCGGATCTGGGCCATCGACCACGGCATCGCCTTCCACCAACAGTTCAAGCTCCGGACCGTGCTGTGGGACTTCGCCGGCGAACCGCTCCCCGACGACATACACGAGGCCCTGTGGGCCCTGCTCGAGCGCGGGCTGTCGCCGCAGGCCGCGGCCCTGCTCGACCCCTTCGAGCGTGACGCCCTGATGACGCGCACGACCGCCCTGGCCACCGCCGGGCGGTTCCCGTCCGATGACTCGGGCGGCCACCGCTGGCCCTGGCCCCTCGTCTGATCCGTTCATCTCGCCGCCACCCACCGTTCACCACCGATGGTGGTATTCGTCGGGAGTTGAACACCCAAAGTGTTCAACAGGTGGGGATGAACCTGTGGACAACTGGCCCGGAGACCGTGGAACACCGGGAAATGTGGACCATCGGCCAAGAATCCCAAAAAATAGTGCGAAATACCCACCGTTTCCCCAGCACGGAAAAATCATCTGTGCTATGTTGGTAGTTAACGCATCGCCTCGCCGGATGACCCGGTCGAGGCGATTTCTTCGTTTTGGGTCGGTCGTCTTGGGTTCTTCGTCTTGGGTTCCTTGTTGCGGAGTTCTCTGTGATCGGCCGGAAAACGTCACGACCCCGGAGTCGAAGCTCCGGGGTCGTGATCGATCCTGATCGGTCGGGGAAGACCCCGGCCCGCCGAGGTCAGCCCTTGAGCGCCTCGATCAGCTTGGGAAGCACCTTGTGGACATCGCCGACGATGCCGAGATCGGCAACGGCGAAGATCGGAGCTTCGGGATCCTTGTTGATCGCGATGATGTTCTTCGAGCCCTTCATGCCCACCAGGTGCTGCGTGGCACCGGAGATGCCGGCGGCAATGTAGACCGTGGGCTTCACGACCTTGCCGGTCTGGCCCACCTGCATCGAGTAGGGCACCCAACCGGCGTCGACGATCGCCCGGCTGGCGCCGGCGGCGCCGCCGACGGCTTTGGCCAGGTCGTCGATCATGGCGAACGCTTCCTTCTCGCCGAGGCCACGACCACCGGAGACCACGATGGCCGCCTCATCGAGCTTCGGACCGTCGGATTCCTCGATGAACCGGTCGGTCACCGTGGCGCCGCCGGTGGCCCCGAGATCGGGCACGTCGAGGTCTTCGACGTCGGCTTCGGCTCCACCGGTCGATTCCGCGGCGAACGACTTTGGCCGCACGAGGAAGATGCCCGGCTTGCCGGAGGTGTTCTTGGTCTTCACGTCGACGGTGCCACCGAAGATCGGCTCCTCGCCGAGCAGGCTGTCGCCGTCGACCTCGAGCGCGACCACGTTGGTGATCACCGGGGCATCGAGCTTCACCGAGAGACGAGCGGCGACGTCGCGCCCGTCCTGGGTGGTGCCCAGCATGAAGGCGTCGGGCGCGTCCACGTCGCCGCTGTCGATCGCGGCCGCGACCGCAGAGGCCACGGACACGCCCTGCATGGCGCCGTCGAGGTCGCCGGTCGCGTAGACCGTCTCGGCGCCGTGATCACCGAGTTCCTCGGCGTAGTCGTCGCCGTCGCCGGCCATGAACACCTCGACGGTGTCGGCGAGCTCGCGGGCCTTGGCCAGCATTTCGAGAGTGATGGTGGCGACGGCATCGCCGTTGGCTTCACCGAACACCCAGATCTTGTCGAGTCCCATGTCAGCCTTCCTCAGAGAACCTTGAGCTCTTCGAGGAACGACACGATGCGCTCGTGCGCGTCGCCTTCGTCCTCGATGACTTCGCCGGCTTCACGGGCAGGAGCGTCGGCGATCGACACGATCTCCTGGCCACCACCGGCCCAACCAACGGAACCGGCGTCGATACCGAGGTCGCCACAGGTGACCTCGTCGACCGGCTTGGACTTGGCCGCCATGATCCCCTTGAAGGAGGGGTAGCGGGGCTCGACCACCCCGGCGGTCACCGAGACCAGCGCGGGCAGCGGGCATTCGACGTCGTCGTAGCCGGCTTCGGTCTGGCGCTGCACCTTGGCGGTGCCGCCCTCGATCGCGATCGACTTGGCAAACGTGACCGACGGGAGACCCATCAGCTCGGCGACCATCTCGGGCACCGTGCCCGTGTAGCCGTCGGACGACTCGGTCGCGGCGAGCACGAGATCGGGCTCGGAGCGGGCGATCGCCGCGGCGAGCACCTTGGCGGTGCCGAGGGCGTCGGTGCCCTTGAGGGCATCGTCGCTCACCAGGGTCGCGCTCTCGGCCCCCATCGCGAGCGCCGTGCGGAGACCGCCGACCTCGTTGTTGGGAGCCATCGACACGAGGTGAACGGAACCTTCACCTGCGGTATCGACGAGCTGGAGGGCCATTTCGACCCCGTAACTGTCCGACTCGTCGAGGATGAGCTTGGTGTCCCGCTTGAGCGTCTTGCTCTCGGGATCAAGTGCACCAGGATCGGCCGGGTCCGGGATCTGCTTTACACAGACGACAACCTTCATAGCTCACGAGTCTGCCATCGGTGCCACGGAATGCCTATGCCGGGGAACCAGATAGTTTGAGCTTCTTGCGCATCCTCTTCGTCGTCAACTCGGTCGCGTCGTCGGTCACCGCCCGCCGTCGGGTGGTGATCCACAAGGCGCTGTCGGCCGACCACGACGTCACCCTCGCGGAAACGAGCCGTCGCGGCCACGCGACCCGCCTCGCCCAGAGCGCGGCGCGCGAGAGCTACGACCTCGTCGTGGTCCTGGGCGGCGACGGCACACTCAACGAGGCCGCCAACGGCCTGGCCGGATCCGACACCGCGCTCGCGACGCTGCCGGGTGGGTCCACCAACGTCTTCGCCCGCATCCTCGGCCTCCCCGACGACTCGGTCGATGCGGTCGGTGTACTGCTCGACGCGATCGACGCCGGGTCCATCCGACGGATCGGCCTCGGCGCGGTCGAGGGCCGCTACTTCCTGTTCCACTGCGGCATCGGGTTCGACGCCGCAGTGGTCGAACAGGTCGAACGGCGGGGTCCCTGGAAGCGCTGGGCCGGCCACCCGCTCTTCGTCTACTCGGCGATCGACACGTGGTTGCGCCGCATCGACCGCAAGGTTCCCCCGCTACGGGTGATCGACGCCCACGGTCGCGAGACGACCCGGGGTTTCTTCACGATCGTGATGAACGCCAACCCCTACACCTTCCTCGGCAACCGTCCCTTCGACCTCGTGCCCGAGCTCACGCTCGACGATCCGCTGGCCGTCGTGACCCTCGAGCAGATCAGGCTCCGCAGCCTCGGGCCGGTCGCCCTGGCGGCCATGGGGCCCGGCGACGTGCGCAGGCGCCGCGACATCTCGGTGCAGACCGACGTGCGGTCCGTCGTGGTCGAGTCGGACCCGCCGGCCCCCTACCAGGTCGACGGCGACCATCTCGGCGCCAGCAAGCGGCTTCGGTTCACCTGGACTCCCGAACACCTCGCGTTGGTGATTCCCTAGTCACGCGCCCGAGGGGACGCTGCGGCCTACGCGCCGTCGACGACCCGCCGGCAGACGTCGGGAACATTGGTGCAGATCCCGTCGACCCCCATCTCGACGAGCGCAGCCATCCGCTCGGGGTCGTCGACGGTCCAGACGTTGACGAGCAGGCCGGCCTCGTGCGCCCGCCTGACCATCGCGGCATCCACCAGATTGTCGAACGGGTGAATCGCAGCCATCTCGTGGGCCACCGCCCGGTGGCAATCGATGCAGGTTTTCCCGGCCTTCTCGGCGTCGCGCATCGAACTGGCCGCCCGCATGGGCTGGGCGTGAAAGTCCATGGCCTCGAAGGAATGGCAGTT
>JAUIML010000261.1 GCA_030432715.1 Acidimicrobiia bacterium | reverse complement strand
GTGACCCGGCCGTAGACCAGCTCGCCCACGCGATGCGACCCCGCGAACTCCTGCCAGGGATCCTGCTGCGTGGCCTTCAGTGAGAGGCTGATGCGTTCACGGTCGAGATCGACCTCGAGCACCTCGACCTCGATCTCGTCACCGACGGTCACCACCGACGACGGATGATCGACGTGCTTCCACGACAGCTCGGACACGTGGACGAGTCCGTCCATGCCACCGAGGTCGACGAAGGCGCCGAAGTTGACGACCGACGAGACGACGCCGGTGCGCTTCTCGCCCGGCTTGAGATCGTCGAGGAACGCCTCGCGCTGCTCCTTCTGCGTCTCTTCGAGCCAGGCGCGACGAGACAGCACGACATTGTTGCGGTTCTTGTCGAGCTCGATGATCTTGGCCTCGAGCTCCTTGCCCACGTAGGGCTGGAGGTCGCGGACGCGGCGCAGCTCGACCAGCGACGCCGGGAGGAAGCCCCGCAGGCCGATGTCGATGATGAGGCCGCCCTTGACGACTTCGATCACCGGGCCCTTGACCATGCCCTCGGCTTCCTTGATCTCTTCGATCTTGCCCCAGGCCCGCTCGTACTGGGCCCGCTTCTTGGAGAGGACGAGACGCCCTTCCTTGTCTTCCTTGGTGATCACGAGGGCTTCGATCGAATCGCCCATTGACACGACCTCGCTGGGGTCGACGTCGTTGCGAATCGAGAGCTCACGGCTCGGGATCACACCTTCGGACTTGTAGCCGATGTCGAGCAGGACTTCGTCCTGGTCGACCCGCACGACGGTGCCCGTGACGAGCTGCCCGTCTTCGACCAGCACCATGGTGCTCGTGTAGGCCTCTTCGATGTCGACACCACCGAGGTCGGTGTCGATGATCTGGCGGGGGGTGTAGTTGCCTTCGGAATCGAAGGTGCCGAACTGGGTCTCTTCGGCCGCTTCAGGCCCTGTTGTCACAGACATGAACTTCTTCTCGGGAATCGAGTTGACGCTCGGGTATCGGACCCGGGTGCCCTGTCAGGAAGACAGCGCATCAAGGGTAGCGCTGGCGATCACCAGAAACTCCGGTGACGAGACATCGGGCTCGCGGGGTTCCCACCGGCCCGGCTCGACGGCATCGATCGAACGGACGTCGAGCCCCTCGGCCTCGCACAGCAGGCGCAGCTCACGCGGGGTGAAACACGTCGTCCACAGGTCGGTGACCGCCACCGTGCCCTCGCCGTCGCGGATCTCGGTGGTTTCCCGGTGGACACCCCGGAGGGCATCGAAGTCGTTGCCCTCGAGCAGGTTCCCGACCTGGAGATAGGCGCTGAAGGCGGTGAACACGAGCGTTCCGCCAGGCTTCAGGGCGCGGGCCATGCCGGCCAGGATCTCGCGATCGGGGTCGAGCCGCTCCCCTGCAGCCGGGCCGCCGGCCAGGCCGAACGCGCCCTGACAGATCGAGAGGACGAGGTCGAACTCGCCGCGAAAGGGCAGGTCACGGGCATCCTCGCGGCTGTAGGTCACGCCCTCCGGGGCATCAGCGCGGGCCACCTCGAGAAACGTCTCGCTGATGTCGACGCCGTGGACCTCGTAGCCCCGGCGCCCGAGTTCGTTGGCGTGACGACCCGGCCCGCAACCGACGTCGAGGATCCGGATCCCGGGCTCCAGTCCCAGCCGGGCGATCAGTGTGTCGATCTCCCGGAGGGTGCCTCTGGTGAACGAGTAGCGCAGGTAGGTGGGACCCATGTGGTCGGCCAGGTCCTCGAACCAGTGGTCCATCAGCCGCCGCTCGGTGGCGAGTTGAGCGCTCCGTAGCGGTAGGCCCCCGACTGCACGTCGCCGTAGCCGAATCGGTGGAACGTCGCGTCGACGAGGCCGGTGGCGTCCTCCAGGAGCAGCCCTCCCCCGCCGAGACTCAGGACCTTGCCGCCACCGAGATAGATGCCGGTGTGGTAGTAGCCGGCCGAGTTGTTCCACGAGTCGACCCGGCTGGCTCCGGTGATGACCTCGCCACGAACGGCGGTGTCGACGGCGAACGCCGAGGTGTCGGTGTTGATCTCGTCGACGAAGTTCCACGAGGCGCTGTAGTCGTCCTCCAGGAACTCCTCGCCGTCGTCGCCGCCGACCCGCTGGCGGACGATCTGGTCGCTGGCGATGTAGGCGCAGAAGTGCACGAACTCGTAGCACGCCATCTTGCGCGTCTGCATGAAGTCGTCGATGTGTCCGGCGGTGCCCGTCGGCGTCTCGTTGCTGGTCGCGGTGGTCCATTCGAACCAGGGCTCGTCGAACGTGGCGAGGTGCCACGACTGGAACTCGTGGAGAGCTTCCGCGACCCCCGCGAGATCTCCCGTTCCTCGCCATCCGGCGAAGATCTCCTCGAGGTACTCGGCCCGCCGCAGTTCGTCGCCGGTCAGGCCGGACGTGTCGATCCCCGTCGTGCGGGCCCCGATGAAGCGGGTGGCGGCGGGCTGGGGAGCGGCGGCCGGAGCGGCAGGGGGCGCTGCCGCCGCGGTCGTCGTGGCGGCGACCGCCGCCGCATCCACGGCCTCCTGCCCCACCGCGGCCGCGGCCTCGGCCACGGTCCGCCCGATGCACTCCTCGTACGCCTTCTCGGCCGCCTCGTGGGCCCGACGGGCCGCAGCCGCTGCCTCCTCGGCCGGGGCGACCTTGGCGCATGCGGTCTGTTCGGCGCCTCTCGCCGTCTTCAGGTCTGCCTCCAGCCGGGCGGCCTCGGCGCGTTTGTGCTCGGTACGAGCGCGGAGCTCGGCCCTGAACTCCGGCGTGTCGGCCCGTTGCCACTCGGCCTCGACCTGCTCCGCCGTCAACTCGCCGGCGCGGTACTTGTCCCACACCGGGCCGAGCGCTTGGCGGCGGGCATGGAGGTCGGTACTGGTGACCCGGTTGCCCTGGGCATCCTCGACCCACGCCTCCGATCCCTCCTCGAACGCAGGCGGCCACGAACGCGTGAGGGCGGCGAGCCGACCCTCGATGGCCGTCGCCTTCCGCCGGGCAGCAGCGCAGTCATCCCTGGCCCTGGCGGCCGCGTCGCTCGCCGCGTCGTGGGCGCCCTTCGCCGCGAGCATTCTCTTTCGCAGCTCTTCGCAGGGATCGCCACCGGCGCGGCCGGTCAGCCAGAGCCATGCACCGACCGCGATCGCGGCGACGCCTCCGAGTATCAGCAGCAAGGGGAGGAGCGACGAGTCGTCGCCGGAGTCGGCGGTCTGCGGCGGGGCTGCGTCGTTCACGGAGTCGACGGTGGTGCCGGCGTCGCCGGTCGTGGGCTCGACGACCGGGGCCGGGTCGGTGGGCGGCTCGACCGTGAACGCGTCGTTGATCGCCCGGGCGAGCGCGGGCTCGTCGATGGCGAAGGGCCGCGGCACGAAGGTGGCGAGATCGCCGGCCGGCAGCATGCCCGGAAGCGCCGGGAAGGCGCTGCTGCCCACCGCGCCTTCGACCTGCTGGGGACCGTCCTGGACGAACGAAGCGAACCCGAACGACCCGCCGTCGAGTAGCTGATGGGGCAGCTCGAAGAGCGTGACGCTGTCGGCGACGGCGACCTTGCCGAACGGCGCGATCTCGTTCCAGAAGCCGTTCTGGAACGAGAAGGCGAACGTCTCGTGGCGCACCTCGGCCGTACCCGGGTCGGTCTGGGCCCGGATCCCGAGGATCGTGTTGGCGCCGTTGAAGATGTCGCCGGCAAAGCTGCCGTTGTAGGCCGGTCCGCCACCGATCGTCTGGCCCGAGGGCAAGACGACGGCCTCGGGGATCTGGAGACGGATGATGTTCTCGGCACGGCCGCCGTCGCCGCCGGGAAGGAAGGGCTTGGCTTGTTGGACGACGATCACGTCGGCGCCCTGTGCGTAGTCGGGCGGGAGGAAGGTGGTGTCGATCTCGCCGTCCCCCACCAGGAGGTAGCCGTCGAGGTCCCCCTCGAACACCTCGGGTGATCCGAAGACCGGCCAGCCGCCACGGGGAGCGCCGCCCGTCGGGTCGCTGGAGCGCACGAGCCGGTCGGCGAAGCGATCGAAGCCGGCTTGGAGCTCGGTGTCGTCCGACTGGAGAGGCTGGCCGGGGTCGACGAGATCGCCGTAGGTCCAGGGACCGCCTCCCGACCGCTCCGTGAAGTACGACAACACGTCACCCGGATCGGAGTACGGGGCGTTGGCGGCCAACCCGGCGAGATAGACCTCCCTCGTCGCCTGCTCGCTCAGCCCGTCGATCGGGGTGAGCGGGAGGTCGAGTCCGGCCACACGCGCGATGGCGGGGCCGTCGGCCGCCAGCAGCTCAACCGGAATGCGCACGCCGCCGTAGCCGATGATCGGATTGCCGACGTCGGTGGGCGAGTTGGTGAAGTTGTCGAACAGCCCCGCCTCGACGGGCTCCGCGGTGAAGCTCTGCCCGAAGTCGAACGACTGCATCGTCTGCTCGATCGGCGCGGCCACCCCACCCTGGGCCGGGGCGGCGACGGTCGAAACCGCCATGACGAGGGCCATGATCGCCGCTGTGGATCGCGCACGCGTGATGCTCATGCGGCCAGTCTCCACCGACGGCGTCACTCGCGCGTGACTCATGGCCACTCAGCCCTTGGCATCTGCCCAGGTATCGGCGACCTGGAGGTCGATTTCGAGGGGAACCCGCAGGTCGAAGGCATCGCGCATCACCGCACGGGTGAGCTCCGAGGCGCGTTC
>JAUIML010000260.1 GCA_030432715.1 Acidimicrobiia bacterium | reverse complement strand
TCACCGCGGCCAGCGGCGACGAGTTCGGCGACATGACCCCGATGTCCTCCGAGATGTTGCCGAGCCGGTCGATCAACTCTCCCACCCCTTCGTCGCAGTCGAGGATCGAGTCGATCGTCGACCACACCGCCGCGTCGTCGGGCACCCGGCCGGTGGTCGCGGCGACACCGCCCCGCACGATCGAGGGCAAGGAGACCGGCAGCGGCTGCCAATGTCCGCCGTCGCCCCAATCGGTCAGGAGCAGGCCCGGAGAGGCGTGGGCCGACCCGACCGCCACCGCATCGGCGATGTTGGCGGCGGCATTGCGGTTGCGACCGATGATGGTATTCCACGTCGCCGTCCCGGGAGCGACCCAGAACGGGAGACCGGCATCGATGAACAGCCGGGCGTGGGCGACGAAGCCCTGGTTGGCGTCGTCCGGCAGACCGAGTCGGTCGAGGAGGTCCGCGCCGAGGAAGTCCATCCAGCTCGCCTCCGCGGGCGCCTCGTAGTTCCACACGGCAGGCACCGCGCCCTCGGGTATCCGCGGGAGCAGCGAGGCATCACGTCGGAACAGGTCGGCCCAGAACATGACCTCGTGGCCGTCGGCGACCAACGGTTCGATGATCCGTATCAGATGGTCGAGATACACGTGATCGCGGCCTCGCTCGGCCACGGCCGCCGCCGACACCCCCTCACCCAGCTCGAAGGGTTCGTCGCCACCGATGTGGATCCGCCGGTGGCGCACCGTCGAGGCCATGTCGCGGGCCAGCTCGACGGCCAGTGCCGCGTTCTCCGGCGTCGGAGCAAGGCACGTCGGTTCGCTGTGGCCGCCGCCGAAGATGTTCTCGAAGCCGTCGGGGCACTCCGCCCGCTCCCGGTATTCGTCATGGATCAACCACCGGGCCATGTGGCCGAAACCGTTCATGTTGGCGACCAGGTCGATCCCCGTCGTCGCGCAGAGGCGGTCGAGCTGCTGCAGGTCGTCGTGGGTGAGCGGCGATGCGTCCCGCCACACCTGCTCGTGGCCGGCATAGTCGAAGGTGTGCTCGACGTAGAGCTGGAGCTCGTTGAAGCCGACCGACGAGAGGACATCGACCAGCCATGCGAGCGTCTCGTTGGTCGGCACGCGGTCCCGGCTCACGTCGAGCATGTAGGCGCGCCGGTCGAAGGCGGCGCTCACAGCGTCGAACCGTCGGACGCGAGGTCCTGCAGCTCCTCGTCCCACTCGTAGAAGTAGATCGGCGCGGCACCGTCGGGCGTCTCGGCGTCGTAGAAGCCAGGCCCGTAGCCCGGGATGTGGAACTCGCCGAGCGTCTCACCGGCCGTGCGGAAGGTGTCGTTGGTCAGGTCGGGCCCCGCCGCCGTCGCGATGGCTTCGAAGAGGGAGACATCGCGGCAGGCTCGTGCCACCGAGACGATGTTCTCGGGTTCGTCGGGCGCTCGGGTGTTCGGATCGAGCACCGGGGGCTCGCCGGCCGCTTCGACGACGGCGATGCAGTCCTGGAGCGCAGGGTCGGCCCACCACCCCAGCTGCTCCGCCGTGTTGCCGGCCACGGAGCCGGAGAGCACGCTGAGGTCGCGGCCGCCCCGATCGCGGATGAAGGCCCGCAACGAACTGAGCGACGTCGTCGCGATACGGGGCCGGAACGTCAGATCCTCGAGCCCACCGACGTACAGCGGCGTCCCTCCTTCGATCGCCAACGCGAGCGTCACTCCCAGCGTCTCCTGCCGCTCGGCGATGAGGCTGGTCTCGGTATCGGACGCCACGGTGTCGATCGGGGACGCCTCGATGAACGACACGTCGGCCACCTCCACCCCCAGGTCGGCGAGCACGGGTACGGCGACCCGCTCGATCACGCCCTGATCGGCGATGGCGCCGACCACCCCGACCGTCTGGCCATCGAGGATGCCGCGCGCCGCGAAGCCCCGCAGCACGGCCTCGACCCGGTCGTCGGTGTTGCGGTCACCCGTGAACCATGGTGCCTGGGAGGCGGCGAGCCTCGCGTCGTTCTGCGTGCTGCCGATCACCGCCGTGTCGCTCAGCTGCGTGTAGCAGAGGGGGCCGTCGTCGAACAACGCCCCCATCACGACGAAGATCTCCTCGTCGTCCACGAAGCGGGCACAGATCGTGTCCATGCCCTCGGTCCCGATGGGGAGGAAGGCCTCGAAGACCATCTCGACCTCGCGACCGAGGATGCCGCCGCGACGGTTGAGGTCGGCCAGGAGCGCCCCATAGGCCGCCTCGTACGAGCCGTGGTCGAGGTCGACCAGCCCCCGCAGCGCCTCGAGATCCGGGGCGGCCACACCGACCGTGATCCGCTCGCTCGTCACCCCCGTGAACGAGTCGGTCAGGACGACCGGTTGGTCTCCCTCGGCGGCAGCCTCGCTCGTGGTCGTCGGTACCGCGGAGTCGTCGCCGTCGACCGCCGTGACCGTGGTGGTCGACCCGTCGCCTCCCGACCCACCGGAGCCGTCGTCGCCGCAGGCTGCGGCAAGTGTCGCGAGTACGACCATGCCCACGACGAACCGCACACCCACAGACCGCTGCATCATGGGGCGAAGCTAGCCTGCGCCCGTGCAACGCTTCGACCTGATCATCATCGGCGCCGGCTCCGGCAACTCGATCATCGGGCCCGAGCACGACGACTGGAGCATCGCCCTGGTCGAGCGGGGGCTCTTCGGTGGGACCTGCCTGAACGTCGGCTGCATCCCCTCGAAGATGTTCGTGTTCGCCGCCGAACTCGCCGACTACGCGCGGCGGGGCCCCGAGTTCGGGCTGCACACCCGCTTCGACGGCGCCGACTGGCCGGCCATCCGCGACCGCGTCTTCGGCCGCATCGATCCGATCGCCGCCGGCGGCGAGGACTATCGCCGCGGCCTGCCCCACGTCTCGGTGTTCGCCCACGACGCCCGCTTCGTCGGCCCGAAGCAGCTCCGGGTCGGCGACGAGGTCATCACCGCCGACACGATTGTGCTCGCAGCCGGGGCCCGGGCCAACGTGCCGTCGATCCCGGGTATCGACACGGTCGGATTCGACACCTCCGACACGATCATGCGGGTCGACGCGCTGCCCGAGCGGCTGATCGTGCTCGGCGGCGGCTACATCGCTGCCGAGCTGGGTGCCGTCTTCGGGGCTCTCGGCAGCCAGGTCACCTATGTCCTTCGGGGCGACGCCATGCTGCGCGACCAGGACCACGACATCAGTCGCCGTATGACCGAGATCTACGGTCGCCGCTACCCGACCCACTACAACGCCGACATCCGGTCGGTCGCCCGCGACGGCGACGGCGATGTCATCCTGGAGCTCGGCGACGGCACGACGCTTCGGGGCGATCGCCTGCTCGTGGCCGCCGGCCGGACCCCCAACGGCGACCAGCTCGGCGTGACCGAGACGGGCGTCACGCTCGACGATGCCGGCTATGTCGTCACCGACGCCCACGGCCGGACCGAGGTCGACGGGATCTGGGCCCTGGGCGACATCAGCAATCCGGTGCAGCTCAAGCACGTCGCGAACCACGAGGCCAAGGTCGTGGCCCACAACATCACCTACCCCGACGACCTGCGGACGATGAACCACGACCACATCCCCGCTGCGGTGTTCGCTCATCCCCCGATCGGCTCGGTCGGGCTGACGGAGCAGGCATGCGTCGCCCGGGGCCTCGACTACACCGCACATGTGCAGGACTACGGCTCCGCCGCCGCCGGCTGGGCGATGGAGGACACCGAGAGCATCTGCAAGGTGATCATGGACAACCGGTCGCGCCGGCTGCTCGGAGCCCACATCATGGGGCCGCAGGCACCGACCCTCGTGCAGCAGCTCATCCAGGGAATGGTCTTCGGTCTGACCGTGGACCAGATGGCGACGGGTCAGTACTACATCCACCCCGCGATGCCCGAGGTGGTCGAACAGGCACTGCTCGAACTGTGAGCTACAGGCCGGCGAGCTTCTCGGCCTCGGCCTTGGCCCACTTGTAGTCGGATTTGCCGTTGGGGCTGCGCAGGAAGCTGTCGGTGCGCAGGATCCGCTTGGGGGCCTTGTAGGCGGCGATCTGGGTTCGGGTGTGGGCGATGATGTCGTCGTCGTCGACGTCGACGTCGGGGTGGAGGGCGACCACGGCGTTCACCGACTGGCCCCAGCGGTCGTCGGGCAGGCCGACCACGTTGCAGTCGGCCACGGCCGGGTGGGTCTTCACCGCCTCCTCGACCTCCTCCGGGTAGATCTTCTCGCCGCCGGAGTTGATGCACACCGATCCGCGGCCGAGCAGGGTGATCGTGCCGTCGGCCTCGACCGTTGCGTAGTCGCCGGGGATCGACCACCGGATCCCGTTGATGGTGGGGAACGTCTCCTCGGTCTTGTCCGGGTCCTTGTAGTAGCCGAGTGGGTTCGCGCCCCGGTTGGCGAGTCGCCCGATCTCCCCGCTCCCCGGCTCGACCATGCGTCCGTCGTCGGTGATGACCTGGGTGGTGGGCCCGAGCGAGAAGCGGCCGGTGCTCGCGACCTTTTCGTCCTTGCGCGTGATCTGGAGGGCCTGGCCGACCGATTCACTCGACCCGAGACTGTCCATCAGTGTCATCGGCTTGTGGGCGAGGAACGCCTGCTTGGATTCCTGGGACCACATCACCCCCGAGGACATGATCTGGAACACGCTGGAGAGGTCGTGGGGCCGTCCGGCGGCCTCGGC
>JAUIML010000019.1 GCA_030432715.1 Acidimicrobiia bacterium | reverse complement strand
CGGGGTGAAGGGCTCGAGCAGTTGCAGCCGATCCGAGGTGGGGGAGACCCGCACGTCGATCGCCGACCCGTCGGCCGGCGGCGCGACGAAGGTGTCCTCGCCGGGGTCGAAACCGGCCTCGGGGAGTTCGATGCCGATCGGCGTGGAGAGCGACACCTCTTCGCCGGCGTCGTTGGTGATCGTGTCGGTGAGCGGATCGAAATCGAGCGTGCCGGCGAGCGCCAGGGCGATCACCGTCTCGGGCGACGTGACGAAGGCAAGCGTCTGCGGGTCGCCGTCGTTGCGCTTCGGGAAGTTGCGGTTGTAGGAGGTGACGATGACGTTGGGTTCGCCGGTCTTGTGGTCGGGCTCCTCGGAGCGGTCCCACTGGCCGATGCACGGACCGCAGGCGTTGGCGAGCACGACGGCACCGAGCGCCTCGAAGTCCTGGAGCAGACCATCCCGCTCGATTGTCGCCCGGACCTGCTCCGAGCCGGGCGTGACCAGCAGGCGGGTCTTCGCGGTGAGGCCCTTGGCCGTCGCTTCCCGGGCGATGGAGGCGGCCCGGGTGATGTCCTCGTAGGAGGAGTTGGTGCACGAGCCGATGAGGGCCGCGCTCACCTCCAGTGGCCAGCCGTTCTCGCGGGCCTCGGCCCCGAGCGCACCGACCTCGCGGGCGAGATCGGGGGTGTGGGGGCCGTTGATGTGCGGCGTCAGGGTGTCGAGATCGATCTCGATGACCTGGTCGTAGAAGTCGGCCGGGTTGGCGAGCACCTCGTCGTCGGCGCGGAGGTGATGGGCGACGGCGTTGGCGGCATCGGCCACCTCCTCGCGGCCGGTGCTCTTCAGGTAGCGGGCGATGGCATCGTCGTAGGCGAAAACCGAAGTGGTCGCACCGATCTCCGCGCCCATGTTGCAGATGGTCGCCTTGCCGGTGCAGCTGAGGCTGTTGGCGCCCTCGCCGAAGTACTCGACGATGGCCCCGGTCCCGCCCTTCACCGTGAGGATCTCGGCGACCTTGAGGATGATGTCCTTCGGGGCGGTCCAGCCGTTGAGCGAGCCGGTGAGCTTGACGCCGATGAGCTTGGGCCACTTCACGTTCCACGGGAAGCCGGTCATCACGTCGACCGCGTCGGCGCCGCCGACGCCCACCGCGATCATGCCGATGCCGCCGCCGTTGGGCGTGTGGGAGTCGGTGCCGATGATCATGCCACCGGGGAAGGCGTACTGCTCGAGTACGACCTGGTGGATGATGCCGGAGCCGGGCTTCCAGAAGCCACCGCCGTAGCGGGCCGACACCGACTCGAGGAAGTCGTAGACCTCTTCATTGTTGTCGACCGCCGCCATGAGGTCCTTCTTGCCGTCGACCCGGGCCTGGATCAGGTGATCGCAGTGGGTCGTGGTCGGCACCTGGACCTCGTCGAGGCCGGCGGTCATGAACTGGAGCCACGCCATCTGGGCGGTCGCGTCCTGCATGGCGACCCGGTCGGGGCGCAGGTCGACGTAGGACTCGCCGCGCTCCAGCTCCTGGTCGGGGGAGTCGAGATGATTGATCAGGATCTTCTCGGCGAGGGTGACGGGTCGGCCGAAACGCTTCCGGGCGGCGCCGATGCGCTCGTCCAGCGTGGCGTAGACGCCGTTGATGAGTTGGATGGGGGTACTTGCCGCGACTGCCATGACCTGTAGCATACAATCAAATACAAGTAAGAGACAAGTGTGCGTACTCCCCGCTACCAGCTGATCGCCGACGACCTCAGAGACCGGATCCGAACCGGCGGCTACACCGCGGGCCGACTCCTGCCCTCCGAGGCGAACCTGTCCGAGGAGTTCTCGGTCTCGCGGGTGACCGTGCGCCGTGCCCTCGAGCAGCTCCGCGACAGCGGGTTGATCGATTCCCGGCAGGGCCTCGGGTGGTTCGTCGCCGGCGACCCGGTCCGCCAGCCGCTCGGCGAGCTCGACACCCTCGAACAACAGCTCGCCGACGCGGGCGCGACGTCGACCCGCCAGGTGATCGATTTCGCGTTCATCGACGCGCCGGCTCGCGCCGCCGAGGTCCTCGGCGAGTCCCGGGTCCTCGAAGTCCGCCGACTCAACCTGGCCGACGGTGAGCCGTTCGCCCGCGTCACGGTGTGGTGTCCCGAGGGGCTGGCCGCTCGATTCTCGCGTCACGACGTCGAATCGAAGCCGTTCTACGAGCTCCTCGACGCCAAGGTGAAGGGCGCCGAGCAGACCATCGGGGCCGGCGCGGCGTCGCCGGTCGACGCCGCCCTGCTCGATGTCCCCCCGGGTTCCCCGGTCCTCGTCTGCGAGCGCATCACCCGGTCCGACGACGGCACCGCGGTACTGCTCAGCGAACACGTCTACCCCGGCCACCTGACCGTGTTCAGCGCGGAACTCCCGGCCGTCGGCAACGGCGACGGACCGGCAGGCTTGAGATTGGTCGAGTAGCGCCGACGGGCACTCCATGAGCCCGCACGGTCCGTCACGTCGCCCCTCGCGCGGCGTGTTGTCGATCCTCCTGGCGGTACTCGCCCTCGTGTCGTCGTCGTGCGGGCGCACGGTCACCCTCGGCCACGAGGAGGCGATCGAGGTCATGGTGCTCGACGGGGTCGACCGGGCCCGTGCGACGTGCATCGTCACCGCATTGGCGGGCAGTCTCGACCTCGAGAAGATCACCGGGCTCGACGTCGACCTCGCGGAGGACGAGCTCGCGCTGCTGGCCGCCACCTCGTCACGGTGCGCGCCGGCCCTCGCCGTCACCGGCGGTGTCGTCGGTGGTTCGGGGCTCAGCGACCCGTCCCTCGTGGCGGACGGCGAAGGACCAGGCGACTTCGATGTCGAGAATGCCGTCTACCGCATGGTGGAGGAGGGGCTGGACCCGGGCCTCGCCGACTGCCTGATCGTGGAACTGCGGATCTTCCCCGACCCCGAGGAGATCGTCGAGGACGGCCTTCGCCTCAGCGAACTCGTGGTCGACTGCCGCGACCCGGTCGGCTAGCCCCGGTACTTCGCGATGACCTCGTCGGCGTACCACTGCATGGCGGTCAGCTTCTCGTCGAGGGTCTGGGGGTCGGGTCCGGGCTGGTAGGCGTCGCGGAATCCCACGATGCAGTCGGTGACACCAGCCTCGGCCAGGCGGGCGACTCCCTCCGGCGTATAGGCGTCGATGCTGATGGCATGGACCTCGAACGGTTCGTCGGCCCGGCCGGCGTCGGCGCGGATCCCGTCGACCGTGGTCATCATCCGTGCCAACTCGTCGGCGTCGCCGCCGGCGTGCATCCAGCCGTCGCCGAGCCGACCGGCTCGCTCGAGCGCCATCGTGGAATGGCCGCCCACCAGGATCGGCACCTTCTGGTCGGGCACGGGGCAGAGCTGGCAGGCCGGGAAGTCGTAGAACTCGCCCGAGTAGCCGAACTGCTCGCCGGTCTGGAGTCCGTTGATGATCTCGATGCATTCGTTCATGCGGGCCCCCCGCCTCTCCCACGGGATCTCGGTGATGCGATAGTCCTCGCGCCACGGGCTCGTCCCCACTCCGAAGCCGAAGCGGCCGCCGGTGATCACGCCGACCGACGTGATCTGTTTGGCCGTGATCACCGGATGACGGATCGGCAGCTTGACCACGAAGGTGGTGAACCGGATCCTCTCGGTCACCGCGGCCAGTGCCGGGATCAACGAGAACGGTTCGATGAAGGGCTTGCCCTCGAGGAACTCCCGATTGCCGTCGGCGTTGTAGGGATAGTTGCTGTCGCCCTCCTCGGGATAGCAGATCGAGTCGGGCACCACGAAGGAGTCGTAGCCCGCCGCTTCGGCCGCCTGCACGAGCGGGGCGTACATGGAGGGTTCGATCATCGACTCGGCAAGGGAGAAGCGCATGAGACGTGACCTTACGCAGTGCGCCGGTCTCCTCGGGAATCAGGCGAGGCGCCCCTAGATGTCGGGCCAGCGCCGCGTGCGTCGTTTCGCACTGCGGGATCGATCGCCCAGCGCCCACGCCCGGCGCCATTGGCCGCCGTCGGGGCCCGTGAGGCCGGGGCTCTCACCCGCGTGGGCGCGAAGCCGCGCCCGGTACCAGTCGGACGACGCTTCGTCGGCCAGCGCCGCGACCTCGGCCTCGACTCGGGCGGCGAAGCGGGTGGCGTTCTCGTCGTCGCGGGGGGAGAGCGGGCGACCGAACGTGACCGACGTGGTCGACGCCCGGGGCAGGGACCGACCCTTGCGCAGGATCCGGCCCGTCCCCTCGAGATGGATCGGCACGACCGGGCGGCCGGTCTTCTGGGCGAGGTAGGCGGCGCCGCCCCGGAACGGTTGGCCCCAGCCGTCGGGGGAGCGGCCACCCTCCGGGAAGAGGAGGAGACTCCAACCGTCGTTCACCAGCTCGGCGGCCTGATCGGCGGACCGTCTGCTCACCTTGCTTCGCTCGATGGGGACGGCACCGATGACGAGCGACGAGAGCACCGACGTGACCCGGGTCCCGAAGAAGTAGTCGGCGGCGGCACCCACGATCAGCTTGTGGCGCCACGGTTCGGGGATCGACGTGAGCAGGAGCGGGGTGTCGAGATGGCTGTGGTGGTTGGCAGCGAAGATCGCGGGCCCCTCGAGGGCGCCGAGGCGATCCTGGCCCCGGCGATCGGGAGCGGCCAGCCCCGAGACGACGAGGCGCATCGGGCCGTCGACGATGGCCGCACGGGCCATGCGGGCGGGGAGGCGGCGGGCCCAGGAGGTGTCGTAGTGGGCGCCCGTCGTCTTCTCCCGCGGTGCCGGTTCGACCCCGCGGGGGGTCGAGGGGGCGCGGTACGGGAAGCCGAGGGCCCGGTAGCGCCGCACCGGCGAGAGCGCCGAGGGCAGTTTCACGTGACGTCGGCCATGAGGATCGGAGGATTGTGGAGATGGGTGATGGTGGGGGCGGGGCCGACCACGTCGCTCGCGATCTCCAGGGCGTCCTGCATGGTCGAGGCCGGGGTGAAGCCGAGCCGACGCACCGAGCGGGGATCGCCGCCAACGATGATCACGCGACCCAGGTACTGCAGGGCGTGGGCCCCCCAGTACCACATGTAGAACGGGTGGACGCCGTGGTAGGCGTAGCTGTTGCGGTACAGATGGATGTACCACTCGTCCTCCGCCCACTGCTTCTCGTACTTCTGCTCGATCTCGATCGGATCGGTGGTGTCGGAGAGCACCTGCTCGAAGAAGTCGATGTAGCTGGGATGGTGGACCGGGTGGAACTCCCACGGCGTCGGGTGGCTCATGATGAGCACGCCGCCCTCGCGCACGAGCGGCTTGCCGCGGTACATGTTGAAGAAGTAGCCGAGCCCGAGACACATCACCAGGATCGGGTTCATCACCGAGTTGACGTTGTACGGGCAGATGTAGGGCAGCCCGAACGTGAGCACGTCGGTTTGGCCCTCGACCGGCACGAGGTGCTGGGCGAAACAGTGTTCGAGGGTGGTCTCGTGCACCTTCTCGACGTCACCGGCCTGGACCGACGTCAGCTCGTAGGGGGCCTTCCAACCCTGGAAGATCTTGCGCCGGGCCGACGAGGGCATGGCGTCGAGGCCCTTCTGCATGCCGACGAAGGTCGCCCGGTCACGCGCCGTCCACTCCCATTCGCGCTTCTGGAGCACATGGAGCGGGCCGTCGTAGCCGAAGGTGTTGTTGTTGATCGTCGTCTCGATCTGGAAGATGCGGGGTCCGTGGGCCTTGATGACCTCGCCCTGCCGCCAGTTCGAGTGGTGCAGCTCCGAGCTGTGACGGTCCATGAAGCTCTTGGACTCGCGCATCGTCTTCACGTTGTGGTGATGGCGGATGCCGGAGTAGCCCGACAGGCCCGTGGCGGTCGATTTCCAGCCGCCGTCCATCGACACGATGTTGAGGTTGACGTAGATGAGCAGGTCGGACTCGGCCGCCCGCTTGTTCATGGTGACCTGCTCGTCGTGACGGGTCAGCCCGAGTTCGACCATGCCGTCGGGGTCCTCGGCGTCGTGGTTGTAGAGCGCATCGTGGGGGGCGAAGGCGTCATAGACCCGGTCGCCGAGGGCGTGGCGCAGCTCGGCTTCGGTCATGCGCCGATGCAGGGCCAGGGCGGCGATGAGGTGGACGTCGTCGACGCCGGCCGCCGCGGCCATGTCGAGCACCTGCTCGATGATGCGCTGGCGGATGTCGGGCTTGCGCATCGACGGGAGCGGCAGCGAGATGTCGTCGAAGGCGATGGTGAGCTTCATGCCCGGCGTCAGCAGGGCGGGCAGGGGGTCGTCGTCGATGGGGTTCAGCAGGGCCTGACGGATGGACTCGTCGGGATCGGGCAGGCCGGGCAGCGGCTCGGCCGGGTAGATCACCCGGCTCCGGTCGGCCGGCAGCTTCTCGAGGCGGAACTGTTCGCCGTGGTGGAACAGGATCGGCGGCGTCGACTTGTCGACATCGAGCACGAATCCCGGACGTGGCGCCTGGTTGCGTGGATCACGCACGAGAACCCCTTCGGTTGCGGACCGGGCCCCGGTGGGTGCGGGGACCGATGGGGACGACCCGGTTGGGCGCGCCCGCGGACTTGGACCAGTGCTCGATCAGCCAACCGCGTTTTCGGGCGATCGATGCGAGCTTCGTCTCGGCGTTGACCGCGACGGGGAAGCCGACGGCTTCGAGCATCGGCAGATCGGAGGACGAATCGGCGTAGGCGACGGCCTCACGCAGGTCGATGTCGTGCTCGGCGGCATAGTCGACCATCACCTGATAGCGGACCTCACCGGTCGGCGGCACGCCGCGGAGACGCCCGGTGTAGACCCCGTCGACCGAGGTCATCTCGGCGGCGACGATGTCGTCGAACAGTGGCCGTAGCGGCTCGACCACGAGTTCCAGGGCACCGGTGATCAGCAGTGTCCGGTGGCCGAGGCGGCGGTGCTCGCGCACCCGTCGGATCCCGTCGGGGAACGACTTGGTGATGAGCAGGTCGCTCATCATCTCCATGGCATCGTGGTCGAGGCGGTCGACGGAGGCCTTGTCGAAGCGCTTGTAGAAGTAGCGCAGGAAGTCGGAACGGTCGGCCCGGTCGAGGCTCAGCAGCGTGGGTACCTCGCGGATCGTCTGGGCGGCGAGGCGAATCCGGTCGGGTGTGTCGAGTCGACGGGTGGCGAGCCACGCGTAGCTGGCGACCACATTGCTCGCGATGAGGGTGTTCTCGAGGTCGAACACGGCGAGCTGCCGGTCGGGCGACAGGACGTTCTTGCGGATGCGATCGGCGCGGTTGACGCTGACCTTGCGCCCCGGTGCCATCTTGAGCCGGGCCTGCTTGACCGTCGACGGCAGTTGGATCTCGTTGATGTAGGTCGGCCAGTCGACCGCGACCGGATCCATGAGGAAGTCGCGTCGGTCGTCGGCGTCGAGCGACCCCCAGAGTCGGTACAGGCGGTCGAGCTGATAGATCGCCTCGCACTCGGCGTACGCGCCGTAGAGCTCGACATAGCCACTGGCCCGTTCGAGCTGTTCCTTGCGTTCTTCGAGCCGGGCCCCGATGTCGGCCTGCGTGCCGCGGAGGGGAAGCGTGTCGAGCAGGCGCTCACCGACATCGAGGGCCCGACGGGCCCGCGTGAGCTGCTTCGACACGCGACCGCGGCCGGGGAATCTCCAGTCGGGGACGGAGATCGGCTGGTTGTATTCGTCGTAGACGGGCCGCTCGGTGAACCAGGCCTGCACGAGATCGACCAATTGGCCGTACTTGAGCGGGTTGGCCCCGCCGCTGGCGATCTGCACGACGTCGGGGGTGTGGTTGCCGTGGTCGTCGAACTCCGGGCCGCGGGCGGCCACCGCCAGGATGGTGGCGACCACGAGATCCACCGGGATGACGTCGACCGTCCCTTCCGGTACGCCGGGGAACTCCACGAGCAGGCCGCGGGCGTAGGCGGCGATCACGGGCTCGGCCATCCGGAAGCCGCGGATCCAACCGGGCACCGGCTCGGCCAGTGCCGACTCGATGATCGAGGGGCGCACGATGCTCACGGGCACGTCGCCGCGCGTCTCGCCCAGGGCCCGTTCACCGAGCGCCTTGGTGAACGCGTAGGCGTCGGGGAAACCGAGGCTGCCGGCTCGGGCCCGACCGGCGTTGGTCATCCGCTCGCCCACCCAGCGCTGGCGCAACTGCTCCAGCTTCTCGGCGAGGGCCGGCGTGCCGGCGGCGCCGAGCTGGCGACGGGCCTCCTTGCTCAGCTCCTGGAGACGCTCCGGGGAGCGGCTCTCCTGCTCGTTGTGGATGCGGGCGCGGCGGGCGTTGTCGACCTCGGCCCGCCAGTCGACGTCGACGAAGAACGGCGATTCGTCGACGAGCTCTTCGGGGGCTCGCCCGCGCCGGCTGCCGGCGACGTAGCAGGTCGACACGGCGACGAGGTGGGCGGGCTCACCCGGCGGGCGACCGGTGCGGGTCGCCTCGGTCCGGATCTCGGCGGCGGCCTGGAGGGCCCGGGCCACGCGGGTCGGACCGAGCAGGTTGACCTCGACGGCGTCGTCGAGGGCGGAGTCGAAGCTGACCGTCGCGGCGGAGTGGATCGCGAGGTCGCAGGTCGCGAGGAGGGCGAGGCCCTCCTCGTCGAGGCCGAGCCCGTCGGTGCCGACGTCGCCGGCCACCGCGAAGACCCGGCGGGCGCACATCTCGTCGAACGTCTCGCCGCCCGCCTCCTCGAGTTCGGTTCGGAGACGGTCGAAGGCGTCGTTGCGGAGGATGTCGCGGTCGACACGGTGCTGGGCGCCCCGGCGGCCGGGGCGCACGAGCAACACGAGTTCGCACCCGGGCGCGCTGCGGAGGAGGCGTTCGACCAGGGCGGTGCCGAGGAATCCCGTCGAGCCGGTGACGGCGATGCGCGTCTGGTTCAACTCCTCCCGTATCACGATCCTGTTTCTAGCAGCAGGCTCTACCAAATGGTAGAGAACCCGTGTAGACATCGGAAATGGCCGAGCACTCGACCAGAGAGCGCATCCTCGATGTCGCGCTCGGCGCCTACGGCACCGACGGCTTCGCCGCGACCTCGCTCGACGCGCTGGCCGAACAACTCGGGGTGCGCAAGCAGACGATCCTCTACTACTTCCCGTCGAAGCAGGCCCTGTTCGACGCCGTGGTCGACGAGGCCGCGCGGGATCTCGTGCGAGTGTTCGACGAGGAGGCGTCGCGGGGGTTGCGGGGCATCGCTCAGGTCGAGGCGATCGTCCGCCACGTCTTCCGGCTGGCGGTGAGTCGCCCCGAGCTGCTCGGTCTGGTGCGCGAGGTGACCCGTCCGGGATCGGTCACCGCCGAACGGTTGGCCGGCCATGTCGCCCCGACATTCGACCGCGCCCGGGACTTCCTCCAGCGGGAGATGGATGCGGGTCGCCTGCGGTCGTCCGACCCCGACATGTTGTTGCTGTCGCTCTACTCCACCGTGGTCGGCGTGGCGACCGAGCTCGAGGTCCAGCGGGCGCTCGGGACGCCGCCGTCGTTGCGGGCGACCGTGGCCCGCCGGCAGGAGCTGATCCGGTTCCTCCGGGCCGCGCTCGCGCCCGAACCCGGATCGGCCTAGTGGTCGGTACGGGTGTGGAGCTGCTGACGGCGGTGGCGGGCGATGGCCAGGTCGACGAGCCGGTTGATGAGTGAGGGATAGTCGAGGCCGACGGCTGCCCACATCTCCGGGTACATCGAGATCGGGGTGAAGCCCGGCATGGTGTTGAGTTCGTTGACCAGGAAGCCGCGGTCGTCCTCGAGGAAGAAGTCGACGCGGCCGAGCCCCTCCACACCGAGGGCGCGATAGGTGGCGATGGCGAGGCGCTGCATCTCGGCCAGCTGGTCGGGTTCGAGTGGGGCGGGAATGAGCCGGCGCGCGCCGTCGTCGTACTTGTCGGCGTAGTCGTAGAAGTCGGCGCCGGGGATGATCTCGCCGGCCGTGCTCGCCTCCGGGGCCTCGTTGCCGAGCACCGAGATCTCGAGCTCTCGCCCGATGATCTCCTCTTCGATGATCACCGTGCGGTCGTAGCTGGCCGCCAACGAGACCGCAGCGATGGCCTCGTCGGCGGTCGTCACCCGCGACACACCGACGCTGGACCCCATGTTGGCGGGTTTGACGAAGAGGGGGAGCCCGAGCTCGTCGATCGCGGCGGCGACCTCGGCGGCCTCGCTGGACACACTCCCGTCGGGGCGGCGCACCCCGCCGAACTCGTCGGTGTCGACGGTGAGCCAGCGAAAACGCCCTTGGGGGATGCCGTGCGCGGCGAGATGGATCTTGGCCTTGACCTTGTCCATGCACAGGGCCGAGGCGAGCACACCGGCGCCGACATAGGGGACGCCGGCCACTTCGAGCAGGCCCTGCATGGTGCCGTCCTCGCCCATGGGGCCGTGGAGCACCGGGAGCACGACGGTGAGCTGGTCGGAGGCGACCGCCCTGGTGGGGTCGGCCAGCAGCGGCAGGGCATCGACCGACGGGCCGTCGGCGGTGAGGCTGGCGGGAAGGGCCTGGGCGCCCTCGGCGAGCGCCTTCATCGCGCTCTCGGCCAACACCCACTCACCGTCTCGGGTGATGCCCACGGGCTCGACGTCGTAGCGGGCGGGGTCGAGGGCGGCGAGCACATGGCGAGCGGACACGCACGACACGTCGTGTTCGGCGCTGCGGCCGCCGAACAGGACGACGAGGCGGATCTTTCGCGGTGGGGACGTAGGCACTGGGGCCGACGGTAGTCGTGTCACACTGCTCACATGCGTTGGGTTGCTGCCGAGATCGCCGACATCGTCGGGGGCCGGATCGCGCAGGGCGATCCGGCGACGGTGATCGACACGGTCACCCAGGACAGTCGCGAGATCGCCGACATGGCCGACACCCACGCGTTGTTCGTCCCGATCGTCGCCGATCGCGACGGCCACGACTTCATCGGTGCGTCCGGGGCGGCCGCCGCGCTGTCGTCGCGGCCCGTGGCCGACCTCGTCGGGGTGCCCGCCGACATGACCGTGATCGAGGTCGACGACACCGCACTCGCCCTGACGGAGCTCGGATCGGCCGGCCGGGCCCGGCTCCAGGGGCGACCGGTGATCGGGATCACCGGCTCGGTGGGCAAGACGACCACCAAGGACTTCCTCGCCGCGATCCTGCGAGCCGACCGGCCCACCCATGCGAGCCATCGCTCGTTCAACAACGAGATCGGGGTGCCGCTCACCGTGCTGCAGGCTCCCGACGACACCGAGGCACTGGTGCTGGAGATGGGCGCCCGCGGCATCGGCCACATCGCATCCCTGTGCGCGGTCGGCCGGCCCACCGTGGGCATCGTGACCGTCGTCGGCGCGGCCCACACGAGCGAGTTCGGGTCGGTCGAGGCGATCGCCGAGGCCAAGGGCGAGCTGATCGAAGCGCTACCGTCGGCCGACGACGGGGGAGTGGCGGTGCTCGCCGCGGCGCACCCGCTCGTGCTGGGCATGGCGGAGCGCACCTCGGCGACCGTGGTGACCTTCGGTCCCGGCGGCGACGTCACCGCCGAGTCACTGACGCTCGACGACGAGCTCGTGCCCCGCTTCACGCTCGTCGCCCCGCACGGTCGCGCCGATGTCGTGCTCGGGGCCCGCGGGACCCATCTCGTCGACAACGCATTGGCGGCGGCCGCCGCGGCGCTCTCCGTGGGTGCCCCGATGGCCGCCGTGGTCGCCGGTCTCGCCGAGCCCGTGCTGTCGCCGATGCGCATGGCGCTCGTGCGCACGGCGCGGGGCACGCGGATCCTCGACGACACCTACAACGCCAACCCCCTGTCGGTCGAGGCGGCGCTCCGGTCGCTGGCCGCACTGCCCGTGGTGGCGGGGGGTCGCCGCGTCGCGGTTCTCGGCGAGATGGCGGAGCTGGGCGACGTCTCGGCGGCCGAGCACGCCCGTATGGGAACGGTCGCCGCGGACCTCGGCATCCACGTCATCGCGGTCAGTGCTCCCGACTACCTGGCTGCGCTCGACGGCGGCCACGCGGCCGATCTCGCCGCCGGGATCCCCGAAGCGCTCCGGCTCCTGGTCGACCCCCCGGTGGGTACACCGATCGGACCCGACGACGCGGTCCTGGTGAAGGGCTCCCGGGTCGCCGGCCTCGAACGTCTGGTCGCGCTGCTCACCGCCTGAGCTCCCGACGGTGGCGCAGAGGGCGCGTCTCAGTCCTCGGGATGGACCACGAGCACACTCGTCTTCGCGTGGCTCGCGACCTTGCTCGACACGCTTCCCCGCAGGAACCGGGTGGCCCGACCGAGGCCGCGACTGCCGACCACGACGAGATCGGCGTCGACGTCCTCGACCGTGTCGAGGATGGCCGAGGCGGCGTCGCCCTCGACGAGGTGACCGACCGCGTGCACCCCGAGGCCCTCGAGCAGCCCCACCGCTTCGGCCTTGAGGGACTCCGGGCCGGCGAGCACGTCGAAGTTGGAACGGAACTCGTCTGGCAGTTCCTTCCACAGCCGCTCGGTCTCACTCACCGACGGGAGTCGGTAGGCGATCACCGCGTGCACCGTCCCGCCTTCGGTCAGCACGCCGGCCGCGGTGGTCACCGCGTCGCGGGCATTGGCCGAGCCGTCGTAGCCCACCACGATCGTCGTCCATTCGCGCACGCTTTCTCCCATCGTCGTCCTGGTCGGATCGTCGCCCGTCGGTCCCTCCTGGACCAGGGTCGAAGGTCACAGCCGCCGGATCACGACCATTCGAGGTGCTCCCGCAACAGGACTTCGCCCTTCCAGTTCTTCCCGGTGAGTTCGACCTCGATGGTCTTGCCGTCGTCACTGATGTCGATCACCCCGTACTGCCCGAAGCCCGGGAACGCCCCGCCCGAGTACGGCCCGCCCTTGACGCTGCCCGGCCGGTCCAGTGCTGCGGCGTGGAAGACCGGGAAGCCCGGCGACCCGTCGGTGGCGTAGCCGCTGTTGGTGCCGTCGTCGAAGGCGAGCATGTGGGCATCGCCGCTGACCATGAGCAGGTTGTCGACCTCGGCGGCAGCGAGGGTGTCGGCGATCTGCCGGCGCTCCTCGGCGAACCCGCTCCAGCCGTCGCCCGACGAAGACGCCTCGCCGATCCACGGAGAGGGGTTCATCCAGATGACCAGGGCGTGGGTGCGGCTCGCAGAGGTCAACTCGTCTTGGAGCCACGCCAACTGCTCGGCGCCGAGCATCGAGCCGTCGGCCCGTTCGGAGCGGGTGTCGGTCACCACGAAGCGCACCCGGCCGATCGTGTAGGCCCGGTGGATCGCCCCGTCGTCGGACACGAGCCGGTGTGACGGCACTTCCTCACGGAACGCCTGGCGGGCGGCATCCCGGCTCGGGGAGCCGGCGTCGGAGTCGTTGGGGCCGTAGTCGTGGTCATCCCACACGTAGGAGACGGGTACGTCGCGATACAGCGCGGCCTGACCGGGCTGGGTGAGCATGCGATCGTTGGCCACCCGGAAGGCGCCGACGTCGTTCCGGGAGATGTTGCTGTAGTGGAGGTCGCCCAGGGCCAGGTAGAGGAGCGGGTCTTCGGCGGCCATCGCGTCGAAGACGGCGGCGTTCGAGTCGACGCGGGCACACGAGGCGGCCACCACCCGGAACGAGGCCGGCCCTGACGCCGGTGTGCGGAAGCTGCCCCGCCCTCTTCCGCCGTCGGGATCGCCGTCGACTTCGATCACGTAGTCGTAGGTCCGGTCAGGATCGAGCCCATCGACCTCGAAGCGGACGAGGTCGGCCTCCGTGGGCGTCCGAGCCGGTGTCTGCCACACGTCAGCGCCGCTCGTGACGACGAGCCGGGCCGAGGAGTCGTCGTCGTCGAGGCGGGCCGTCGCCACGATCGACTCCGGGCCGAGCCCACCGAGCCAGACCCATTCGACATGATCGACCGGGAGTCGCACTGCGTCGCTGTCTTCGTGGGTCGGACCGAAGATCGAGGCATAGACGAGCGACGATCCGACCCAGGTCGCGCCGAGCAACGTCAGCGTGATGAGCGCGAGGGCACCGATTTCGCCGGGCCGCCGTCGGTGCTGCCAGCTCAGCCAGAGCAGCACGGCGGGCGCCATGACCACCGCGGTCACCGCCAGGGCGATGGTGGGCTCGTACTGCAGCGACGCGAACACCCCGAGACCGGCGCCGCTCAGCGCGAGCATCACCGCGCCGAGCGGTGGCCAGCGCACCGACAGCAGCGTGCCGATCGAGACCATGCCCGCCAGACCGAGCTGAAGGGGCCGCTGCAGCGTCTCGTCGAGCAGGATGCCGTCGGGGTCGGCCGGGATTCCCCGGGTGAACGAGAGCACGGCGAGCACCACGGCCACCGCCGCGGCGGCCAGGTGAGACGTCCAGCCGAGAAGCTTCGCCGTGTCGACGTGCATCGGGATCGTGCCACCGTGCCGGGCGCCGACGATCGGCTCGGGCGCCCACGGGCAACTGGAACACCGTCGGTGCCATTCCCTGTGGGCGAGCGCCCATTCGACCGCGAGCACGATCGACGCGCCGATGAGCACGGCGCCGATCACATCGGTGGGCCAGTGCGACTCGTTGTGGACGCGATGCATCGCGGCGACGACGATCGCAACGGCAGCGAGCACGCGGGCGGGGCGAACGAATCGGGTGGAGTGGGCCATCACCGCCAGCGTCAGCGGAAGCAGCCCGACCAGGACCGTCACCATGATGAGATGGCCGCTCGGGAAGGAGTCGAACTCCCCGCCGAGGGGCCCTTCCGGCGGTCGCTCTCGCTCGACCAGCGCCTTGAGGAGGTTGCTGAACACGAAGCCGCTCACGAGCGCTGCCGGATAGGCGATCACCAGAGCCCGGCACCGGAAGCTCGCGATGCCCAACAGGGCGGCGGCCACGACGGCGAAGAGACTCGAGCCGAGAAGGTCGATGTGCGACAGGCCGGCGAGCCAGTCGGCGTCGGTCGCGGCATCGAGAACCGGGTCGTCGAACCGGGAGAGGAACCCGCGCGACGACCCGACGACCATCGCGAAGAGGGCGGCGAACCCCGCGGTCACGATGAGCGTGCCGGTCAGACGCACGGAGGGTCGGGATCCGGCGGCGTCGACCTCGGTCTCCGCCGCGATCGGTGTGTGGGCGACGATGCGGCGGGCGAGCGGAGAGAGGTTCGGCGACTGGAGCGACACGAGGGCGAACGCGAGACCGATCGCGGCGAACGTGGCGGCCATGATCGTCGAGACGGCCAGCACCCACGCGACGTCGTGGACGTAGCCACCAGGGCGCGTGTAGTTGCCGATCGCGCCGATCAGGACATAGAGCGACAACACGGCGAGGAGCAGGGCGGCGATGAGGTTGAGGCGGCGGTTGTCCCGGACCCGGCTCTCGGTGACGACGTCGGGCCGGTCTCCGCGGATGATCGCGGCGGTGGCGCGGCCGGCCTGTCGGGCCCGACGCTCGAGCGTGTGGACGCGCCGTCGGTCGAGCTGATCGCGCAGCAGCGCCGAGACCCAGAACACGAACCCCACACTCATCAGGGCCGGCACGAAGATGTAGAGGCGCGGCGGTGTGATGTCGGCGAGCATGGAGCGCCGCCGCCCCGCCGCGGGTCGGGACGCGGTCATGTCGCCTCTCCGTGGACCACGACGATTCCCGCATCGCCGTCGACCGTGACCGTCTTCCCGTCGAGCATCTGGCTGGCGCCCGGCACGTTGAGGACAGCGGGGACGCCGAGCTCGCGGGCGAGGATGGCCGCGTGGGAGAGTGGCCCACCCCGGTCCACGACGATGGCCCCTGCCCGAACGAAGAGCGGAGACCACGACGCGTCGGTCGCGGCGGCGACGAGGATCGCGCCACTCGGCAGGTCGCCCTCGGGGTCGGGCAGCACCACCGCGAGGCCCGAGTGGCGTCCGGGGCTCGCCGCCCACCCGTCGAGTCGACCGCCATCGGGGAGCTCCACGGCCTCGGGAACCGGCACACCCGTGAACACACGGGGGAGCGGCGGCTCGGCCTCGTACCTGATGCGCCAACGACGACGGCGACTGATGGTCTGGGGGGCGATCCCGACGCCACGAGACGCGCCGCGGATCTCGCCGATGGTCAACAGTTCGATGTCGGCCGCGTCCTCGAGCGCACCGCACTCGGCGAGGCGACGGCCCTGTTCGAGCACGGTGCGCCGTACCTCGCCGCCGAGGCGCATCAGGGCCGCCTTCGTGGCCTCCCGGCGCCGGAGCAATGCTGCTGTGTCCTTGATCATGTGGCGCACCGCCCGCCGGCGCATCGCGTAGCGGAGGCCGCTGGTCCCCCATGTCGGGGAGGCCTCGAGCGCCGCCAGCAGCGCGTCCTCGACGGTCTGCGGGGCCTCCGGGCTCTTCCGCCGGTCCCCGCCGGTCGGAGGGCGGCGGTCGAGTTCGATCCAGGTCGGACCGGCGAAGACGGCCGCCGACGCGTGTACATCGGGGTCGACGGTGACGCCCCGTGCCGACGTCGTCCGCTCGGCCCAGCGCCCGGCCTCGGTCGGGCCCAGGTGGCGGGCCAGGAACACTTCGATCTCGCGATAGCTCGAGGCGGCCGCTGCCGCCACGGCCAGTTCGGCCGCGGTGGCGCGGACGGCGACGTCGATGAGGCGGAACTGATAGGCGGCGAGACGCTCGTCGTCGAGCGCAGCGAGATCGACGGGGTCGTCGAATGCACCGGCCGCGTGGATGACGATCTCGGCGTCGAGTTCGGATCGGCGGCGCACGAAGAGCGACCGGAGGTCGTGACGCAGGATCGACCAGCGGCTGCCGCTCGTCTCCGCTGGTGACGTGGGTCGCCCCGAGCGCTGCGACCCGAAGTACTGGATCTCGAGCTCCTCCGCGGAGCCGCCGGGCATCTGTCGGGCCAGATCCCGGAGGGCATCGAAGTCGAGCGCGGCGCGGCCGCGGACTCGACGGACGAGTGGGCCCCGCGTCGCCCCACCGGCCGGGCGGGCGCCGAGTTCGTCGAGCAGCTGCGCGAACGCTTCGTTCACGAGGTGGGCAGCGACCTGCCACCGGAAGGGTGGAAGGACGCCGGGCAGCATCTCGCCGATCCCTGCGGTCGTCAGCTGCGCCACGTCGACCGGACTGTCGAATCCGTCGCCGTCCTCGTCGCCTCTGACGGTGATGGGTCGAGCCTGGACGATCCAGAGGGTCTCGCCGTCGTACGCCCATTCGATGTCCTGCGGTCGCCCGTCGTGTCGCTCGATGTCCAGCGCGAGTTCCGCGGCCATCCGGATCTCGGGTGGACCCTCGTGGTCGTCGGCGTCGCGCCGGATCAGCCAGGCGTCCGGTGTCTCCCGGCCGGAGACGAGCGATTCACCGAGGCCGTGGACCGCCTCCACGCGGGCCCGGTCCGGGTCGCCCCCGGGGTCGACCGTGAACACGACGCCGGCCCGGGTCGCGGGGACCATCTGCATGAGGACCACCGCCATCGCCACACCGGTGTCGTCGATTCCGAATGCGGCGCGGTACGCACAGGGGGCGGGGTGCCAGAGCGATGCAAAGACGGCTCGCACGGCGGCGAGGGTGGCCTCGGCGTCGGTCGGGTCGACGTCGAGCAGTGAGCGATACTGTCCGGCGAAGGAGGAGTCGGCCAGATCCTCGACCGTGGCCGACGAGCGCACGGCGAGGCGGCGGCCGCCGCCGATCCGCCGGGCGGTGTCGACGATGCGCGCTGCGGTGTCGTCGGCGAATCGGCTCGCCTCGAAGATCCCGTCGACCTCGGCGGCCGGCACGGTCGCGCCGGAGCGGATTCGCCGGGTGAGTTCGGTGATCGACGGGGCCCTCGCGAGCTCGCGGTACGCATCGGTCGTGACCGCGCCTGAGGGTGGAATGGGGATGTCCCAGGCCGCCAGACGATCCAACGCCGCGCCCTTGCCCCCGACCAGATCGGCCGAATGAGGGAGACCCTCGAAGACGACCGCAGGTACCGCCCGGACGGTCGCGTCAGGACCCATCGGTGTGGGTGACGGCGTCGGGCAGCATCTCGGCCCGGTAGGACGCGACCGCCCGGTCGACGACTCGGCGGGTCTCGTCATCGGTCTGTGCCGCGTGCTCCTCGACCCAGCGGAACAGGTCGGGGCGGAGCCGCACAGAGGTGCTGCGCCGAGACTCGATCACGAGCGCGACGAGGCCCACCCCGGCGAGCACGGCCAGCATGGTGAACTGATCCCAGTGGTTGCCGCGGAACGCGTCGAGGCAGGCGATCGACGCGACGACGACCGATGTTCCCAGCAGTACGCGCACGTTCCTCCGATCCGCAGCGGCGACGCTCGCATCATGGCCAGACCCGGCCCGGGGCGCACAGGGCCGTTGGTCCCTGACGGCCGGGGGGACCTTCGGCACTTCGAACCTCCGACGCGTGGCGCGAGGGTCGTCCCGAGACGAAACGCGGCGCGACGGCGTGCCGATACCGAACGAGGAGAAGGAACCGACATGACGACACCCGCCCCTGAATCCCTGCGTGACCAACTCGTCGCCGAGATCGACCTCGTGAACGAGCGGCTGCAGACCGTCCAGAGTCGGATCGCCGCCGGCTCCGCCGAGCTGCGTGAGCGGTTCGAGGGGCGGACCGCTCAGATCGCCGAGCGCGCCGAGCAGCTCGCCGCGACCACCAAGGACTGGATGGCGGTGAAGGTCGGATCGGCCGGTGCCATCGACGACCTCGGTGATGCGGTCGATGCCATCGAAGCCGACCTCGACGTTGCGGAGGAGACCAGCATCGACCGCTATCGCTCACGAGTGGATCGACAGTTGCGGGTCTGGCGGTCGCGAGCAGAGCGACTTCGTGTCCAGGAGGCGCTGGCGGAGCTGGAGCTCCGTGACGACCTCGCCGCGGTGTCGCGGCGTCTCCGTGACGCCCGGTCCCGGGCACTCGTCGATCTGCGCCGGACGGGCGCCGATGCCAAGGAGACGGTGATCGACCTTCGCGACGACCTGGAGGAGCTCCTGCGCGACGCCCGTCGGGTTGTCGATCGCGCCGTCGATGCGCTGATCGAGGGTGATCGCGACTGATTCGGTGGGTATGGACCTCCTGCTGCTCGGCGGGCTCGTCGCCTGTGTGACGGTGGCCGCCGCTCTGGCGATCGCCGAGGTGGCGTTGTTGCGGGTGCGGCGGACCCAGGTCGTCTCCGTCAGAGGAGCCGACCCGCGTGCCGACCGTCTCCTGCGGCTGCTCGACGATCTGCCGACCGTGCTCAACGTCGTGCTGTTGTCGGTCCTGCTCGCCCAGGTCGGCGCGGCGACCATCAGCGCGGTCCTCGCCGAACGCTGGTTCGGGAGCGGAGCAGTACCGGTCGTGTCGTTGGTGTTGACGCTGCTGCTGTTCGTGGGCGGCGAGTCGGTGCCGAAGACTGCGGCGGTGCAGGACCCGCCGGGCCACGCGTTGCGGCTCGCGACCGGGCTCGGTCTGGTCGTGGCGGTGCTCCGGCGCCCGGTTGCGCTCCTGTTGCGCATCTTCACCCCCGAGCGGGAGGGGGCCGAGCCCCACGACGTCGTGAGTGAGGCAGAGCTGCGGCTGCTCGCTCGCCGCTCAGCGGCCGACGGCGAGATCGAACCGGATGACGTCACCCTCATCGAGCGCTCGTTCCGATTCGGGGACCTGCAGGTGCGGCACGTGATGGTGCCCCGAGACCGAATCCGCTACGTCGAGGAGCACGAGCCTGCGGGGGTCGGGTTCGAGCGAGCACTGGCCCACGGGCACCGTCGGATGCCGGTCGTGCGGGGCGACCTCGACCATGTCGTCGGGGTCGTGCGGCTCCGGGACCTGGCATCGGCCAGCGGTCGCACGCAGCAGGGAGAAGCCCCCGAAGCGGACCTCGCGGGCCGGGAGGCCGGATCACTCATGACGCCGCCACTCCATTGCTCGCCCGGTGATCCGGTGGCCAAGGTGTTGCGGTCGATGCAGGCGACGGGGCAGTGGCTGGCGGTCGCCGCCTCGGCCGGAGACGAGGGGAGCGCGTCACGGACGGTCGGGCTCCTCACGATCGAGGACATCGTCGCGGAACTCGTCGGCGAGATCGCCGACGAGCGGACCTCGTTCCACGAGCAGCGGATCCGCGGTCGCTAGCCCGTTTCGGCGGCGAACTGGTCGAACGCCTCCATCGCCTCGGTGCTGTAGACGGCGGCCGGGCCGCCGCCCATGAGGATCGCCACCCCGACGGTCTCGGCGACTTCGTCGCGGGTTGCGCCGGCTCGTACCGCGTCACGCACATGGAAGGCGATGCACCCGTCGCAATGGACGACGATCGAGATCGCCAGGGCCATCAACTCCTTGTGCTTCTGCGAGAGCGCGCCGGAGGTGGTCGCGGCGCGGTGGATACGGCTGAACCCGTCCATGGCCGGCGGGTTCGCGTCGGCGAGCGTCCGAAAGCCGGTCGTGAGTTCCCGGTGGCGGGCGGGATAGTCGGTGGTCATGACCGCATCCTGGAACGGCCACCCGGCCCCGGCCAGGGTCCTTCGTCCTCGCCGCACCGTTCGGCCGGGATGTGATGGCAGAGGGACCTTGGCCCCTCGCGACGGTCCCCCGGGTGACGCAAGATCGAGAGGCGGGACGGGCATGTCGCCGTCTCGCGGGAGGTTGACCATGTCACAGACCACGGAACCACGAACCGGCAACGACGCACGGATCATGTTCTTCGACGAGATCGGCATCGGTGATGTCGCGTTGGTCGGCGGCAAGAACGCATCGCTCGGGGAGATGTATCGGTCCCTCACGGGTCGGGGCGTGCGGGTGCCCAACGGCTTCGCGGTCACGGCTCCGGCCTACTGGGAGACGCTCGAGGCCGGCGGGACGCTGGATCGGCTGCGGTCCCTGTTCGAGACGCTCGACACCGACGACGTGACCGACCTTCAGGCACGGGCGGCGGCGGCTCGTGAGATGGTGCACGCCGTCGCCCTCCCGCCCGACCTCCAGCAGGCGATCCTCGCGGGCTACGAGCGCCTCAAGGCCGAATACGGCGACGACGTTTCGCTGGCCGTGCGCTCCTCGGCCACGGCCGAGGACCTACCGGAGGCGAGCTTCGCCGGCGCGCACGAGACCTTTCTCAACGTCAAGGGTGATGGGGCGCTGCTCGACGCCGTCAGCCGCTGCTACGCGTCCATGTTCACCGATCGCGGCATGCACTATCGGGTGGAACACGGCTTCGGGCAGCTCGACGTGGCCCAGTCCGTCACGGTCATGAAGATGGTGCGATCGGACCTCGCGTCGAGCGGCGTGCTCTTCACCCTCGACACCGAGTCCGGCTTCCGCGACGTGGTGTTCGTCAGCGGCGCCTACGGGCTCGGGGAGAACGTCGTCCAGGGCACGGTGGATCCCGACGAGTTCTACGTCTTCAAGCCCACGCTGGCCCAGGGATTCGAGCGGGTGCTGCGGCGGAAGTTGGGCGCCAAGGAGATCAGGATGGTCTACGCCGCGGGGAAGATCGGCTCGCCCACCCGCAACGTGCCCGTGGATCCCGTGGATCGCGGTCGCTTCTGCCTCGAGGACCGCGAGGTCATCGAGCTGGCCAAGATGGCGGTGGCGGTGGAGGAGCACTACACGGCCGAGGCCGGTACCCCGCGGCCCATGGACATCGAGTGGGCCAAGGACGGCGTCGACGGCGAGCTCTATCTCGTGCAGGCCCGTCCGGAGACCGTTGCCGCCCAACGCCACGTGAACGAACTCGTCCTCCACCGACTCACCGAGAAGGGCACCGTGCTGGTGACCGGTCGCGCCGTCGGCGACCGCATCGCGACCGGTCCGGTCCGCGTGCTGTCGACCATCGAGGACCTGCGCACGGTGGAACCCGGCGAAGTCCTCGTCGCGGAGACGACCAACCCCGATTGGGAGCCCGTCCTCAAGACCGCTGCGGCGGTCGTGACCAACCGGGGCGGTCGGACGTGCCACGCGGCCATCGTCGCTCGGGAGCTGGGCATCCCGGCCGTGGTCGGCGCCGGCGACGCGACCGCGGTCCTCCGCACGGGCGACGTGGTGACCGTCACCTGTGCCGGCGGTGACGACGGTCAGGTGTTGGAGGGCAGGGTCGGATTCGAGGTCGACCACCACGACATCGGCACCGTGCCGCGCACCCGCACGAAGATCCAGGTCAACCTCGGCAACCCCGACCTCGCGTTCAAGACCGCCGCCCTACCCAACGACGGCGTGGGTCTGGCGCGGATGGAGTTCATCATCAGCGAACACATCGGGGTCCACCCGATGGCGCTGGTCGAGCCCGAGCGGGTGGAGGATCCCACCGAGCGACGAGCCATCGAACGGCTCGTCGCCGCGTCCACGTCGCCGGAGGAGTTCTTCGTCGAACGCCTGTCGGAGGGGGTGGCGACGATCGCCGCGGCGTTCTACCCGAAGCCGGTGGTCGTGCGGCTCAGCGACTTCAAGACCAACGAATACGCCTCGCTCCTCGGGGGCGGGCCGTTCGAGTCGGCCGAAGCCAACCCGATGTTGGGCTTCCGGGGAGCGAGTCGCTACAGCCATCCGGCGTATCGCGCCGGCTTCGCCCTGGAGTGCGCGGCGATGAAGCGCGTGCGCGACGAAATGGGTCTGGTCAACGTGGTCCCGATGATCCCCTTCTGCCGGCGCGTCGAGGAGGCGCGCCGGGTCGTCGAGGAACTCGCGGCCAACGGGCTGCGACGCGGCGAGAACGGGCTCGAGCTCTATGTCATGTGCGAGATCCCCAACAACGTGATCGCCCTCGATCAGTTCGCCGAGTACTTCGACGGATTCAGCATCGGTTCGAACGATCTGACCCAGCTGGCCCTCGGCGTCGACAGGGACTCGGAGATGGTGGCGTTCGACTACGACGAGTCCGAACCGGGCGTGCTCGAGCTGTTCCGGATGGCGATCGAGGGCTGCGCCCGTACGGGCTCGCACAGCGGGTTCTGCGGGCAGGCGCCCTCGGACAATCCCGAGATCGCGAAGTTCCTCGTGGAGCAGGGCATCGACGCGATCAGCCTGAACCCCGACGCGGTGATCGCGACGACTCTGGCCATCGCGGCAATCGAGGCCGAGCTCGCTCGGTGAGCGACACTGGCCGGGTGCCGGCCGACCACCACGCCCTCGATGTCCAAGCCGTCGCCGACCGACTCGGCGTCGATCTGGCGACCGGTCTCTCCCAGGAGGAGGCACGGATCCGACTTCGCCGCGACGGGCCGAATCTGATCGAACAGGCCGAGCAGCGGACGTGGATCGAGCGGATCGCCGACCAGTTCCGCGACCCCCTGGTGGTGCTCCTGCTCGTGGCGATCACCATCTCGACCGCGGCCTGGGTGCTCGAGGGCGCCGAGTCCGTCCCCGTGGAACCCATCGCCATTGCGGCCATCGTGGTTCTGAACGCCACCCTCGGGGCAGTCCAGTCGAACCGGGCCGACCGGGCCGCGGCCGCGTTGCGCGATCTGTCGGCCACCAAGGCCCACGTGGTCCGCGACGGTCGGCCCGCCGTCGTCGACGCGAGCGACGTGGTGGTCGGCGACCTCCTCGAGGTGTCGGCCGGCGATGTGGTGGCCGCCGACGGGCGGGTGGTCGCCGGAATCGGACTCCAGATCGCCGAGGCCGCCCTGACCGGGGAGAGCGAACCGGTCGCGAAGGACGAGGCGGCCGTGCCCGCCGGGTCGGCGCTGGGTGACCGCACGTCGATGGTGTTCGCGGGCACGTCGGTCGTCGCCGGCAACGGCCGGGTCGCCGTCGTCGGGACGGGTATGGGCACCGAGGTCGGTCGCATCGCGTCGTTGCTCGACGAGACCGAACGGGTCCGTACGCCGCTCGAACGCGAGATCTCCTCGATCGGGAAGCTGCTCGGGTCGCTCGTGATCGGCATCGCCGTCGTAGTCGTGGCCACCCTGCTCCTGGTGTCGGACCTCGAGTCGACATCGGACGTGATCGACATCCTGCTCGTCGGTGTCTCGCTGGCCGTCGCCGCCGTGCCGGAAGGACTGCCGGCCGTGCTCTCGATCGTGCTGGCGATCGGGGTGCAACGGATGGCCGGCCGGAACGCCCTGGTGAAGCGGCTCGCGTCGGCGGAGACCCTCGGCGCGGCGACGACGATCTGCACGGACAAGACGGGGACGCTCACCCGAGGCGAGATGACGGTGGCGACGCTGCTCGTCGGCGACGCCCGGCTCGACGTCGCCGCGACCGGTCACCGCGCGGACGGCGACGAGGCGGGCTCGACCGCGGCGCAGGTGGAAGAGTTGCTCGCCACGGCCGTGCTCGCCTGCGACGCCACCGTCGAGCGGGTTGACGGAGAGTGGCGTGCCATCGGCAACCCGACGGAGGCGGCCCTCGTGGCCGCAGCCATCGCCGCAGGGCTCGACATCGCCGACCTGGTGGCCCGGCCGCGCCTCGGGACGCTCCCGTTCTCGTCGGACCGCAAGCGCATGAGCGTGCTGGTCGCCGACGCCGACCCCCACGGCGACGAGGCGGGACTGCTCGTCGTCAAGGGCGCGCCCGACGTCCTCCTGGCCCGCTGCACGGCGGAGCAGACGGCCACGGGCCCGACGGCGCTGTCCGAGAAGCGGCGCGAACGATGGGAGGCGTCGATCGCCGACCTCGCGTCGGACGGCATGCGGACGCTCGCCGTCGCCCGCCGGCGTCTTCCCGTCCGTTCGCTCGAGGAGACCGACGAGACCGAGCTCGAATGGCTCGGCCTGCTCGGCATCAACGACCCGCCGCGTGAGGAAGCAGCAGCGTCGGTCGGCGCGGCACAGCGGAGCGGGATCCGGGTCCTGATGATCACGGGTGACCATCCCGACACGGCCCGGCGGATCGCCGAGGCAGTGGGGATCACCGACGCCGACGGGCGGGTGGTCTCGGGCGTCGAGATCGACGAGCTCGACGAGGACGAACTGGTGGAGGTCGCCACCCGGGCGTCCGTGTTCGCCCGCGTCGCCCCGGCCCACAAGCTGCGGCTGGTGCGTGCGTTGCAGGCGACCGGTGAGGTCGTGGCGATGACCGGCGACGGCGTCAACGACGCGCCGGCCCTCAAGGCCGCCGACATCGGCACGGCGATGGGCGTCACCGGCACCGACGCCGCCCGCGAGGCGGCCGACATGATCCTTCTCGACGACAACTTCGAGACGATCGTCACCGCCGTCAGCGAGGGTCGGACGATCTTCCACAACGTCCGCAGCTTCCTGCGCTATCTGCTCTCCTCGAACGTCGGCGAGGTGCTCACCGTCTTCCTCGGCATCGTTTTCGCCGGGGTCATCGGCCTCGACGGCGACGGCATCCTCACCCCGTTGACGGCCACGCAGATCCTGTGGATCAACCTGCTCACCGACACGGGCCCGGCGCTCGCGCTCGGGGTCGACCCGGTCGACCGGCGGCTGATGCTCCTGCCGCCCCGGTCGGTCCACGCGCGGGTCATCGACGGTCCCATGCAGCGGGGGATCCTCCTCGTGGGGGGCACCATGGCGGCGGTGACGCTCCTGATGATCGACATGAAGCTCCCGGGAGGGCTCGTCGAGGGCGACGCCGGAATCGACGAAGCGCGCAGCGCCGCGTTCACCGTGCTGGTACTCGCCCAGCTCTTCAACTGCTTCAGTGCCCGTTCCGATCTGGTGAGCGCCCGCCACGGCTGGCGCGTCAACCCGCTGTTGCTGGGTGCGGTCGGGTTCGCTCTCGTGCTCCAGGTTCTCGTCGTCCACACGCCGCTGCTCAACGATGCGTTCGCCACCACGCCGCTCTCGCTCGGTGACTGGCTGCTGAGCGCCGTGCTGGCGAGCGCCGTGCTGTGGGTGAGCGAGGTGCGCAAGTGGCTCCGCCGCCGCACCACCTAGCCCAGTACGAGGACTAGAGCAGTACGAGGAAGAACCCGCCGTACAGCACGACGAGCAGGGCGCCGGTCCGCCAGTCGTGTTCGTCGATCCTGGTGATGAGGACGGTCACGAGGGCGATCGCGGCCATTGCGGCCATCGCGGCCGGACGGATGTCGGCGGAGGTCACGCCGACGGGGAAGAACAGCGGCCCGATGGCCACCGCAAGCGTCGAGTCGACGAACGACGACCCGAAGATGTCGCCGATGGCGAGCTCCACCTCGCCCCGCCGGACCGCGGTGATGTCGAAGGCCAGCTCGGGGAGCGACGTGCCCAACGAGGCGAGGAAGAAGCTCATGAGCAGCTCCGGGGCGCCCCACTCCTCGGCCAACTCCACGAGTCCCCACAACGCGAGCATCGCCGCCAGGGCGACCGCGCCGAGGGCGACCAGCGTGCGTAGCACCAGCGGGGCGCGGCGGGTGGGCGCGTCGGGGAGCGACAGCTGGTGCGGGTGACGAGCGAATCGGTAGATGACCCACGACCCGATCACCCAGATCGCGATCAGCACGGCGGCATCGACTCTCCCGAACCAGTCGTCGCCGGTGACGATCGCGACGACCCCGATACCCGCGACACTCAGCCACCCGGCGAGCGCGAGGCCACGGGAGGTCACGAGAATGGTGCCGACGACGAGAGGCAGGAGCCCGAGCACGAGTGTGGTCTGCGTTGCGGCAGAGCCGATCCCGTCGCCCACGGTCACGTCGCCATGGTCGGTCCACGCCGCGACGATCGAGTTCGCGATCTCGGGGAGGTCGGTGCCGATGGCGAGCACGGTCATGCCGATGACGAACGGTGGGACACGGGTGCCGGCCACGAGTTCGACCGCGGCATCCACGGCGTGTCGACTCGCCACGACCATGCCGGCGAACCCGGCGATCATCGCCGTCACGTACAGGACGAGCA
>JAUIML010000259.1 GCA_030432715.1 Acidimicrobiia bacterium | reverse complement strand
ACGCCGGTGACGTCGGTCGGCAGGAGATCGGGCGTGAACTGGATGCGTTGGAGCGAGCCGTCGATCGTCTCGGCGAGCGCCCGGGCGAGGGAGGTCTTTCCCACCCCGGGAACGTCCTCGATCAGGAGGTGGCCGTCGGCCAGCATGCACGTGACGGCGAGGCGGACGACGTCGGGCTTGCCCTTGACGACCCTCTCGACATTGCGAACGATCTCGTCGAACTGGCGTTGGAAATCCGCGACCTGCCCTCGGATCGCGTCATCTGGATCTGCCGCCATGGTTCCCTTCTCTGTCGGCCGAGCGACGACCCGGTCGTGCCCGGAGTATTGCGGTCCTGTCGGCCGAACGGTCATGTTAGGGAGCGTGACTGCATAGAGTGACGGCTTCCGGAGATTTCCCTGGGGATGTCGGTGACGCACACGCCGTGGCAACAAGCGCTGGGTCGGCCGTGAGTCGCCGTCGGCGACTCGATGCCGAACTCGTCCGTCGTGATCTCGCAGCGAGCCGCACGCAGGCCCAGGAACTCATCGCCTCGCGTCAGGTGCTCGTGGGTGGGGCTGTCGCGGAGAAGGCGGCCCGCCAGGTCGACCCCGGCGACGCCATCGAGTTGCGGGGCACCGGGCCCCGATTCGTCTCGCGCGGCGGCGAGAAGCTGGCGGCCGCGCTCGAGCGCTTCTCGGTCGACGTCTCGGGTCGGCGTGTGATCGACGCGGGCTCGTCGACCGGCGGCTTCACCGACTGCGCCCTCCAGGCCGGTGCGGCGGAGGTCGTCGCCATCGATGTGGGCCGCAACCAGCTGCACGAGCGGCTGCGGGGCGACGAGCGGGTGGCGGTGCACGAGCAGACCAACATCCGCGATCTCGACCCGGCGACTGTGGGCGGACCGGGCGATGTGGTCGTCGGCGATCTCTCGTTCATCTCGCTGCGCACCGTCGCGGACGCACTCCTCGCCTGCACCACGGCGGACGGTCAACTCGTGTTGCTGGTGAAGCCCCAGTTCGAGGCCGGGAAGGCCGAGGCCGATCGTGGGCGGGGAGTGATCCGGGACGCGGTCGTCTGGCGGCGAACACTCCAGGAGGTCTGCGTCGCGCTCGAGGAGCGCGGAGCGGCCATCATGGGGGCCATGGCTTCACCCATCACCGGGGGCGACGGCAATGTCGAGTTCCTGGTCCACGCCCGTCGCGGGGCGCCGTCCGACGATCTCGATGCCCTGGTCGATGCCGCGCTGGCGGAAGTGACCGTGCCCTGATGGCCGACATCGGTCTGATCGTGCACCTCGGCCGCGAGGAGGCCGCGGCGCAGGCCCGCGATCTCGCCGCCTGGTTGGTCGGTGAGGGGCATCGCGTGCGGGTGCCCCCCGAGGACGCGGAGGTCAGCGACCTGGGCGCATACCGGGTCGATGCCGAGGGGTTCGGGACCGGGCTCGATCTCGCCGTCACGCTCGGCGGCGACGGGTCCATCCTGCGCGCGGTCGAACTCCTCGGCCGGGCGGCGGTCCCGATCCTCGGGGTCGACCACGGCCAGCTCGGGTATCTGACCGAGGTCGAACCGGGCGAGGCCCAGCGGGCCGTCGCTCGGGTGCTCGCCGGTGACCACGAGCTCGACGAGCGCATGCTCGTCGAAGTGGTGATCCGCACGGCCGGGGGCGAGGCCCGGTATCTGGCGCTCAACGAGGCGGTCGTCGAGCGGTCGTCCGAGGTCAACACGATTCGCCTGGCCGTCGATCTCGACGACGAGTTCTTCACGACCTACGCAGCCGACGGGCTGATCGTGGCCACACCGACGGGTTCGACGGCCTACGCCTTCTCGGCGCGCGGTCCCATCGTCGACCCCAGCCACTCGGCCCTGCTGCTGACCCCGGTTTCCCCCCACATGCTCTTCGATCGCTCGCTCGTGCTCGCGCCCACGACCCGCTGTCGTCTCACCGTCGACGGCCACCGCCAGGCGACAGTGTCAGTGGACGGTCGTAGGGTGGCGATCGTGGGTGATGGCGATGTCGTCGAGTGCACCGCCGCCACCCACACTGCTCGGCTCGTGTCGCTCGGGCCCAGTCGTTTCCATCGAGTGCTGAAGGCGAAGTTCGGACTGAATGATCGATGACCCCCACTTCCGGCTCCCGCAACGAGCGGAGCATCCGTCGTGTTGACCGAGTTGGTCGTGCGCGACCTCGGCGTGATCGACGAGCTCTCGCTCGTGCTCGGCGAGGGCATGACCGCCGTCACCGGTGAGACCGGCGCCGGCAAGACCCTCATCGTCGGCGCCATCGACCTGCTCACCGGCGGTCGGGCGGATGCGTCGTTGGTGCGGCCGGGGGCCGACGAGGCCGAGATCGAGGGTCGGTTCGTCCACGGCGACGAAGAACTCGTCGTGCGCAGGGTGATCCCTCGCGACGGTCGATCGCGGGTCTATCTCAACGGACGGCTGGCGACGGTCGCGGCGTTGAGCGAGCACGGTGCCGACCTGGTCGATCTCCATGGCCAACATGCCCATCAGTCGTTGCTCAAGGGCCCGGTGCAACGGGCGGCCCTCGATCGGTTCGGGGCGATCGACACCTCGGCCCTGGCCGAGCTCCTCGACGACCTCCGCAGCGTCGATGCCGACCTGGCCGAGCTCGGTGGCGACGAGCGGGCCCGGGCCCGCGAGATCGATCTGCTGCAGCACCAGCTCGACGAGATCGAGGCGGCCGGGATCACCGGACCGGACGAGGACGAGCGACTCGATCGAGAGGAAGACCTCCTGGCCGACGCCACGGCGCACCGCGAGGCCGCGGCCACCACGAGGAGCCTGCTCGATGCCGACGGGGCGGCAGCCGGGGCATTGGCGCAGGCCCTGGCCGCCGTCGAGGGTCGGGCGCCGTTCGACGACCTGGCGGTCCGCCTCCGTTCGGTGATGGCGGAAGTCTCCGACCTCGCGGCCGAGGTGCGCGACCGGGCCGAGGGGATCGACGACGACCCCGAGCGGCTCGCCACCCTCCGCGAACGGCGAGCCATGTTGCGTGAGCTCCGGCGCAAGTACGGCGACGACCTGGCCGACGCCGAGGCCTTCGCCGCCGAGTCGGCCGAACGGCTGGCCGAACTGCGCAGCCACGACGAACGGGCGGCGGCACTCGATGCGCGCCGGGCCGAACTGCTCGCTCGCCTCGACGAGGAACAGGCCCGAGTTCGCGCCGCCCGGGTCGCAGCCGCGCCCCGCCTCGCCGCCGCGGTCGAAGAGCATCTCGCCGGGTTGGCCATGGCCGGGGCCCGGCTCGAGGTCGAGGTCGAGGGAGTGGCCGGCGACGACGTCGTCTTCCTGCTGGCCGCCAACGCCGGCCACGATCCCCAGGCGCTCGCCAAGGTCGCGTCGGGGGGCGAGCTGGCCCGCACGATGCTCGCCCTGCGGCTGGTGCTGAGCGCCGGTCCACCCACGCTGGTCTTCGACGAGGTGGATGCCGGCATCGGCGGCGCGGCCGCCACCATGGTCGGTTCCTCGCTCGCCGCCCTGGCCGACACCCACCAGGTCCTCGTCGTCACCCACCTCGCCCAGGTCGCTGCGGTGGCCGATCATCATGTCGCGATCTCCAAACGTGCGGTCGGAGGCGAGACCGTGAGTGCGGCCACCCTGCTCGACCGCGACTCGCGTGTCACCGAGGTCAGCCGCATGCTGTCGGGGTCTCCCGACTCCGATGCCGCCCGCGAACACGCCATCGAATTGCTCGCCGCAGGGCGATCGTGACGATCTTCCCCGCGCCGTGCGCGCCACGCGGCGCCCGAGTGGGTATGTTGGCATCCCGATGACGAAGCACATCTTTGTTACCGGCGGCGTGGTGAGCGGGCTCGGCAAGGGCCTCAGCGGATCCTCGCTCGGACGACTGCTCAAGGCTCGGGGTCTGCGGGTCAGCATGCAGAAGCTGGACCCGTATCTCAACGTCGACCCGGGCACCATGAACCCGTTCGAACACGGCGAGGTCTTCGTCACCGACGACGGCGGCGAAACCGACCTCGACCTCGGCCACTACGAACGCTTCGTCGACGAGAACCTGACCCAGGACTCCAACGCGACCACCGGTTCGATCTACTCGGCGGTCATCGCCGCCGAGCGCCGAGGTGACTATCTCGGCAAGACCGTGCAGGTCATTCCCCACATCACCGACGAGATCAAGCGCCGGATCAACCGCCTGGTGGCCGACGACGTCGATGTCGTGATCACCGAGGTCGGCGGTACGGTGGGCGACATCGAGATCCTCCCCTTCCTCGAGGCGATCCGGCAGTTCCGCCTCGACGTCGGTCGCGACAACGTCTTCTACGTCCACGTCACCCTGGTTCCCTTCATCGGGCCGTCGGCGGAGCAGAAGACCAAGCCGACACAGCACTCGGTCACCGAGTTGCGCAGCCGTGGTATCCAGCCCGATGCGATCGTGTGTCGTTCCGACGATCCGATCAGCGCCGATCTGCGCCGGAAGATCTCCAATCTGTGTGACGTGCCGATGGAGGGCGTGGTCAACGCCGCCGACGCGTCGAGCCTCTACGACATCCCGCTCGTGCTGCACGACGAGGGCCTCGACGACTATGTCTGCCGCATGCTCGGGCTCGACGACCACGAGATCGACCTGGAGCCCTGGAAGGAGATCGTCGCGAAGGTCGAGGCCGCCACCTCGCCGGTGCGCATCGGGCTCATCGGGAAATACGTGAGTCTGCCGGATGCC
>JAUIML010000018.1 GCA_030432715.1 Acidimicrobiia bacterium | reverse complement strand
CGGCGGACGGGGATCACGAGCCCCTCGCTCGCCGCGGGTGGTGCCGCCGGCCTGCCCGCCCCTGAGGTAGGTGTCGAATCGGGCGGCGAGACAGTTGGAGCCGTAGGAGGCGTACCAGATCGGGTCGTCGTCGGCGAGAGCCACGATCCGCGAGGTTACGACCCGCAGGAGGGTTGCCGCGGCGGACGCTCAAGACCGCCGGGTACGGGCCGATTGTGCAGGTGAACCGCACCTCGCCCCACCCGTAGATCTGAGGACCAGCAATGACGGACCACACCGAATCGCACTCGTCGTCCACGCCACGTGAGCAGGAACTCGAGTTGGAGGTCGCCCGCCTGCAGGCGGAGCTCGACACCCTGCGCGGCGAGGACCCGGCCGCCGCAACGGCGCGGCTGCTCTCGATGGCTGCGGACACCGCCGACCGCACGGTCGCCGAGGCCCGTCGCGAGGCCGACGAGATCGTCGAGGAGATCAGCGCCGAAGCCGAGGCTCGCCGTGACGAGGCGACGCGCGTGGCCGCGGAGGCCGAGGCGATGGCCGAACAGATGCTGGCCGAAGCGGACAAGGCGCAGGAGACGGTGGATAGGGCCAACGAGGAGGCAGCGGCGATCAAGGCGGCCGCCGAAGAGGAAGCGGCCCAGATCGTGACGGCCGAGCGGGAAGTGTTGGCCGCCGAGGCCGAGGCATTCGCCGAGGTCCGCAGCGCACTCGACCAGGAACGCGAAGCGCTCAAGTCGTACCACGATTCGCTGCGTGAACGAGTCCAGGAACTGGCCACGTCGATGGTCACCTTCATGGACACCGAGCTTCCGTCGCCCACGGCGGGAGCGCTCGAGAGCGTCACCATCCCCGAGATCGAGGTGGAGGAGACCGAGGCGGACGACTCCGAAGCGGATGAGATCGAGGCGGACCTCTTCGAGATCGAAACCGACGAGATCGACACCGACGAGATCGACACCGACGAGATCGACACCGACGAGATCGACACCGACGAGGGCCAGGCGGATTCCGACGTCGAGGCGATCGACCCGCTGGACACCCCGGCGCCGGCGGCCGAGGCGTCGGACGACACGTCGCTCGACCCGTGGGTCGAGATGCTCGAAGCCGCCATCCCCGAAGAGGACCGAATCTTGGACATGCCCGACAGCGCCATCGACGAGGTCCCCGCCGGCCCTCCCTCGACCTTCGACGGAGTGCCCGTGCAGGAGTCGAACGACGACGAGGCCTGGGGCGAGAGCCTCTTCTCGCGGTCCCGTCGCGACGACGACGAAGTGCTCGGCTTCGATGACCTCGCCGCCGATGACGACGACGATGCCGGCGATGACGACGCCGACCGCGGCGACGGTGACGCTCCGCGTCGCTCCGGACTCTTCGGCATGTTCGGGTCGCGTCTGGTCGAGCAGACGGCGCCGGACGAGCTGGCCGAGGCACTCGACGCCGACGACTCCGAGGATCAGGCGTTTCGCCAGTTCATCGACGGCGACGACGCTCCCGACGCGAGCCGCGACTGGTTGTTGCGCCCCGAACAGAGCTGAAACGGGTGCTGGGCGCGGCGTTCCGGGGCGACCCGGCCGAGCCGACGTCCGGCGTCGACGCGCTCATCGATCAATGGACGCATGACAAGACGGCGGTGCGCGATCGCGCCGTCGAGCAGATCCGGCTCGCCCATTTCGTGATGGGCCCGCTGGTTGTTGCGGGGTTGTTCCTCTCGCGACCGGACCGGCCCGTGGTCATCGCCGCCCTGTTCTACCTGTTCGGCATGTTGGCGGTGGTCGTCGTCATGCAGCGCCGCCATCAGGCGGTGATGCTGGGAGCGTTCGACCTGTTGCTCATCGGGTACGTCAGCGCCTCCGATCCGGCCGCGTGGGTGGCCCTGCTGGTACCGGCCGTTTCCTGCGTCACGATCGGGTGGCTCGTGTCGCCCCGGGCGACCTGGTTCCTCTGCGCCGTGTTCGCGTCGGGAATGGCCATCGCGGCAGCCTTCTCCCATCCGCCGGGTGGCGTGTACGCCGTGGTGGTCATGGCCGCGACCACCGCGTCGATGAGCTCGACCAACCTCAGGTTGATCGGCGAGGGTCGTGACAGCGTGTTGCGGGTGGCGGATCTGGTCGACTCGCTTCCGGTGATCGTGTGGGAGGCCGACGTCTCCACATTCGAACTCACCCGGGCCGTCGGCCGTGTCGACGAGCTGCTCGGGTTCTCCGTGACGCAGTGGCGGGACATGCCGGTGGCCGAGCGTGTGCATTCCCTGGATCTCCACCGCTATGTGGCGGACCTGGCCGAGATCGAGGGACCGGCGGTGCGCGAAGTGCGACTGCGACGGGCCGACGGTGAGGCCCTGCGCGTCCGGGAGGTCGTGCGCTCGGTCGAGGTGGCCGACCGCCGCTACCTGCGTGGCGTCATCCTCGACATCGCCGAGGAGGCCGCCGCCCGCGAGGAGGTCGACCGGCTGGCCGCGGTCGTGGCGAATCAGGCCGACCCGCTGCTGGTGGTGGCCGCGAGACCGTCGACCGACACCGAACCCACCGTCCTCCAGGTCAACCCGGCGTTCGCGGAGCTCTCGGGCATCGACGTCGCCGACGCCGCCGGTGCGGAACTCCACAGCCTGGTCCCGTGGCTTCCTCCGTCGATCCGGGCCGACCTCGACGATGTCGAGATGACGGGCCGGGTGGCCGATCGCGACGACGTGGAGATCACCACGCCGTCGGGCGTGCGGAGCTTCGACTACGGGATGGTGCTGCTTCCCGATCGGGCCATCGGCGTGCAGTTCACCGATGTGACCGACCGCAAGCACGCCACGGAACTCATCCGCCACCAGGCCTTCCACGACCCGCTGACGGCCCTCCCGAACCGATCCCTCCTGTTCGACCGCCTGACCCAGGCGCTCGCGGCGATGCGCCGCGACGGCACTCCCGTCGGGCTTCTCTTGCTCGACCTGAACCAGTTCAAGGAGATCAACGACACCCTCGGACACGCCTACGGCGACGAGTTGCTGGCGACGGTCGGCGCACGACTCAGCGAGATGATGCGTGACATCGACACCGTTGCCCGGCTCGGTGGCGACGAGTTCGCGATCGTCGTCGCCGGAGGGGCGGCGGGCGACCTCTTCGAGATCTCGCAGCGTGTGGCGGCGGCGGTGAAGCAACCGGTCGAACTGGGCGGCATCGAGGTCGAGGTGACGGCGTCGATCGGCGGGTCGGTGGGGCCCACGCACGGCGACGACGCCCATGTCCTGCTCCAGCGAGCCGACATCGCGATGTACGAGGCCAAGCGGTCCGGAGTTCCGTATCGTCTCTACGCCCGTGACGACGACCGGCATTCGTTGGACCGTCTCACGCTGATGGGCGAGCTCCGGCATCTGCTCGACGACGGACTGCGGGTGTGGTTCCAGCCGAAGGTCGACCTGCGCACCGGGAGGGTGAAGGAGATGGAGGCGCTGGCCCGGTGGCAGCACCACCGACTCGGTCTTCTCGGGCCGGCTCAGTTCATCGAGCTCTGCGAGGTGTCGGGGTTGATCGCCGACCTGACCTTCGCGGTGCTCGACCATGCCCTCGACACGATCAAGGACTGGCCCGGCCAACGGGTGGCGGTCAACGTGCCGGTCCGCAACCTCTACGATCGCACCCTTCCCGATGCCGTCGCGGCCCGCCTCGCCGCCGCCGGGGTGTCGGCCGACCGGCTGATCCTCGAGATCACCGAGCGCGAGATCATGGAGGATCATCGATCCGTCATCGATGTGTTGGAGGCCCTCCACGACCAGGGGGTGCGGATCTCGATCGACGACTTCGGCACCGGGTTCTCGTCGTTGACCCACCTTCGGCGGCTCCCGATCCACGAGATCAAGATCGACCAGTCGTTCATCTCCGGCATGCTCGATCGCGAGAACGACTACATCATCGCCCGCTCGATCATCGACCTCGCCCACAACCTCGGTCACCGCGTGGTCGCCGAAGGCGTCGAGGACACCAGCACGCTCGAACTGCTGCGGGGGCTGGGATGCGACATCGCCCAGGGCTTCCTCTTCGCCCGCCCGGGTCCCCGTGAGCGGATTCGGCGCCAGATCGAGGCCGGCCCGGCGCTGACCACCGAGGGCCGGGTCGCCTGGAACGTTCACGGCTGACGGTCGGTCGCGCGCCGAGTCGTAGACTCTCCGCCTGATGGGCGCCGCCACCACCCTCTCCGGTTCCTCCGACACCGGCCGCGTCCGAGGACTCGACGGGCTGCGGGCGATCGCGGCCTTCGCGATCGTGTTCCACCATGTGGGGTTCCAGTCGGCGGCCACGTATCGGCACGACACCTGGGGCGGGTATCTCGGCCGTCTCGACATCGGCGTGCCGGTCTTCTTCGCCCTGTCCGGCTTCCTCCTCTTCCGTCCCATCGCCGTGTCGGTGCTCGACGACACCGCGTTGCGCCCGGCCCTCGAGCACCTCTGGCGTCGGGCCCTGCGCATCTATCCCGCGTTCTGGGTGGCACTCACGTTGATCGTCGTGTGCACGAGCGAGGCGTTCGTCGACGTGACCGGCGCGGTGACGACCTACCTGCTCGTCCACATCCACTGGCCCACCCACTCGATCGGGCCGATGCCGCAGGCCTGGAGCCTCGCCACCGAGATCAGCTTCTACGCCGCGTTGCCGTTGATGGCCCGGTTCCTGCGCCCGTGGCTCCGTGACCGCGACCGGGTGGCGCGGCGCAACGGTCTCCTCGTCTTCGTCGCCTGCTGCTACCTGCTCTCGGTGTTCTTCCGGATCTGGGTGCTGAGCCTCGACACCCGGTGGACGGCCTCACAGGTGCTGTGGTTGCCGGGCACGCTCGACTACTTCGCCATCGGCATGGGTCTGGCCGTTGCCAGGGTCGGGTTCGCTTCGGGTGACCCGATCCGCCGTCGGCTCGAGCGGTGGGGTGGTCCGGCGGGCTACTGGTGGATCGGTGCGGCGGTGCTGTTCCAGATCGTGTCGCAGCACATGGGACTGGCCCTCGGTGTCGAGTCCGCCTCGTGGCCGCGGGAGATCGCGCGGCAGGTCGTCTACGGCGCGATCGGGTTCTGTCTGCTCTTCCCGCTGGTCTTCGGGGCCGAGCGGCGGTCGCTGGTGCGCTCGGTCGTGCAGAGCAGCCCGATGGAGTGGCTCGGCACCATCTCGTACTCGGTCTATCTGTGGCACATGGTGTTCGTGGTGCACCCGGTCGAACCGCTGGCCGACCTCTTCGGTGCGGTGCGGGAGACCGCCCTGTGGGACTACGCGGGCACCGACTTCTGGAGCTATCTCGTGATCGCGACGCTCCCGACCATGGTTGTGTCGGTGGTGAGCTACTACGTCGTGGAGCGCTGGGGGCAGCGTCGCCAGGGGCTGGTGCGCCGGCCGCTGCTCGACCCCACGCCCGCAGAATCGGCGGTCACGAGGATCCGCGAGCGGTGGACGGCCGCGTCGTTTCGCGCCCAGTTGGCCGTGGTCGCGGCCATGGGGTTCGTCGGTCGGGTCGCCTATGTGGCGTTCGCCAAGCACGACCAGACCCTCAGCTCGACCGACATCTTCCCGGGCGACCAGTTCTTCTACTCCCGGGCGGCCGACGCGCTGGCGGCCGGCGAGGGCTTCGTCACCCCCTGGCAGGACATCGCCGTGCAGGTGGGCCTGGCCGACGCGTCCGAGGCGGCGGCGCACGCGGCCGACCATCCGCCCCTCACCGCCATCGTGGCCGCGCCGGCCTCGTTCCTCCCCGGTGGTCGGGGCGACCATCTCTTCGGCCAGCGCCTGATCATGTGTGCGGTCGGCGCGGCGGCGATCGTGGTGATCGGGCTGCTCGCCCGCAAGCTGGCCGGACGCGCCGTCGGGCTCACCGCGGCGGTGATCGCGGCCCTCTACCCCGGGCTCTGGATCAACGACGGGCTGGTCATGGCCGAATCGCTCACCGTGCTCGGAGTGGCCGGCACCCTCTACTGGGCGGCTCGCTACCGCGAAGCGCCATCGTTGCGGCTGGCCCTCGGGCTCGGCGGGTGGATCGCCTTCGCGGCGCTGGCCCGAGCCGAGTCGCTGCTGTTCGTGCCGATTGTCGTGCTGCCCCTGCTGTGGATCAGCCATCCGGACTGGCGGACCCGGATCGCCCGAACCGTCGCCACCGGGGTGGCCGTCGTCGTTCTCCTGGCGCCGTGGGTCGTGCCCAATCTCGTGCGGTTCGACGAACCCGTGCTCATGTCGCACGGCGACGGCCTCGTGCTCGTCGGCGCCAACAACGACGCCGTCTACTCGGGCGGTGGCCTGGGATTCTGGCTGGCCCCCCAGGAGTTCATCGACGCGACGGCGCGCTTCGACGACACCGATCCCAGCGTCGACTCGGTGGTCATGCGAGAGCGGGCGTTCGAGTACATCGGCGACAATCTCGACGACCAGCCGCGGGTGATGGCCGCCCGGCTCGGACGGCTCTGGAGCGTCTACCGGCCACTGGCCACGGCCCAGCTGAACACGCAGGAAGGTCGCGAGGCGTGGGCGTCGCACCTCTCGATCGGTGCGCTCTATCTCGCCCTGTTGCTCGTGCCGCTCGGTCTCTGGCGGGTGGGACGCACGTGGGGCCGATGGCTGCTGCTGGCCCCGATCCTGCACGTGTCGCTCGTCGGGGTGCTGTTCTACGGCATTCCCCGGTTCCGGGCGCCGGCCGAGATCGCGATCGTGGTGACGGCGGCGATCGCCGTCCACTGGCTGGCTAGCCTCGGCACATGTCGACCACTGCGCATCTCGTCTTCTCCAGCGTCCTCGTCCTGACCGTCCTGTTCATCTACTCGCTGGTGCGCCAGCGGGTGCTGAAGAGCAAATACGCCCTGCTGTGGTCGATCGTGGCCGTGGCCCTGCTGCCGGTGGCGGCCGTGCCGAGCATCGTCGAGCGGGTGTCGGATCTGCTCGGGATCGAGACGCCGTCCAACACCATCCTGCTGGCCGCGGTCTCGCTGCTCTTCGCCACGACGGTGCACCTCACCTACGAACTCTCCCGCGTCGAAGCCCGCACGCAGGATCTGGCGGAGGAGTTCGCCCTCCTCCGGGCCCGCATCGATCTCGCCGAGGCGGCCGACAGCTAGCTCGAGCGGCGGGCGGTGACGATCAGGCCGTCGGCGCTGTAGGGGCGACCGAGGCGGCCCAGGAGACGCTCGAGGCCGAGCACGGCGCGCACCGCGAGTGCTTCGAGCCGCGATCGGTCGCCGCGGTCGCGCACCACGGGCACATAGGTGACGCTGTCGGTGGGGGCCCAGCCGTGACGGCGCAGCAGCTGGGTGAGGGTTCGCCAGGTGAACATGACGACATGGTCGGGATGGTTCACCTCGACCCGCCGGGTGATACTGGCCACCACGTTGACCAGCCCGTAGGCGTTGGGGGTGGTGACGATGAGGGTGCCGCCGGGCGCGCACAGCAGCGCCATGGCATCGAGGAACGGGCCCGGTGCCCCGAGGTGTTCGATCACCTCGCCGGCCAGGACGACGTCGGCGGGTCGGAGGTCGAGCGCGGCCACCGCGGTCGGGTCGGTGCAGTCGACGAGATGGGCCTCGAAGCCGCCGTCGATCGCCGCCTCGACCCCGGGCCGGTCGAAGTCGAGCCCGACCAACGACTCGGCGACACCGTCGAGGTGACCGTGGAGCCAGCTGCCGGCGCGTCCCTGCTCCTCGCGGAAGCCGGCATCGGCGAAGCCCACGTGGATGACCCGCTTCCCGCGGCACTGTTCGACCAGCCACGGGATGCGGTCGACGATGGTCGTGCGGGGGAGGGGATGGGCCATCTCGTCCTGGCCGTACTCGGGGATCTCCGTGCTCATGCGGCCGGCTCCGGTTGGAAGGTGGGGATGTCGCCGAGTTCGTCGACCACGTCGATCAGACGGCGTTCGGTGTCGGCCACGATGCTCTTGACCCGCTGTTTCATGCCCTCGCGTCCCCACCACATGACCCGGCTACCGAATCGGCCCACCTCGGGGAGCAGCCAGCGTTTCTCGTCGGGGTCGAAGTCGTAGGGGTGCGAGTAGAGCCACGCGTGGGCCGGTGCCCGCCTGGCCGCCCAGCGGATGAGCGGCGCCGGCGCGACGCGGAGATAGACGCCGCCGAGGAGCGGCACCGTGGCCGGGCCGACCCCGAAGGTCGGCGACGGGATCTCGATCAGCCCACTCGGCCAGCGGAAGGGCTCGGTGGGTGCGCCCGGCCATCCGTAGAGCGGATTGCGAGCCGGCAACACGCTCGAGCTGTAGACGAAGCCGAGCTCCGAGAGGATCTCGGGGGCCCACGACGAGTCGGGGACGAGCGAGAAGATCGGCGCCCGGAAGCCCTTGATGTCGGTCTGCACGGTCTGGGCGAGCCGGTCCATCGCCTCGGCGGTGACCGTGCGAAACGTCTCGGCGCCCACGTCGGGCAGGGGCGTGTGGGTGGCGCCGTGGAGGCCGAGCTCGTGGCCGCGAGCGGCGACGCGGGCGACCAGGTCGGGCTGGTCGCGCACGACGTCGCCCACCACGAAGACGGTGCCGACCACGCCCCACTCCTCGAGGTCGTCGAGGAGGTCGTCGGTGACGGCGGGGTACCGGAGCTCGGCCGACTCGTCGGGCCGGTGGTCCTCGAGATCGAGCGTGAAGACGACCGCGCTCATGGGGCCGGCTCCCGACGCAGCGCCGCGAACACGCCCTCGGCGCGGAACCGGTGGAAGATCCAACTCAGGGCCACCGATGCCATCACGATCATCGCGATGTCGATCGGGACCCGGTATCTCGTCAACCCGAAGGTGATCGCGGAGGCGAACATGATCATCGGCCACATCGACAGCAGCGGGGTGAGACGTTGACCGCGACGGCGCATGAGCAGAGCGCCGATCACGGTGAACGGAACCAGCGCGTAGTACACACCCAGGCCGACCGTGCTGGGCTCCTCCCAACGCCCCTCCACCGTGTATTGCATCCGCAGGGTGTGGCTGACCCGGTAGACCTCGAGCGATCGACCCATCCGGGCCAGGGCGACCTTGGGGAAGCGCTGCCAGTTGTCCTGGTAGTACTCGAGGGCTTGTTCGCGGTTGAACTCGTCGATCACCGATTCGTCGTAGACGACCCGGTCGGCTTCGTCGTCCGGCCAGGTACCGGGCAGGGCCTCCTCGAGTTCGGCGATGAGCTCGTCGTCGAAGCAGTTGACCCAGTACCCGAGCGACTCTCCTGTCCACGCACCGTCGCAGGCGCCCGCGATCATCACGGTGCCGGTGACGGCGCTGATCGTGACCGGCTTCTCGAACCGCAGGTTGTTGTAGACGAGCCAGGGCGACATCAGCATGAGCCCCGCGATGCCGCACAGCAGGGTCTGGCGGACCTTCTCGCCGGTGTCGAGGGTCCGGGCCCCCCACCAGATGAGGGGCAGCACCATGAAGCCGTAGAGGCTGAGGGCTTCGGCCCGGATCATCGTCGCCAGGGCGATGGCGATGCCCACGAGGACGATCCGGCGTCGCGTGGGTTCGCGGATCCACTCGTAGGCCGCCCAGAACATGAGGACGACGAAGGGCTGGTACATGCCCTCCGACAGCAGCATCAGGTCGTTGATCCACAGCAGGGGGTGCACGGCGGCGAGGACGGCAGCGGCGGCGCCGGCGACGTCGCCGGCGAGGCGGCGGGTGAAGAGCCCGATCGCCACGATGAGCACGAATCCCCAGAACGTCGCGGCGAGGCGGTGGTCGGTCACGCCGTCGAAGCCGATCTTCGACCAGCCGGCGAGGTAGGCGGCGAACAGCGGCGGGTCGCCGGCCGAGTCGACGAGTTCGCCGGTCGCGAGATGGATGTTGGGGTTCAGGTAGCGGAAGTGGTCGGCGAGGAGATTGGCCTGGCCGTGGTGGTAGAGGGCGTCGCCGGCCAGGGTGTAGCAGTCGGCCGCACCGGTGCGACACGTGGGTCGGTAGACCAGCACGGCCCAGATGCGAAACAGCCAGCCGGCGAGACCGACGCCGACGATCAACGTCACCGCCCGGGGCGCCTCGCGGATGCGGTCGACGATGCTCATGCCTCGACCACCTCCTTCGGGCTGTCCGTGGTCCGGAGACGGGCAGGACCGTAGCGGTCGATCAGGTGGCCGACGGTGACGGCCGCGAGCACGACGAACACCAGATCGGCGCCGATGCGATAGCGCGAGATGCCGAAGGTGATCGCGGCGGTGAAGATCGACACCCCGGCGACCGCGGCGAGCGGGAGGAGGGTGGAGCGTCGACGCCACAGGACCGCACCGGGGATCGCGAGCAGCATTGCCCCGTAGTGGGCCCAGAGGCCGACGGTCGCGTGGGAGCGCACGCGTCGTTCGAAGAAGACGTCGAAGTCGATGCCCTGGGTGGGGCGGTAGACGCCGAGGATGCGTCCGACCCGCGCCGCGACGACCTTGGGGACCTCGCCGAGATGATCGCCGATGTAGGCGCGCGCCTTCGCGTACTTCGCCGCGCCGATGCCCGACTCGTCGGCCCCTTCGGGCCAGGTCGTGCCGTCGTCGCACGTGGCGGACCAGTAACCCAGGTAGGTGCCCGAGTAGGTGTCGTCACAGTTGCCGAGCTCGAGCACGTAGCCGGGGCCGACCGCCAGATAGGTCGGCTCGTCGAAGATCGTCACGTTGCGCCCCACCCACGGCGCCAGGATCAGCATCGCGAGGCCGGCGGCCATCGCCGTGCGTCGGAACCGCTCGCGCCACTCGAGTTGCGGGTGCAGCATCACCAACGGGGTGAGCAGCAGGAAGAACATGAGGAACGGTTCGCTGCGGGTGAGCGAGCCGAGGGCGAGCACGACGGTCAGCTCGAGGATCTTGCGCACGGAGGGGTCGTCGTAGACCCGATGGGCGAAGAAGATGGCCCACGCCGCCAAGGGGATGTACATCGACTCCGACAGGATCAGGGCGTCGTTCATCCACAGCGGCGGGTAGAGGGCGACCCCGACCATCGCCAGCGCGGCGACCCGCAACGAGATGAGCCGGTGGAGCAACAGGCCGACCGGCAGGACCACCGACGCGGAGATCACCCCGCCGGCGAACCGATGCCAGGTCACGGTGTCGAGGCCGAAGAGCGACCAGATCGACAGATAGACCGTGAACCCCGGTGGATGGGCGGCGGTCGGGATGATGACGTCGTTGACCTGGTACTCGAAGGGATTCGCGAACCCATGGCCCTCGACCAGGAGGTTGGCGGAGAGGTGGTAGTAGAGGTTGTCGTTGAGGGTCCCGTCCTCGACGAGGGGCACGTCGACGTACCAGCGATTGAGGACGTACCAGCGCACGGCCACGCCCAGGACGAACGTCGCGATCACGAGCAGCCCGAGCGGACTCGCCACCGTTCGTCGAATTCTCGGACCCCAGCGCACCGGGGAATGGTACTTGTGACGTACCGTTGCGGCTCATGCGCGTGACGGTGATCGGCCACTCCTGCCTGCGGGCGGAGACTCGGGCCGGAACGATCCTCGTCGACCCGTGGCTCATCGGGTCCTGCTACTGGCGTTCGTGGTGGCACTTCCCGCCGAGCACGGAGCCGACCCCCGAGATGTTGGCGCCCGACTACGTCTACCTGACCCACCACCACTTCGATCACTTCCACTATCCGTCGATGCGCAAGCTCGACCGGTCGGCCCAGGTGCTGATCCCGCGTTTCGGCGTCGACGTCATGGCCGACGAGGTGGTCAGCCTCGGTTTCGACCGGCCCCGTGAGCTGATCCACGGGCGGGCGATCGACCTCGGCGACGGTGTACGCGTCGCGTCGTACCAGTACGGGTTCGACGACACCGCGTTCGTGATCGCAGAGGACGACCATGTCGTCGTCGACGTCAACGACTGCAAGATCCGGGGCCGGGCGCTCGACCAACTCGTGCACGACTTCGGCAATCCGTCGCTCGCCTGCAAGAGTCACTCGTTCGCCCAGTCGTATCCCGTGCTCTACGACAGCGACGACGTCGATCAGCTCCGCCTGGTGAGCCGCGACACCTATCTCGACGACTTCCACGACGTCATGGGCCGGCTCCGACCCCGCTACGCGATCCCGTTCGGTTCGATGGTCGGCTTCCTCCATCCCGACAGCGCGCCGCTCAACGCCCATCTCGTGACCCCGCTCGCCGTCGTGGAAGGCGTGGCCGCGCGGGGCGGCATCGAAGGTACCGACGTCATCACCATGGCCCCGGGCGACGTCTGGGACAGCGACACCGGATTCGAACGCAGCGACGTCGACTGGTACACCGATCGCGAGTCCCACCTGGCGGTGCTGGCCGAGAAGTACGCGCCCAAGATCGCCGAACGAACCGCAGCAGAGGAGGGCGTGCGGGTCGAGTGGCGCGACTTCGACGCCCACCTGGGCCGGCTCGTACGCGAGGTTCCACGGGTCTTCGCCCGCCGGCTCTCACCGCGGCCGTTCGTGTTCCACGTGCCCTCCGACGAGGAGCGCCCCTACTGGTGGGTCTCGTTCCGGTCGCGCTCGGTCGGCCGGTCGGCGACCATGCCGGCCGATGCGTCGGGCCTGACGACCATCCCGGAGGCGGTGCTCAGCGAGGCGATCCGCGATCGGATCGTCCACATCCTCCACGGGGCGATGCGGATCCACACCCGGCTCGAACCGGGTGGCGTGCAGAGCGATCTCGGCTTCTGGGGGGTGGTGATGATGTGGGAGCTCGGGTATCTGCCCCTGCGGCTCAGCGCCCGCCATCCGCGGCTGTGGTTCGCGATGGCCCGGCGCTGGCGCGAGTTCCTCGACCAGGCCCCGAGTGTCATCTCCCGCAACCCGGTCGATCATCTGGCCGAGCGTTTCGGCGCCGACGTCTGACGCCGGCCGACGCTCCACCCGGCCACGTTCTGCGACAAGCGACAGTGCTGGGCGTGCCTGGGGTGTCGCTTGTCGCACTACGTGGCCACACGGAGTGCTCGGGTGCCGTCAGCGGTGACAGGGGTGGAGCGGCTGACAGGGGTGGAGCGGCATAGCATGCGCGCATGCGCCGTTTGCTCTCCACCCTCGTGCTCCTCCTGACCGTCGCGCTCGTCGCTGCCTCCTGTGACGACGACGACGGCGGTTCCTCCGCCGACCCGGTCGTCGACGAGACGACCACGACGACCGGGGCCCCGGCGACCACGACGACCGGGGCCCCGGCGACCACCACGACCACGACGGCGCCCGAGCCCCTGCTCGTCCTCGTCAGCAACGATGACGGCGTCGACGCGCCGGGTCTCGACGCACTGGTCGAGATGTTGATCGCTCGCGGCGACGTCGACGTGGTGGTCGTCGCCCCCGACGGCAATCGCAGCGGCAGTTCCGACACCACGACCGACGACGGCGAGGTCACCGCCGTCGATGCCACCACGGCCAGCGGCCACCCGGCCGTGGCGGTCAGTGGCTTTCCCGCCGATGCCGTCATCCACGCGCTCGAAGTCATGGGCGTCGAGCCCGATCTCGTCATCAGCGGCATCAACGAGGGCGCCAACATCGGGCCCTTCAGCGAACTCTCGGGCACCGTCGGCGCCGCGCGTACCGGCGCCCGCGCCGGCTACCCTGCGCTCGCCGCAAGCCAGGGGTTCGGTGAGCCGGCCGACTTCGCCACCGGTGCTCGCTTCGTCTCCGGATGGCTCGATGACCACATCGAGGAGCTGCGAGGCGGGAGCGGGCCCTTCGTCGAGAGCCTCAACATCCCGACCTGCACCGAGGCCGAGGTCCGCGGCATGGTCGAGGTGCCGACCGCCACCGATTTCGGTGAACGCGATGCCCTCGCGTCGGACTGCACCAGCGGGTTCGACGATCCGGCCGACGACGTCGACGCCATGAATGTCGGCTTCGCCAGCCTGGCCGAGCTGACCTTCTGACCGGTCGCGCCCGGCTCAGTAGACGTCCATGCCTCAGTAGGCGTCCATGTCGAGGAACTCGAACGTGTCGAGTTCGATCGTGTCCTGGTCGATGGCCGGGTCGAGGTGGCGGATGATCAGGTTGAGCGGCGAGGGCTGCAGGCGTCGCGGCGGCCGCAGGCCGCGTACCGCCACGGAGCGGTTGAACCCTGCGTAGACGGCGAACCCGGCCCGATGGAAGCGCGTGGCCGAACGGATCGCTTGCGTCGCGTCGATCGGGGCGGACCCGGCGGTGAGCGGGAAGGCCTTGAGCACGACACAGGCGGGAATGGGGCCGAGGTTCGAGCGGGTCGTGATCAGGGCGATGTCGTCGGCCTGATGCACGAAGTAGCGGGTCTCGGGACAGGCGAGGCGCCAGCGCAGGACCTCGGGGGTGTAGTCGGTGGCCCAGCCGCTGACCGGGTGTCGGTCGACGGTCGCGGCGAACTCCTCGAAGGCCGGCGAGTCGAGCCAGTTGGCGTCGATTTCGTGGTGGGTCATGCGGCGGCGGCCGCGACCGAGCGGGTGCACGATGCGCACCGGCAGCGGACCCGCCAGGCGCCACCCCATGTACTTCACGACCGCCCCGGTCGACTTCTCGTTGGTGACGCCCACGACGAACGACCGGTCGTCGCCGGCCGCCTCCTCGTAGATCTCGAGCCCGATGCGGGTGAAGTGGCGGGCCCGTTGATGGTCGTGGTGGACGACGGCATTGAGCGACCACGCGCCATCGCTGCGTTCGCCGTGGGGCCCACGGAACCGACGCGGCATGTTGGCGTAGTGGGCCACGAGTTTCGTGCCGGGACCGTCGGCCACCAGCTGGTGGCGCTCCCAGGCTCGCCCGAGGGGGTTGTCGCGATAGGCCCAGCGGAGATAGTCGCTCGAGACGAAGCGGGGGTCGGGGAGCTCGCCGTCGAGCAGGGCGGTGGCGTCGTCGAGGATCGCGGGGTCGTCGGCGCGACCGTCGATCGTCCAGCCCTCGACCCCCTCGTGGACGGTGGCGCCCTCCGGCGGCTCCTGCGTGGTCATGGATCGGACGGTACCGTGCGCTGGAGCGAGCCGGGAGCAGCACATGGCCGATCTGATCGAGTTGTCGTCGAGGATCATCGACCGCGGTGTGGCCGACGAGCCCACGAACCGCATCACCTTCGAGCTGTCGGAGGTGGCCGACGGGCTGTCGATCGTCGAGGCGTTCTCCCACATCTGGAGTGTCGACAGCGGCGACGGCCTGGTGCTGGTCGACGCCAGCGGCTCGTTGGCCGGGACGCGCTGCATCGATGCCATCCGGGCCTGGCGCACCGATCGAGTGCACTCGATCGTCTACACCCACGGCCACGCCGACCATGTGGGCGGCAGCCCCGCGATCTTCGCCGATGCCGAACGGCGCGGCCACGGCGTGCCCGACGTGATCGCCCACGAGGCGGTGCACGACCGATTCGCCCGCTATCGCGAGACCGCCGGATGGAACCTGGCCATCAACTCCCGCCAGTTCGGCGGCACCAAGAAGGACCCCGACTTCATGGGGGTGGGGGAAGGCCGGTACCTGCCCGACGACGTGGCCGTGCCGACGATCACCCACGAGGCGGGGATGGATCTCACGGTGGGCGACACCCACTTCGAGCTGCACCACGCCAACGGCGAGACCGACGACCACACCTGGTTGTGGGATCCGGGCCGCAAGGCGGTCTACGTCGGCGACCTGTTCATGTGGAACTTCCCCAATGCGGGCAACCCTCAGAAGGTGCAGCGGTTCGCCGGCGACTGGGCCACGGCGCTGCGGGCGATGATCGCGAAGGGCCCAGAGCTACTGCTGCCGGCGCACGGTCTCCCGGTTGCCGGCGCCGACCGCGTGGCGATGGTGCTCGACATGGCGGCGAGCGCCCTCGAGTACCTGGTGCGGGAGACGGTGGCACTCATGAACGAGGGCGCCTCGCTCGACACCGTGCTCCACACGGTGAAGCTGCCCGACCGGTTTCGCGACGTGCCCTACCTCGCGCCGACCTACGACGAACCCGAGTTCGTCGTCCGTGGCATCTATCGCCTCTACGGCGGATGGTGGGACGGCGATCCCTCGACCCTGCATCCGGCGCCAAAGGCCGCGCTGGGCGCCGAGGTCGCCTCGCTCGCCGGCGGCGCCGTCGCTCTCGCCCAGCGTGCCCTCGAGCTGGTCGAGGCCGGCGAACTCGCGTTGGCCGGTCATCTCGTGCAGATGGCCAGCGACGCCGAGCCCGACAACCGAGCCGTCCACGAGATCCGCAAGGAGGTCTTCACCGCCCGTCGAGCGGCGGCGACGTCGCTGATGGCCAAAGGCATCTACAAGAGCGCGATCAACGTCTCCCGCGAGGCACTCGGCGAGTAGCGCGGGGGCTTCGTCAGTCGCGGAGCGAGGCGACCGGGTCGTTCGCCGGGCGGAAGTCGTCGCCCGCGATCGTGACCGGGGTGCCGAGCACGACCAGGTCTCCCGAACTGAGCAGCGCCTGGACTCGACCGCCGCCATCGTGGCCCACCTGCTCGACGCGCAGCCACGCGCCGTCGCGATGGATCCAGTTGCCCACTCGGACGAGTTCCGGGGGGAGCACGGCCGCGGGCCGCACCTTGACAGGTCGGCCGGGGGTCTCGGTCCTCATGAGGCGCACGGCCGGGACGAGAATGGCCAGCGACCCGAGGGCACACATGATCGCGACCAGGGTGACGGTCTCGTTCTCTCCGCCGATCGCGCCGCTGGTCGCGAGGCTGAGGCCGCCGCCGAGCACCAGCGCGGCGACGACGATCAGCGCGATCGTGCCCCGCTGGTCGTCGGATTCCGACCGCGGCCCTTCGACCAGGCGACCGCTTTCCGCAAACTCGAGGATCTGCGAGGCCACGTCCCGTGGCCGCCGTTCAATCCAACCCATGTCCCAAACCCCGTCGATGATCACCCATGACCGCCGCCCGCAAAGCGTGGCACAGGATCCTTCGGGATGCCACCGTCGAGGTTCGCGCGGCCCGCCGGGCCGTCTGCGGCTCCATCGGGCCGGACATCAATTGTGCGCGAGGGGGTGTGTGAGTTCAGGACATCGGAAACACATGTCGCGAGACATCGGAAACACCGGGTCGGTGATCGTGGTCGATGTCGAAGCGCAGGTCGATCATCTTGGCGGTGGAGTTGGAGGGCCTGAGCCAGGCCGACGTCGCTCGCTTGTATGGCGTGTCGCGGGGCTGGGTTTCGAAGCTGATCGCCCGCTACCGCGCCGACGGCGACGCCGCGTTCGAACCCCGATCAAGACGTCCGCGCGCGTCACCCAACGCCACGCCGCCCGAAACCGTCGAGACGATCCTCGAGCTGCGCCGAACCCTCAGCGAACAAGGCCTCGACGCCGGCCCCGAGACGATCCGCTGGCACCTTCGTCACCATCACGGCATCGAGGTCTCCGCCGCGACGATCCGCCGTCGACTCATCACGGCCGGGCTGATCACACCGCAACCGCGGAAGCGTCCGAAATCTTCCTACATCCGGTTCCAGGCTGATCCCCCCAACGAAACATGGCAGACCGACACGACCCACATCCGTCTCGCCGACGGCACCGATGTCGAGGTGTTGACGTGGCTCGATGACCACTCCCGGTTCGCGCTGGACGTCACCGCGTTCGTGGTCGTGAACGGCCGCGCGGTCGTCACGTCGTTCCGCGAAACCGCAGGCCAGCATGGTTATCCAGCGTCGGTGTTGTCCGACAACGGCATGTACTACACCGCCCGATTCGCCCGCGGTGGCCGCACCGGACTCAACCGGTTCGAGACACTTCTCGCCGATCTCGGCATCGATCAGAAACACTCCCGACCGAACCACCCCACCACATGCGGCAAGGTCGAACGCTTCCAACAAACACTCAAGAAATGGCTCCGCGCCCGCCCCGCCGCCCACACAATCGATGACCTCCAGACACTGCTCGACGAGTTCGTCGATCACTACAACCACCACCGACCTCACGCCAGCCTCGGCCGCTCCACACCCGCCGCCATCTACACCCGACTGCCCAAGACCGGACCCGCCAGCGGCCCCGCGACCGACTACCGGATCCGCCACGATCGCGTCGACAACTACGGCAAAGTCACCCTGCGCTACAACGGCCGCCTCTACAAGATCGGCATCGGACGCGAGCACGCCGCCACACCAATCACGATGCTCATCGCGGATCGCGACATCCGCATCATCGCCACCGCCACCGGCGAACTCCTCCGCCAGCTCGAGCTCGACCCGAACCGCGCCTACCAACCCACCGGAAAACCCAGAAACCCCCGAACCTGAGGGTTCGAGAGTTTCCGATGTCTCGCGACATCACAATTGTGCGCGAGGGGGGACTTGAACCCCCACACCCTTTCGGGCACAGGCACCTGAAGCCTGCGCGTCTGCCAATTCCGCCACTCGCGCGTGGCCGTACACCGAAGTGGACGTTCCCCGAGGCTAGCGCGGTGTGACGCATTTTCGCCCCGATCGGGTGGTGGCACCCGAGTGATTCACGAGCGGCGCTAGCCTCCGACCCGTGGGCCTGCGATCTGTGGAACGACGCCTCGAGCGCTTTGTCGAAGGCACCGTCGGCCGCTTCTTCCGCGGCGGGGTGCGACCCGTCGAGATCGGTCACCGTATCGCCCGCGAGATGGCCGACTCGCGCAGCGTCGGGGTCAAGGGCCAGCCGGTGGTGGCGAATCACTTCGTCGTCCGCCTGGCCACCTCCGACCTCGAGCGTTTCGCGGAGGTGAAGGACTCCCTCGTCCGTGAGCTGTGCGATGCCGCCCGCGACCATGCCCGCGAAGAGGGCTGGACGTTCATGGGTCCGGTCCAGGTCGAGATCGAAGGCGACGACGCGGTCCGCGGCGGGGCGATCCACGTCCGGGGCCGGATGAAGGAGGCCGACGGCGGGGTCGGCGTGCTCCATCTGCCCACCGGGCAGCAGGTCGTCCTCGGCGAATACACCGTCACGATGGGCCGACTCTCCGACTGCACGATCTCGTTCGACGACCCCAACATCAGTCGTGAACATGCGGCGATCCGGCCCGACGGCGACGGGTTCGTCCTCACCGACAACGGCTCGACCAACGGGACCCTCGTGAACGGCACCCCCATCACCGCGCATCGCCTGGTCGACGGCGACCGGATCGACCTGGGCGCCACCAGCATCGAGTTCCGGGCCGGTTGACCACGGTCGGTCGTGGGCGCGTCACTTGTCGGGCGGCCTGCAGGGTTAGTCTCGGCGCACCGTGTCGGACCAGCTGTTCATCGTCCTCCGGGTGTGTCTTCTTGCCCTCGTCTACCTCGTGTTCCTGCGCGTCCTGCGTGCGGTCTGGGTGGAGCTGAGGGCCGAATCCGCCGCACCGGCCGGCCCTGCCCCCACGCCGGCGCGGCGGCCACCGAAGCCGGCGCCGACCGGCGTCGACCCCCGCCCCGCCGCATCACCGACGATGGTGTCGACGGGAGGTGCCCGCCTCGTCGTCGTTGCCCCGGTGTCGCTCGCAGGCCACACCTTCGCCCTCGACGGTGAGACGACGATCGGTCGGGGTGCCGGCTGCGGCGTGTCGATCGACGACGCCCACGTGTCGAAGCTCCACGCCCGGCTGTCGCCCGACGGCGGCGAGTGGATGCTCGAGGATCTCGGCTCCACCAACGGCACGGTGCTCGACGGCGACCCCGTCTCGCGTCCCACCCCGATCCGTCCCGGGAGTCGCATCACCATCGGCGAAGTCGTGCTGGAGTTCGCATGACCGAGTTCCGCTGGGGTACCGCGACCGACGTCGGCAAGGTCCGGTCGACCAACCAGGACCAGCTGCTCACCATGGCCCCGGTCTTCGTCGTGGCCGACGGCATGGGCGGCCACAACGGTGGTGAGGTCGCCGCCGCCATCGCGGTCGACGAGATGGCGAAAGCCGACGGCGTCGCGTCGGTCGACGATCTGATCGAGGCCGTCCAGACCGCCAACCGGGAGATCGTCGACCGATCGAAGCTCGAGCCCGAACTCCGCGGCATGGGCACCACCCTCGTCGCCCTCGTCGGGATGACGGTCGATGAGTCGGCTCGCCTCGGCGTGGCCAACGTGGGCGACTCCCGGCTCTACCGGGTGACCGACCACGCCCTCACCCAGATCACCGAGGACCACACGCTGGTCGAGGCCCTCGTGCGCGACGGACGGCTGACGCCCGAGGAGGCCCTCACCCATCCCCAGCGCAACATCGTCACCCGGGCGCTCGGGATCGACGAGAAGGTGCTGGTCGACACCTGGGAACTCGCCCCCGTCGCCGGCGACCGCTACGTGTTGTGCAGCGACGGACTGTTCAACGAACTCTCGTCGGCCGAGATGCTCGATGTCCTGCGTGAGGTCGAGGAGCCGGCCGAGGCTGCGGTCGCGCTGGTCAATGCCGCCTGCGATGCCGGGGGCCGCGACAACGTGACCGTGGTGATCGTCGACGTTGTCGATGCCGACGGCGCGGCCGACGAAGCACCGCCCGATCGCATCCTCTCCACCCACAAGGCCGTGCCCGACAGCGTGCTGCGGCTCGATCCGCCGGTCGAGACCGGCCCCGACGACCCTCACCCCGACGAGATCTTCGTCGACCGGTCGGCCACCAAGGCGCCCTTCGTCACCTGGCGGCTCGGTCTCTTCGTCGGCGCCGTGCTGCTCGTGCTCGGCGTGCTCGTGTCATCGGTGGTGGCCTACGCCCGGTCCGCCTACTTCGTGGGTCTCGACGGCGAGGAGGTCGTGATCTTCCGGGGCCGGCCCGACGGGGTGCTCTGGTTCGACCCGACGGTCGAGGAGCCGCTCGTGCTCACGGTTGCCGAGCTCGAGGCCGACGATCTGCGTGAGGTCGTCGACGGTGTCGAGTTCGACACGCTCGACGAGGCCCGCGACTACGCGGAGACCCTCGTGCAGCGGGCAGCCACCGACGACCCGTGACCGCCGTCGAGCGCCGCCCTGCGGCGCGCCCCCGCGTGGCCTCCCTGCGCCCTCGCCGCGTCGAACTCGGCCTGATCGCGCTGATCGCGATTGTGGTCGTGTCGGCCTACGGACTGGCCAGCCTCGGAGAATCGGCCTCGGTGCCGGCCGACATCGGCCCCTTCCTGGCGTGGATGCTCGGCCTCTTCTTCTTCGTGCATCTCGCGGTGCGTCGCTTCGCGGCCAACGCCGACCCGGTGCTCCTGCCGATGGCGTTGCTGCTCAACGGGATCGGCTACGTCATGATCGCCCGGCTCAGCGAGGACGTCGAGGACGGCAGCGACCTGGCCGGGCTCCAGTCGGTCTGGACGGCGGTCGGCATCGTCGCGTTCGTGGCGACGCTGGTCTTCGTCCCCCGCATCCGCATGCTGGCCCAGTACCGCTACCTGCTCGGCGTCGCCGGACTCGGCCTGCTCGCCCTGCCGCTGCTCCCGATCGGGGTGGAGATCAACGGCGCCCGCATCTGGGTGAGCATCGGGCCGGTCAACTTCCAGCCGGGCGAGTTCGCCAAGATCGCGCTGGCGATCTTCTTCGCGAGCTATCTGGTCGACGCCCGTGAGCTGATCAAGACCCGCATCGAACTGCGCGACCTCGCCCCGATCGGTGCCGCCTGGGCCGCGTCGGTCGGCGTGATGGTGCTCGAACGCGATCTCGGTTCGTCGATGCTCGTGTTCGCCCTCTTCGTCGTGCTGATGTGGGTCGCCACCGAGCGGACCCTGTTCCTGGGTCTCGGTGCCGGGCTGTTCCTGGCGGGCGGGGTCGTCGCCTTCCGCACGTTCAGCCATGTCGAACGGCGGATCGACGGCTGGCTCGACCCGTGGGCCGACCCGCAGGACGGCGGGTTCCAGATCATCCAGGCCACCTACTCGATGGCCGAAGGCGGGCTGACCGGCACCGGGCTCGGCCGGGGTGAGCCCGACCGGGTGCCCTTCGCCGAGACCGACTTCATCTTCGCTGCCATCGGCGAGGAGATGGGCCTGGCCGGCACGACGGCGATCCTCATGGCGTTCCTGCTCGTGATCGGGAGCGGGCTCCGCATCGCGATCCGGGCGACTCGGCCGTTCGAGAAGCTGCTCGCCGTCGGCCTCACGACGCTGCTCGGCATCCAGGCCTTCATCATCATGGGCGGCGTGGTGCGGCTGATCCCGTTGACCGGCATCACCCTCCCGTTCGTGTCCTACGGCGGCTCGGCCCTCGTCTCCAACTATGTGGTGCTGGCCCTGCTGATGCGCCTGTCGCACGAGCAGCGCACCCGGCCGACCACCACCGGACCGGTCGCGCCCCGATGAACGGCCGCATCCGCACCCTCGGCGTGGCGTTCATCGTGCTCTACACGGTGCTGTTCGCCCAGCTCAACCGGGTCCAGTTCGTCGACGCCGAGGACTACAAGGACCACGAGGGCAACATCCGGCCCCAGCTGCGGGCCTTCGGCCAGGAACGCGGCGACATCGTCACTGCTGACGGGGTGGTCGCGGCGTTCTCCGTGCCGGTCGAGGCGGGCGAGATCGACTTCCGGCGCAGCTATCCGACCGACGAGCTCTACGCCCACGTCGTCGGCTTCCAGTCGCTCAACCAGGGGGCGTTCGGGCTCGAACGCGAATACAACGACGAACTCGCCGGATCGCGTCTCGATCAACAGTTCGGATCGCTCAAGGACCTGTTCGTCGACCGCGACACGACCGGCACGGTGGTGATGACGCTGCGCGACGACATCCAGCGGGCCGCCGCCGACGCGCTCGGGGAACGCAACGGATCGGTGGTCGCGATCGACCCGGCGACCGGCGACGTGCTGGCCATGTGGACCTATCCGAGCTTCGATCCCAACCTGCTGTCGGGCCTCGACGGCACGGCCGTCAACGAGGCCTACCGGGCGCTGCTCGACGATCCCGACAACCCCCTCCTGGCCAAGTCGTTCCGTGAGGTCTTCTTCCCCGGTTCGACGTTCAAGCTCGTGACGGCGGCCGCCGCGCTCGATCTCGGCGGGATCACCCTGACCGACCCGGTGTGGCCGGAGACCGACCGCTACGAGCCCGTGCCCTCGGGTTCGGCGATCCGCAACTTCGGCGGCTCCACCTGCGGCGGCGATCTCCTCCTTGCCCTCCAGCGTTCGTGCAACGCGACATTCGCCGAGATCGGTGCCGAGTGGCTGGGTCCCGACGCGATGGTGCGCACGGCCGAGAAGTTCGGCTTCAACGCCGACCCGGCCATCGATCTGCCGGATGCCGCCGGGTCCCGCTACCCGACCGACTACGGCGCCTTCATCGCCGAACTCGACGCCTACCAGCCCGACGGCAGCGATCCGTTGCCCAACGGCGACACGCCGATCCACGAGAACTCCGCCGTCCTCGCCCAGACCGCGATCGGCCAGAACGACGTGAAGGCCACGCCGCTGCACATGGCGATGGTTGCCGCGGCGATCGCCAACGACGGCCAGATGATGACCCCGCATGTGGTCGACGAGGTGCGCGACGCCGACGGCGGCGTCTACGAGCGGGTCGAGCCGTCGGTCTGGCGCACCTCGATGTCGCCCTTCGCGGCCGGGCAACTCCGCGAGGCCATGGTCAACGTCGCGGTGAACGGCACGGCCCGGGCCATGCAGGTGGAGGGACTCGAGGTGGGCGGCAAGACGGGCACGGCCCAGTTGGGGACCACCCCGGCGAGCTCCCACGCGTGGGTCGTCGGCTTCGCCGGCCGGCCCGGTCAGCCGGCGGAGATCGCCGTCGCCGTGATCGTCGAGGCCCAACCGGGTGCCAGCGAGCAGACCGGTGGTGCGGTGGCCGCACCCATCGCCCGGGCCGTGATCGAAGCGGCGTTCGGTCCCGGATGAGGGGCTGCAACGGTCCCGCGCCCCCGCGCAGTTAGAATCGGCCGAATGTCCGACCAGGGCCCCACCGTCTTCAACGGACGCTACGAACTCCTGCGCCACATCGCCCGTGGCGGGATGGCCGATGTCTATCTCGCCCGGGATGAGCTGCTCGACCGTGAGGTCGCGCTCAAGGTGCTCTTCCCCGAGTTCGCCAACGATCCGAACTTCGTCGAGCGCTTCCGGCGTGAGGCCCAGGCCGCCGCCAACCTCAACCACCCCAACATCGTGGGCATCTACGACTGGGGTCAGGAGCGCGGCACCTACTACATCGTGATGGAGCACGTGTCGGGCCGAAGCATGTCCGATGTGCTCCGTTCGACCGGTCCGCTCCAGCCCGACCGGGCCGCCGAGATCGCCGCCGACGTGGCGTCGGCCCTGTCGACCGCCCACCAGGCCGGTCTCGTCCATCGCGACGTGAAGCTCGGCAACATCCTGGTGTCCGACGGCGGCGACGTGAAGGTCGCCGACTTCGGCATCGCCACTGCGCTGGCCGGCGGCACCGATGCCGGTCTGACCCAGCACGGCTCCGTCATGGGCACGGCCACCTACTTCTCTCCCGAGCAGGCCCAGGGCAAGCAGGTCGACGGACGCAGCGATCTCTACTCCCTCGGCGTGGTGCTCTACGAGATGCTCGCCGGCACGCCTCCGTTCCAGGCCGAGACCCCGGTGGCTGTCGCCTACAAGCACGTCCAGGAGAAGCCCGACACGCTCATCGAGCGGGGCGTTCCCGTGGCCAAGTCGCTCAACGCGATCACGATGAAGCTGCTGGCCAAGAACCCGGCCAACCGGTACCCGACGGCCGACGACCTGCGCAACGACCTGCGTCGCTATCTCGCCGGGGCCCATCAGGTGCCCGGTGGTGCTGCGGCCGCCGCGACCGGCGGTGCAGCCGCAGCCGCGGCCGGTGGTGCTGCCGGCGCGGCCGCGTCGGCCGCCGCGGCCACACCGCCTGCCGTCGTCGACCCCACCACCGTGCAACCGGCGACACCGGCGGCCACACCGGCGGTCGGCCCGGCCCCGGTGGCGACTGCGTCCGGCCCGATGCTCGACCAGAACGCCCTCGCCGCCCAGTACGCGGCGGGCGGCTACTACTACGACGACGAGCCTGCTCCCCGAGACGACTGGAAGCGGACGGTTGCCCTGCTCGTGGGGCTCGGCGTGCTCATCTTCATCCTCGGCTTCCTCACCATCGCCTTCGGACGCCAGCTGGGCATCTTCGGCGACGACGACGGCGATCCCGATGACGTGGCCGTCGAGAAGGTCGACGTGCCCAATCTCGACGGCATGACCGTGCTCGAGGCCGAGGAGGCGCTGCGCGACCTGGGTCTCACCTCCACCATCACCGAGCGGCGCAACGCCAATGTCGAAGCCGGACTGGTCTTCGATCAGTTGCCCGTGCCCGGCCAACGACTCGACCCCGGCGAACCCGTCGAGCTGATCGTGAGCACCGGCGAGGCGATCACCGTGCCCACGGTGATCGCGCTCACCGAGTCGGAGGCGATCGCGCTCCTCGGCGAGCGGGGCTACACCGCCGAGTCGGTTCCCGAGGCCAATGCCCAGGAAGTCGGCACGGTGGTGAGCCAGAGCCCGCCGCCGGGCACCGAGCACCCCCTCGATCAGCCGGTGATCATCAACGTGTCGACCGGCCCCGATCAGGTCGTCATCCCCGACATGAAGAACAAGAGCGTCGCCCAGGCGCTCAACGAGCTGCGAGATCTCGGCTTCACCGTGGCCGACGAGACGATCGAGGAACCGTCCGACACGGTCGACCAGGGCGATGTCACCCGCACCGACCCGGCGGCCGCCCAGATCGTGGCTGCCGGCACCCGGATCACGATCTACGTGTCGTCGGGCGTCGAGCAGGTGTCGGTCCCCTCGGTGATCACGCTGTTCTACGACACCGCCGCGCTGACCCTGCGCAACCAGGGGCTCGTCCCGGTGCCCGAGTTCCGCACCGTGCCGTTCGGGGATCCGCAGGTCGGTCTCGTGATCGAGCAGAATCCCGGCAGCTTCACGCTGGTCGACAAGGGATCGGAAGTCGTCATCGTGGTCGGCGAGGCCGGCCCACCGCCGACGTCGACGACCACGACGACCACGACCACCACGACCGAACCCCCCGCCGAGGAGGGGTAGGGCTCAGGCCCGGGCGGCGGCGCCGCAGCGGGCCAGGAAGTTCTTCAGCAGGTCGTGGCCCGCGTTGGTGAGCACCGACTCGGGGTGGAACTGGACGCCTTCGACGTCGAACTCGCGATGGCGCAAGCCCATGATCAGGCCGTCGTCGGTCTCGGCGGTGATCTCCAGCGTGCCGGGCAGCGTCGAACGGTCCACGATGAGCGAGTGGTAGCGGGTCGCCTCGACCGGGTTGGGGAGACCGGCGAACACCCCGACATCGTGATGACGAACGAACGACGTCTTGCCGTGCATCACCTCGGGTGCCCGGATCACGTCGCCGCCGTAGACCTGGCCCACGCACTGCATGCCGAGGCACACACCGAAGATGGGTACGACCCCCTTGAGCTCCTCGAGCACCGCGAGCGAGACCCCAGAGTCGTCGGGCGTGCCCGGACCCGGCGAGATCAGGATCCCGTCGGGCGCGAGTTCCCGGATGCCGTCGAGGTCGATCTCGTCGTGGCGCTTCACGACCGGGTTCGCCCCCAGTTCACCCAGGTACTGGACGAGGATGTAGACGAACGAGTCGTAGTTGTCGATGACGAGGATCGTCGGCGAATCACTCACGGGGTCGAACCTACCTGCGTTCTGGCGTCACATACGACCGCAATACGGTCACCGGTGACGCCAGAACGGGGGTTGAGCGGGGGTGAACGATCAGTCGTCGTCGGCTGCGGCTTCGGCGCGGAGGGCCATGCTGGCGCCGGCGAGCTCGGCCTGTTGGGCCAGCTCCTCCTCGGCCCGCTTGGCCTCACCGTTCTCGATGGCGCCGAGGACGTGCATGGCGATGTCGGCCACGCGGACCTCGTCCTCTTCCTTGCCGGCGGCCTTCACGCCGTCGTCCATCATCACGTAGCAGAACGGACACGCCGTCGCGACCTGGGTGGCGCCGGTGTCGACCAGCTCCTGGGCCCGGACGTCGTTGACCTTCTCGCCGACCGTCTCCTCCATCCACATGCGGGCGCCGCCGGCGCCACAGCACATGCCCTTGGTGCCGTTGCGCTCGGCCTCGACGATCTCGATGCCGCCGAGCTTGCCGA
>JAUIML010000258.1 GCA_030432715.1 Acidimicrobiia bacterium | reverse complement strand
GAGACCCGGACCCGGCTCGCCGCCAGGGTGCCACTCGCCAGCACGGCCTCTCGGACACGTTCGTCGCCCTCACCGACGGCGGCCACCCGGGCTCCCTCGCGCGCGGCATGGGTGGTGGACACGCGAGCCTGAGCGACCACGGCCACCTGGCCGACGGCCAGGGCCAGGAGCACGACGATCGGCAGGAGGAGGGCGACCTCGACGGTCACCTGGCCGCATGAGCGACCCGCCCGCCCTGGAGGGAGACGGGCGGGCCGACCATGGCGGTTCACGTGATGCGGCCCGACACGCTGTCGACCACCTTGTTGAGCAGCGTCGACATCTTGCCGGTGCTGGTCGCCCAGGCGATCAGGAGCATCGCCACCGCAGCCGCGCCGAGCACGACGAGCGCATACTCCGCCGTCGCCTGCCCGCGATCACCCTCCGCTCGCTGTCGAGTGTGGACCCGGCTCTCGAGGCCCACCCAGATCGAAAGCGTAAGGGTGCGCACTGCATCGTGTGTCGTCATTCATCTCTCCCTGTCGTTGTCGGAGAAGTTGCGAAGGGGGAAGGGAAGAACGGGAAGGAGAACGGGAAGGAGGTCAGAACCCGAACTGGAGATCACCCAGTGCGGTGAACACCAGCGGAGCGACCGCGAGCAAGCCGAACGCCGGCAGGACGCAGAGAACGAGCGGGAGCAACATGGTCACGGGAAGACGGCGGGCCCGGGTTTCCGCGGCCGCTCGCCGGCGACGCCGGGCCTCGTCGCTCACCCGGAGTAGGCCGGTCACGACGGCACCGCCGTCGACGTCGGCCGCGGCGAGCAAGCTGATCAGGGGTCGAGACACGGGATCGAGCCCGGCGGCCGCGTGTTCGAGGGCCCGGGCGAACGATGTACCGGCATCGGCTCTGCGGAGTGCTTCGACGAAAACGTCGCGATACGGCGCTCCGGTCCAGGGGGCGACGAGGCGGACGGCCGCGGGGACGGAAAGCCCGGCGCCGAGCCCGAGCCCGATGAGGTCGGCGCTCTCGGGAAGGGTCCGCAAGGTCGCCCGGCGGTGCTCGTCGCGGCGCCGACGGGCGCCCTGCCAGCGACGCCACGACGGCCAGACCGACACGGCCAGGGCGACGACGGGATGGAGCAGGAGGGCGGACGCCGCAACAGCCGCACCCCAGGCCGGGCCGCCCGCGGTGAGCCAGTCGGGCCGCGAGCGAGGCACCGGCGAGGGTGCGAGCGGCCGGGGCCGGGCCCGCCAGGGCACGAGGATCACGAGACATGCGGCCGACAACGAGAGCGCCGCCACCGCGGTCATGAGTCGACCGCCGCCGTGAGTCGCCGCATCCACACCCATCCGGCGAGATCGAGCAGCACACCGCCGACGAGCGCGACCCGGCCCCCGCTCGTCGTGATCGCCGTGGCCAACACCGCCGGATCGAGGCTGGCCATCAGCCCGAGGAACACGACGGGAGCGACGGTGAGGAGGAGCGCCGATGCCCGGGCCTGAGCCGTCAGCGCGGCGATCTCGCGCTGCAGATCAGCGCGTTCCTGCAGGCTCGCGGCCGCCCGATCGAACGACGCCGCGAGCGCGCTTCCGGTGGCCGCACCCGTGTTGATCACGGCACGCACGAGATCGGCATCGGGATGGTCGAGATCCGCCGCCCACCGGTCGATCTCTGCCTCCACCGCCGATCCGGTGCGCACTCGGTCGGCGACCCGCTGCAACGGCACGCCGGCGACGGACGGATCGGCGGCGACCCGCAGCAGGGCGGTGTGGAGCGTCGACCCGCTCCGCAACGCACGGGACATCGCATGGAGGAACGACGGAAGCTGATCGAGCTGTCGGCGCCGCTCCCGATCCGACGACGACATCCACCAGGTCACGACGCCACCACCGGCTCCACACGCCCGGGCCCGACGACTCGCGCGATGTCGGAGACCACACGACTGCCGTCATCGGCGCGGGCGACCTGCACGACGACATCGATCGCTCTGGCCAACTGTGTCTCGACGACATCGGCGGGCACACCGGCATCGGCCGACAGGACGAGGCTGAGCAACCGGTCGAGCGCATCGACCGGGGAGTTCGCGTGGATGGTGGACATCCCGCCGCGGTGCCCGGTGTTGAACGCCTGCATGAGGTCGAAGGCCTCCGGTCCGCGTACCTCACCGAGCAGCAGTCGGTCGGGCCGGAGCCGCAGGGCCACACGAACCAGATCGCGGATCTCGACCTGTCCGGTCCCCTCGACGCCGGCCGGCCGGCACTCGAGGCGCACGACGTTGTCGAGTGGCAGCGCGAGTTCGGCCGCGTCCTCCACGGTGACGACTCTCGTGGTCGCGGGGAGTTCGCCGGCGAGCGCATTGAGCAGCGTGGTCTTGCCGGCACCGGTGCCTCCACTCACCAGGATCGTCTCGTTCGCCCGGACGCAGTGGCGAAGCACGGCGACGACCGCCGGTGGTGCGAACTCGCCGATCTCGGGTCGGTGCAGCACGAACCGACGGATCGTCACGCAGGGCCCGTCGGGGGCGATGGGCGGACTGACGATGGTGACCCGGCTGCCATCAGCCAGGCGGGCATCGACCCAGGGCCGCAACGGATCGAGGCGCCGGCCGAGGGGACCGAGCATGCGCTCGACGAGGAGCCGCAGCTCATCGGGTTCGACCGTCAGGTCGGTTGCTTCGACATCGCCCCGTCGCTCGATCCACACCGGCCCCGCACCGTTGATCATCACCTCGCTCACCTCGGCGTCGTGCAGGAGGTGGTCGATCGGCCCGAAGCCGCTCACCCGTGCCGCGACCTGGCGGGTGATCTCGGAGCGGTCCGCGGGCGAGAGCAGCGGCGCCTCGGCGTCGAGCAGCCGGCCCGCGGTGCGGAGGTCGCCACCGTTCTCGACGAGCTGTCGATGGATGCGCTCGACGAGTTCGGCCCGGCTCATGCGTCCACCCGGCGAGCGACGGGGGCCAACCGTCGAAGCGGACGCAGAGAGCGCGGCATCCGCGAGACGAGGAGGCCGGCATCGACCGCACGCGCGACCGCGGGGTCCCACGGGAGGACCACGGCGACGGTGCCGATCGCCGCCTCCACATCGCGGCGCGAGAGGGCGCGGCCCGGCTCCTCGATCAAGACGACGCGGGCGTCGGCGATCGGCGCGTCGGCCAAGCGGCGAAGGGCGAGATAGCACCCACGGGTGACCACGACGGCGTCGGCCCTCGCCGGCAGGCCCTCACCCGTCTGGCGTCCGCCGTCGACCACGACGAGGCCGGGCGAACGGTCGAAGAGCGCCATTGCCAACGCAACTCGCTCGGGCGACCAACGCGACTCGGGCGAACCGCCGCGCCGCAGCAGGCGCAGCCGCTCGCCGATCTCCACCTCGAGGGACCGCAGGGCCTCGGGCCCGACATCGGTCTCGGCGGCGAACCAGTCGCCGACGCCCTCGCCGGACTCCACGCCGCACACGGCCGACTGATCGCCGGCGAGGTCGACGAGCAGCGTGTCGTGACCCGCTGACGCGGCCTGTAGCGCGATCGCCGCTGCGACCACCGACGTTCCCGAACCGCCCTTGGGCGACCAACACACCTGCAACATCACGACTCCCCGGAACACACGCTCGACGGGGAAGTCGTGCTGCCGACCATACGGCGACCGTCTGACACTCCCAACCCTCGACCCGATGGCGGCCGACCGGGCCCGGCTGGTCCGTAGGCTGACGCGATGGTGCAGCCTGCACAGGAGCCGGTCGAGGCGGCTTTCTTCGACCTCGACAAGACGGTCATCGCCAAGGCCGCGATGCTCGCCTTCGGGCCGCGCCTGCAGCAGGAGGGTCTGCTCAACCGCTGGCTGGTCGTCCGCGCCCTCTGGGGCCAGATCGTCTTCCGCTACCTCGGCGCCGACGAGGGCCGCATGCAGAAGATGCGCGAAACCGCGCTGCGCATCGCCGTCGGCTGGGACAAGGAGAGGATCTCCGCGCTGGTCGACAATGCGCTCACCGAAGTGATCGATCCGTTGGTGTACGCCGAGGCCCTCGAGCTCATGGAATCACACCGCGACGCGGGTCGTCGTGTGTACCTGGTGTCTGCCTCCCCCGAGGAGATCGTCCTGCCGCTGGCCCGCCACCTCGGCGTCGACGACGCCATCGCCACCCGGGCCCGCGTCGACGCCGACGGCTGCTACACCGGCGAGGTCGAGTTCTATTCGGCCGGTGTCCACAAGGTCGAGGCGATCGAGCGCGAACAGGCGCTCCACGACCTCGATCTCGAGCACTCGTTCGCCTACTCCGACTCGATCACCGACCTGCCCATGCTGGAGACCGTCGGGCACCCGGTGGCGGTGAACCCCGACCGTGCCCTGCTCAAGGAGGCCGAGGCGCGGGGCTGGGAGATCCGCACGTTCGAGAACCCTCGTCCGCTGCGCGAAGGCTCGATCGCCGCACCGAAGCCGGCGGTGGTGGGAGCGGGAGCACTCGGACTCGGGCTCGCCGCCGGCGGCGCCCTGCTCTGGCGCACCCGCAAGGCCCCGCCGAAGCGACGGTGGCCGTTCTAGCGCCCCGGGCTAGACGTCCTTGACCTTCTTCGCCAGCACGGCGAGGAGGGCGACGAGCACGACGACGAGGATGATGCGGTTCTTCGACATGCAGGCAACGTAGCGAGCCGGGGACCGGATGTCCCCGCGCCCCGATAGCTTGCCGAGCGGAGGTGTCCGAGCGCCTGGTGGGCTCCCCCGCCTTCAAAGCGGGTGGGATGGGTGATCCCTGTCCGG
>JAUIML010000017.1 GCA_030432715.1 Acidimicrobiia bacterium | reverse complement strand
CGCGTAGACGCCGTCGAGGCCGGTCATGTACTTCATCGACAGCTCGATGGCGTGTTCGATCGCCTCCCAGCCCTCCTTGGTGTCGAGGCCGACCAGGTTGGCCTCGAGTTCCGCCCGGGAGCTGCGACCCTCGCCGCCGACGATCTCGTGGTCGGCGAGGATCTCGAGGGTGTCGTAGTCGAGCTTCACGATGTTCTGGCGGCCGTTGGACCAGATCGTCCGCTTGCCGTCGGGATACGGCCCCGAGATCAACCCGCCGAAGTGGCACGGCCCGAGCCACGCGTACTGAAGGTCGGTGGCTTCGTCGAGCACCTCGGTCGGACCCTCGGGTCCGCGCCACGGCACGTTGTCCTGTTGGTCGCTGCGGCCGTGCGCGACCGCATACGACGAATCGGCGAGGAAGGGATTGGTCGGTCCGCTGCGCATCTCGGCGGGACTCAGTCGGCGAAGGGCTCGGCGAAGAAGCCGACGCGATGCACGACCCGTCGGCCCTCGAAGTCGTTGATGGCGTAGTGCTGGGTGCAGCGGTTGTCCCAGATCACCACGTCGCCCTCGTCCCACGTGTGGCGGTACGTGAAGTCGGGGCGGTGCACGTGACGCTTCAGGAACGGGAGGATCGCGTCGCTCTCGTCGGGCGGCAGGTTGACGATGCCGCGGGTGAAGATGTCGTTGACGTAGATCGACTTGCGACCGGTGACCGGATGGGTGCGAATGACCGGGTGCACCGTCGCCACCGACTCGTTGATCTCGTGACGGGCCCGGCGGTTCGCGAGGAGGGTCTTCATCCCGTTCGACAGCGCGTCGTAGGCCGCTTCGGTGTTGGTCCACATCGTGTCGCCACCGACGGGAGGCTTGACCTGCATCGAGAGCACCGCGCCCGAGACGGGGTTGTCGACGAAGGTCTCGTCGGCATGCCACTTGTCGGCCTTGTAGCCGCCGGCGCTGTCGAAGACGCAGATCAGGTCGTGGTCGGGGTGCCGGGGGTTCTGGGGTTGGGGAGGCTCGGGTTGACCGAAGACCGACGCCAGCGCGATCTGCTGTTCGGGCGTGGGCGAGGCCGACCGCATCACGAGCACGCCATGTTCGGGCAGCGCCGCCCGGAGCTGCTCCTGCAAACCCTCGTCGGCGAGCAGTGCCGACAGCGGGGTCCGTACTTCCGCGGCGAGGCGTCCGCTGAGCGGGCGGAGCTCGAGGCCGGTGGTGGTGTCGGTCGTGTTCATGGGGGTCACCTCGTGACGGGAGACGTGGGGACGCCGGCGACGAAGCCGGCACTGGACGGGGAACCTTCGACCCGCTCGAACCCCTCGACGAGGTCACGGATCAGCCGATCGATGTCGCCGAGGTCGAGACCGTCGAAGGCGCGACTCACCCGGGCGACGACGGCGGCGACGATGCGGTCGTGGGCCGCAACCCCGGCATCGGTCAGCTCGACGAGCCGGCCCCGGCCGTCGGTCGGGTCGGCGACGCGAACGACATGGGCATCCGTCTCGAGGCGGCGGAGCGTGGCGGTCAGTCCACCGCTCGTCTGCACGACGAACGCGGCGATGTCGGACGGACTGGCCGACCGACCCGGGCGGTGGGCCAGCAGGGCCATCACCCGCAATTCGGCCGGGGTGATCCCGTGGGCCGCACAGACATCGGCGACCGCGGCCTCGTTGAGCCTCGAGAGGCGACCCAGCAAGAGGGTCATCGTGGTGAGATCGGGGCGGGAGGCCGTGGCCATCCCCGGAAAGTAGCTTTGTAGAAAGCTTTCTGTCAAGCTTCAGGTCGCAGCCGGCATGTCGAAGCTCCGAGGCTGGTGCAGACGTCCATCTCGGTCGTCACCCGTTCGACGGCGGTCGAGGCGCCGCTCCGCCGCGGTCGGCCTATTGTCGGCGCTCATGATCGTGGGGTTCGACATCGGCGGCACCAACGCCCGTGCACTGCTGATCGACGAATCGACCCACACGGTCATCGACCGGGCCCGGGCATCGAGTGCCGGCGAGGCACCGGTCGTCGTGTCCACGCTGCTCCGCCTGGTCGACGATCTCGTGACGCGAAACGAGACAACCGTGGATGCGGTCGGGCTCGGCGTCGCCGGACTGGCGACCCGCGGCGGCATCGTCCGCTACTCACCCAACCTCCCCGACATCCTCGAGTACCCGCTCGGCCGTGAACTCGGCGCCGCGCTCGATGTTCCCGTCGCCGTCGCCAACGACGCGTCGGCCGCCACCTGGGCCGAGGCGAAGCTCGGCAGCGGCCGAGGGGCCGACGACTTCGCGTTCGTCGGGCTGGGGACGGGTATCGGCACCGGCTTCGTGGTCGACGGGCGACTCGTGACCGGCACCAATGGCTTCGCCGGCGAGGCCGGCCACATGGTGATCGAGGTGAGCGGTCCCGCCCACCTCACCGGTCAGCACGGCCCGTGGGAGTATTACGCGTCCGGTTCTGCGCTCGGCCGGCAGGGTCGGGAGGCCGCCGCCGCGGGCCGATTCGACGCAGCGATCGCGCTCGCCGGCTCGGTCGACGCGATCACCGGATTCCACGTCGCCCGGGCGCTCGCCGCCGGGGACGACGACGCGGCTCGCGTGTTCGCCGCGTTCTGCCGTTGGGTCGCCGTCGGATGCGCCAACCTCGTCATGATCCTCGATCCGGCGCGCATCGTCATCGGCGGCGGGCTGAGCGGCATCGGCCACGCGCTGGCCGACGGCGTCGCCGCCTGGATGCCCGAGCTCACCCTCGGCTCGGCCCATCGACCACCGGTCGAGATCCGCATGGCCGAACTCGGCGACGAGGCCGGCGCGCTCGGCGCCGCCCTTCTGGCCCTCGACGAGGTCTGATCGCCGAGCCTGCGGTCAGTCCTCGGGCCGTTTGGCCCGACTCGGGCTGACCCTCGGCGGCTCGTTCGGCTGTTTCGGGTAGACGGGAGGCCAGGGCGCGTCCATCAGCCCGTTCGACCAGTCGCGTTCGTGCCACTCGAGGAGCGGCTCGATCGATTGGAGCTCGTCGTCGATGGTCGCCCACGCATCGCCGAAAGCGGCCAGGCGCTCGGGCACGGTCGCCAGTGTGAGCTCCTCGGGAGCGACGGTCGCCACCTCGTCCCAGGTGATCGGGGTCGACACCTGCCCTCCCACCCGGGGACGCACCGACCACGCGCCGAACACGGTCTTGTGCGGCGCGTTCTGGTTGAAGTCGACGAACACCCGTTCACCACGCTCCTCCTTCCACCACTCGCAGGTGAGGCGCTCCGGGGAGCGACGTTGCAGCTCGCGGGCCAACGCCACGGCGGCGTAGCGCACCTGATAGCTGTCCCAACGCGGCTCGAGCCTGACGTAGATGTGGATGCCCTTCGAGCCCGACGTCTTCGCGAACCCGACGATGCCGAGTTCGTCGAGGACCGCCTTCACCTCGAAGGCCGCAGCTCGCACGTCGTCGAAGGTGGTCCCCGGCTGGGGGTCGAGGTCGATGCGGAGTTCGTCGGCGTGGGCGGGGTCGTCGGCCCGGTACGGCCACACGTGGAACCCCAGGCACCCCATGTTGACCGCCCACACGATGTGGGCCATGTCGTGGGCGATCAACGCGTTCGACGTCGTCCCGTTGGGCGTGCTCACCACCGTCGTTCGCAGCCAGTCGGGCGCACCCTTCGGCACCCGTTTCTGGAAGAAGGACTTGCCGCGAGCGCCGTCGGGGTAGCGCTCGAGCAGGAGCGGCCGACCGCCGACCACTCGCATGAACGGCTCGGCGACCGCGAGGTAGTAGCGGACGAGATCGAGCTTGGTCTCGCCCCGTTTCGGGAAGAAGACCTTGTCGGGGCTGCTGACCCGGATCTCGCGTCCGTCGACATCGAGCAGCACAGGGTCGCCGGCCATGGGCGAACGCTACCGCCCCGGACGCTGCCGCTCGACCGCAAGGCTGAGCGCACCGCCCGCGGCCATCAGACACCCGCAGACCAACCCCAGTACCCCGAACGACCAGACCGAGACGAGCGCGCCGCCGAACAACGGCCCGACGGCGCGACCGGCAGCCATCGCCGCCTGGGCGTCGCCGGCTCGTTCGGCCGGATGGGCGGACCGTTCCGCGAGGAGGCTGTAGAGGCCCGGTACACCGGCCCAGAAGGCGAAGCCCCACAACGTGAGGACCGGCCATGCCATCCACGGTTCGGTGATCAGAGGCAGGCTCACCGCGCAGGCCCCGGTCACCGCGAGCCACACGCCGGAGAAGGGGCGACGGCCCCGCCAGCGAGACGAGGGCACGCTCGCCAGCGCATTGGCCGCGTAGACGAGCGACAACGCACCGGGGCTGATGCCGACCTCCTCGATGAGGATGACCCCGCTGAACACGAACACCGCCGACCCGCCGAGCGTGAGGAGCAGGAGAGCGAGGATGAGTACGATCGCCTGCGGCACGGCCCGGGTCCGCCCCCCGACCGGTGCCGAGTATCCGACCGCGAAGTCGGGGGTGAAGAGCAGCGGGATCACCGCCGCCGCCGCGAGTACCCCGAACACCCAGCGGTCGTCGCCGGCCTCGAGCAGGACGCCGAAGAGCGGCGCGGCGACCACGCCGGCGACCGGACCGACCACGGCGATGTCTCCCTGTCGCTCCTCGTCGCCGAACACCTGTGACCACGCCAGCCAGGTGAGTACGCCGAGCGAGACGCCCGAGAGCGCTCGAACGGCCACGAAGAGGGCGAAATCGTCGACGACAACGCTCGTGGCGTTGGCTGCGACCAGCACGAGCAGCGCCAGCCGGAACACGCGCCCGTCGGGAACCAGGAACCGCCCGGCGGCCCAGGAGGCCACGACGAACATGCCGAGCTGGGCGGCCGAGAAGAGGCCCGCGGTGCCGGCGCCCACCCCGAAGCGATCGGCGATGGCCGCCAACGAGATCGGGGTGGCGATGAAGACCGCCGTGGAGACGGCCGTCGCCATGAGCAGACCCGGGGCGGTGCCGACGCGGGCGACACGAAGGAGCCGAATCGGGACCTGCACCGGGCCAGCGTAGGGCAACGAGTGTCACCCGCACCCCGCCTTCGCGACCTGCCCCGGTTCGCGCCGCTCAGGCGCCGATCATGGAACCGGTACTCGGGACGGAGGGGCTCAAGCGCCCGGCTTGAACACCATGAGATAGAGAGTGACGAGGAACATCACGGTGATCAACTGTCCGCCGAGGGCGACGGTCTTGACCGAGCTCTCGTCGCCGGCGGCGACCGCCTTCTCGCCCTTCAGGATCATGCCGTGCAGCACACCGTTCATGGCGAGCCACAGCACCACCGACGGCCACACCCAACTGTCGCTGACCGAGATGAAGAGTTCGTCGTTGGCGTCCTTGCCCGACATACCGGCGACACCGAATCCGAGCAGACCACCGACGATCAGGGCGGCGCCGTAGATGCGCATTCCCCGCTGCGCGATGCCCGAGAAGACCCGCTGGCGGGCGTCGGGCATGTCACGTGTGTCGTTGTCGATGAACGGATGGACGAAAGCCGGCGCGAATGCCACGAACATCGCGAGGATGTGGAGCAGCAACATGATGTTGTACGGCGTGTCACCGATGTCAGCGAGAAGCATGCGGGCGACTCTAGTCGCGCCGCGGCGACGGGCTGCCAGGCGCGCATCCGCACGACCGGCCCGGGCCGTAGAGATCGACATGGCCCGCTACACGACCTCTATCCGCTGCGACCTGGCCCCGGCCGAGGCGTTCTCGCTGGTCGCCGACCTCGCCAACCTCGAGCAGTGGGACCCCGGCGTGGTCTCCTCCGTCCAGACGACGGGGGTCGGCCCGGGCCCGCAGGCGGAATACGACGTGACCATCTCGGCGGGTCGGATGACGTTGCGCTACGTCACCACCGAGTTCTCGGGTCCGCGCTCCGTGACCTACGAGGCCAACGCGCCGCTGTTCACGTCCGTCGACGTCATCTCGGTCAGGCCCGAGGAGTCCGGATCGGTCGTCACCTACGACGCGACACTGCGTCTGCCGCTCCTCCTGCGGCTCGGCGACCCGCTGCTGCGCCTCGTCTTCCGTCGGGTGGGCGACGCCGCCGCCGGTGGCCTGCGCACGATGCTCGACGGACGGTTCGTCTCATGAGCCTCGCGGCGCGGATCGTCGATCGCGCCCTCGAGTTCCCGATCGCGCCCAGCTTCACCCGGATCGGGTACCGGATCCGGCGGGCCCTGTTCGACTGGGACGACCTCGACGAGCTCGACGGCTCCGGGAAGACGGTCGTGCTGACCGGCGCGACTTCCGGCCTCGGCCTCGCCGCGGCCCGACGGCTGGCCGATGCCGACACGACCCTCGTGATCCTCGGCCGCAACCCCGACAAGACCGAGGGGGTTCGCCACGATCTCGCCGAGGGCGGAGCCGATGTCCACGCCGTCATCGCCGACATGGGCGACCTCGACCAGGTGCACCGCGCCGCGGAGGAGATCCTCGCCTCCCATCCCCGCATCGACGCGCTCATCCACAACGCGGGCGCCCTCAGCGCCGAGTACGCCGACAACAACGCCGGCATCGAGCTGACCATCGCGAGCCAGGTGATCGGGCCGTTCCTCATGACGAACCTGCTCCTCGATGCGCTCGACCCCGACGGACGGGTGATCACGATGTCGTCCGGCGGGATGTACGCGAGCCCGCTGCGCGTCGACGGCCTGCAGATGGACCCCACCGACTATGGCGGCAGCGAGCAGTACGCCAGGGCCAAGCGAGCGCAGGTGACCCTCAACGAGATGTGGCCGACGAGGACCCCCGCACACCGCGTCGCCTTCCACGCGGTACATCCCGGCTGGGCCGACACCCCCGGAGTCGAGGACGCGCTGCCCACCTTCCGCCGGATCGTCGGACCTGCGTTGCGGACCCCCGACGAAGGTGCCGACACCATGGTCTGGCTCGCCCTCACCGCCGACCTGGGCGACGCGCCCAACGGCAGCTTCTGGCTCGACCGGGCGCCTCGGCCCATCCATCGGCTGCCGTCGACGAAGCGGTCGGACACCCCCGACCGGCGCGATCACCTCTGGAACGAGGTGACGAGGCTCGCCGGGCTCGGCTGAGCGGTCGAGGAGCCCGCGCCGGCCCGGGTCGGGGGCCACCAGAAACTTGGGCCGGGCGACGAGGTCAGCCGTAGGCTGACCCCATGCCCGAGTACCGTTCCCGCACTTCCACCCACGGCCGCAACATGGCCGGTGCCCGTGCCCTGTGGCGTGCCACCGGCATGGGCGACGACGACTTCGACAAGCCGATCATCGCCATCGCGAACTCGTTCACCCAGTTCGTGCCCGGCCACGTGCACCTCAAGGACCTGGGTCAGCTCGTCGCCCGCGAGATCGAGCAGGCCGGCGGCGTGGCGAAGGAGTTCAACACGATCGCGGTCGACGACGGCATCGCCATGGGCCACGGCGGGATGCTCTACAGCCTCCCGAGCCGGGATCTGATCGCGGACTCGATCGAGTACATGGTCAACGCCCACTGCGCCGACGCACTGGTCTGCATCTCCAACTGCGACAAGATCACCCCGGGGATGCTCAACGCCACGATGCGGCTCAACATCCCGACGATCTTCGTCAGCGGCGGGCCGATGGAAGCGGGCAAGACCAAGCTGGCCGGGGTGAGCGTGAAGCTCGACCTCATCAACCCGATGATCAGCGCCGGCGACCCCTCGGTGAGCGACGAGGACCTGCTCGAGATCGAACGGTCGGCCTGCCCGACCTGCGGCTCCTGCTCGGGCATGTTCACCGCCAACTCGATGAACTGCCTCACCGAGGCGCTCGGTCTGGCCCTCCCCGGCAACGGCACCGTCGTGGCCACCCACGCCGACCGCGAGCGTCTGTTCCTCGAAGCGGGCCGGCGCATCGTCGATCTGGCCCGGCGCTACTACGAAAAGGACGACGACGCCGTCCTCCCCCGCTCGATCTGCACGAGGACCGCGTTCGAGAACGCGATGACCCTCGACATCGCGATGGGCGGCTCGACCAACACGGTGCTGCACCTCCTCGCCGCCGCCCAGGAGGGTGGCGTCGACTTCACGATGGCCGACATCGACCGCCTCAGCCGCCGCTCACCCAACATCTGCAAGGTCGCACCGAGCACCGACGAGTACCACGTCGAGGACGTGCACCGGGCGGGCGGCATCATGGGCATCCTCGGAGAACTCGACCGGGGTGGCTTGATCGAGACGAGCCTCCCCACCGTGCACAGCGAGTCGCTGGGCGCGGCCCTCGACCAATGGGATGTGATGCGTCGCCCGGCCGATGACGTGGTCGAGTTCTACAAGGCCGGCCCGGCCGGCATCCCCACCCAAGTGGCGTTCAGCCAGGCCGAGCGCTGGCCCAGCCTCGACACCGATCGCGAGAACGGGTGCATCCGCACCGTCGAGAAGCCCTTCACCACCGAAGGTGGCCTGGCCGTCCTCTACGGCAACGTCGCCGAGAACGGCTGCATCGTGAAGACCGCGGGGGTCGACGAATCGATCTTCACCTTCTCGGGCCCGGCGCGGATCTTCGAGAGCCAGGAGGCGGCCTGCGAGGCGATCCTCGACGAGGACGACGTCCAGGCCGGCGACGTGATCATCGTGCGTTACGAGGGCCCGAAGGGCGGCCCGGGCATGCAGGAGATGCTCTACCCCACCTCCTACATCAAGTCCCGCGGACTCGGGAAGGAGTGTGCGCTCCTCACCGACGGTCGGTTCTCGGGCGGCACCTCGGGTCTCTCGATCGGCCACGCCTCACCCGAGGCCGCCGAGGGCGGATCGATCGGCCTCATCGAGGAGGGCGACACGATCGAAATCGACATCCCCAACCGCACGATCAACCTGCGGATCTCCGACGAGGAGCTGGCTGCTCGACGCGCGGCCATGGAGGCGAAGGGCCCCGACGCGTGGCAGCCGGTGGGGCGCGAACGCACCGTGTCCGCCGCGCTCCAGGCCTACGCGGCCATGACGACCTCGGCCGACCGCGGCGCAGTCCGCGACGTGAGCCAGATCAGACGCTGAAATGACCGACGACGACCGGTCGGCGCGCGGCCCCGAGGCCGTTCGGCGGGCGCTGATCGACTCGGCGAAAGCCCTGATGACCATGCGGTCACCCCAGCAGATCAGCGGACGGGAGCTGGCCCAGCACGCCGGCGTCAACTACGGCCTCATCCACCACTACTTCGGGTCCAAGGACAGCGTGTTCGTCGAAGCCGTGGCGGAGGCCACCGAGGCGATGGGTCGTCGTTGGGACACCGGCGGGATGCTGCCGGTCAACACGTCCGACGACGCCGCGACCTATCGGACGTTCGCCAAGCTCGAGGTCGACGACACCGCCAACCCCGTCCGGGACCTCGTCGCCCGCATCGTCGTCGGCCAGGCGAAGCTCACCGACCGCGACCCGACCGATCCGGCGCTGCTGGCCGACGTCGCGATCACCACTGCACTCCAGTTCGGCTGGGGTGCGTTCGAGTCCGAAATCGTCGCCGCGCTCGAGGAGTTCGGGGCCGAGCAGGATGCGCTGCGAACGAGCGTCGCCGCGCTCTCGATGCGTTTGCGACCGGACTCCTGAGCCCCACCCACACCGCCGCTCGAACCGACCGCTCGGTCATCGCGTTCCTCGCCTTCCTGAGCATCGTGCTCGCGTTCGGGATCGACTCGTCGCTGCCCGCGTTCGACGAGCTCCGCGACGAATTCGACCTGCGGGCCGGATCCGGTGAGGTGTCGCTGATCGTGACCGCCTACTTCCTGGGCATGGCGGCCGGCCAACTGGTGTGGGGCCTGTCATCGGATCGCACCGGGCGGCGCCGGGCCCTGCTCGCCGGCCTGACCCTCTACGGCATCGGCGCAGCCGGGGCCGCGGCCGCCGGGTCAATGACCGCGATGCTCATCGCCCGGTTCGTGTGGGGCCTCGGCGCCGCCGCGCCGAGCGCGTTGCGCAACTCGATCGCCCGCGATCTCTACAGCGGCGACCGACTCGCCCGGATCACCTCGCTGACGATGGCCATCTTCCTGATCGGCCCGGCGATCGCCCCATCGATCGGGGAACTCATCCTGCTCACCGGCAACTGGCGGTTGGTCTTCGCCGCGGCCGTGCCACTGGCCCTGGTCGGCATCGCCTGGACGATCCGCTTCGGCGAGACGATGGACCCGGCCAACGTCCGCCCGCTCGACCTCGCCACGATCCGCCGGGGAGCGGCCGCGTTCTTCGGGTCGCGAACTGCGTTCGGCTACTCGATGGCCGTCACCCTCGGGTCGGCCGCCTTCTTCGTGTATCTCGGGAGCGGGCAGCCGATCGTCGACGAGGTCTACGGGTACGGCGACTGGTTCGCCCTCGTCTTCATGTTCACGGCCGCCGGGATCGGGCTGACCGTGTGGACCAGCAGCCGCTACATCAGCCGGTTCGGTGCCGACGCCGTGGGTGCCACGGCCAACGCTGTCATGGTCGGCACCGGTGTGGTCTTCCTGGTGACCTGTCTGCTCACCGACGGTCGGCCGCCGTTCGTTCTCTGGATCGCCTTCACCACGGTGTTCGGATCGTTCACCACGGTTTCGACCCCGGCCTTCGTCGCACTGGCCATGACGCCGATGGCGAGGATCGCGGGGACGGCCAGTGCGCTCAACGGTCTGCTCACCATCGGCGTCGCGTCCCTGCTGGCGGTCGTCTTCGACCGCATGATCGACGACACGGTCACGCCCATGGCCGCGGGCTTCGTGGTCTACGCATCGCTCGCCCTCGTCGCCGCCCGGTGGGCCCGCGGCGGCTCGCGCGAGATCGTCGAGCCCGATGGCGCCTGATTCCCCGGCGACGGTCGCCTACAGTGCCCGACGTGAGCGACGAGTTCTGGGACTGTGCGGCACCACTCCTCGCCGAGGGCGTGCTCGAGGAGGGCACGATCATGGGCGGCCCGTGTGTACGCGCGGCCGGCGAGTTCGTGGGCATGCCGCACCACAAGGGTCCGGGCATCGTCGTGAAGCTGCCACGCGCCCGGGTCGACGAACTCGTCGAGTCGGGCCGGGGCGCGCCGTTCGCACCGGCCGGCAAGGTCTTCCGGGAATGGGTCCTGGTCGAGGCCTTCGACGAGGCGCACTGGACCGACCTCCTGCGCGAGTCGGTCACGTTCGTCGCTCCGTGACGTGATCTGGCCGCTCGCCGTCGCGCCCGTGGCGTTCCTCGCGGCATGGCTGTTCGACCGCCGCCGGAGGGTCTACGCCGACCTCGGCACCACACCCGCGGCGGCGGTGTACGCCGGACGCAATGAGGTCAAGGGACGGGCGTGGCACGAGGCCCCGCTCCGATCCCACCTGTCGGGCACCCCGTCGGTCTGGTGGACCTATCGGCTCGAGGAGGAGCGCCGCCACACGCGGACGGTCACCGAGACCGACAGCGAGGGACGAACGACCACACGGACGGAGACCTACACCCAGTGGCACGAGATCGACACCAGGTCCGGCGCTCACGAGAGTGTTCACGTCGTGGACGACAGCGGCGCGGTCGAGGTCGTGCTCGCGGAGGCGTCGATCACCCCACGGACCCTGGTCGACGAGGTCTTCCGTGACACCGGGGAGAAGGGGTTCCTCGCCCGGCTCGTGAGCCTCGACGACCGAACCGGCCGCTACCGCCAGACCGAGAGCGCTATCGCCGTGGGTGATGCGCTCTTCGTCGTGGGCGACGCGTCGTTTCCGGGCGATGCGTCGGTCCCTCGGATCGACCACGGGCGGCCCTTCGTCGTCTCGACCCGTCCGGAAGAATCGCACCGCCGGCGGGCCGGCATCGCCGTACCGATCCTGCTCGTGATCGGGGTGGCGCTCGCCCTCTGGGGCGCCAGCGGCTTCGATTCACCGCTCGCCCTGCCGATCACGATCGCCGGTCTGCTCCTCCTGCTCCTCTCGGCCGTGTCGCTCGTCGTCTACAACCAACTCCAGTCGTACGTGCAGAGTGCCGCCCGCGCCTGGAGCCTCGTGGATGTCCAGCTGGCCAGGCGTCGCGATCTGATCCCTGCGCTCGAGTCGGTCACCAAGGCCGCAATCGCCCACGAGCGGCTCACCCAGGAGGCGGTCGCGGTCGCTCGCTCGAGCGTGGTCGGCGACGTCCCGGATGCCGCGACGGTCGCCGCGGCCGATGCCGCCGTCCGGACCCAGACCGAGCAGCTCCGCCGACTGGTCGCGGTGATCGAGGCACACCCGGAGCTCCAGACCGACTCGACGACCCTTCGGCTCCAGCACGAGCTCGCCGACACCGAGAACCGCATCGCCGCCACCCGGACCTTCTACAACGAGACGGTCACGCTCCTGCGCGACAAGCGGGGCACCTTTCCGGGCGTGCTCATCGCCCGGTTCGCCGATCCTCGCCGCTTCGCCCTGTTCGACGCCGACGGCTTCGAGCGGACCGTGCCGTCCATCACCTACGACTTCACGGCGGATGCGTGACCGACCCGCGTCACCCGTCCGAACTCGACGACACCGGGCGTTAGTCTCCCTCGATGCGCCTGACCACCGTTCGCACCGACACGGGAACCCGAGCCGCCCGCGTCGAGGGCGACGATCTCGTCCTGCTCCAAGCCCGTGACGTCGGTGCGCTCCTCGCCGACGGCGGCGACGCGCTCGCCGATGGCCCGACCGTGGCGGCCGCGGATGCCGATCTCGCTCCGCTGGTGACCCATCCGGGAAAGATCGTGTGTGTGGGCGTCAACTATCGCGATCACATCGAGGAGATGGGTCGCGACGTGCCACCGGCGCCCACCTACTTCGCCAAGTTCCGCGAGGCCCTGATCGGTCCAACCGACGACATCCAGCTCCCCGCGCCGTCGGTGTCGACGAGCATCGACTGGGAGGCCGAGCTCGCGATCGTCATCGGAAGCCGGCTTCGGCACGGCAACGCCGCCCAGGCGATGGCGGCCATCGGGGGATTCACCGTGCTCAACGACGTGTCGGTGCGTGACTACCAGAGGCGCACGACACAGTTCCTCGCCGGAAAGACCTTCGAGGGCATGACCCCCCTCGGTCCACATCTGGTCACCACCGACGAGGTCGGAGACGGCTCCGGCCTCGCCATCAGCGCCATGGTCGACGGTGTCGTCAAGCAGTCGAGCAACACGAGCGAACTCGTCTTCAACGCCGTCGACATCGTGCAGGATCTCAGCACGATCATCACCCTGGAGCCGGGCGACGTCATCGCGACCGGCACCCCGGGAGGGGTGGGCGCGGCCCGCACGCCCCCCGAATGGCTCACCGACGGCGCAGTGCTGCGCACCGAGATCAGCGAGCTCGGTGCGTGCGTCAACACCTGCCGGCTGCCGTGATCGCCCACCCCGGTGCACGCCAGGTGGAAGGATGAGCTGATGGGCCTCTTCCGCCGCAAGAAACGCTCGCGGGCCGCCGGCCCACCACCGACAGAAGCGCCGGCAACCAGAGAACCGATCGTCGACGCCCCGACCCACGAGTCACCCGTCGACGCGTTCGAGTCGCTGATCGACCGCGAGTGGGATCGGCTGGGATCGCCCGGCACCTGGTGGACGAGCGGCGAGCGGATCTCGATCGCGGCTGATGCCCGTCGAGCCGCGGCAGGCGAGGAGATGTCGGGCGACCTGCCGGCGCCCGTCGATGAGGCGACCCGCCGGCTCTGCGTCGAGCCGGCAACCATCCGTGGCACCGACGTCGCCCGGTGGGAGATGGAGGGCCTCGATTCGTTCGCCTACATCGAGCTCGTGGGAATCGTCAGTCGTCTCATGGCCCTCGACACGGCGGCATTCGGCCTCGACCTCAAGCCGCGGCAACTGCCCGAACCCGGGAGCGGTGACCCCACCCGCCAACGGGCGGAAGGCGCGGCCATCACCACCGGCTGGGCCCCCACGGTCGGGCCGGCCGGAGCGCCTTCGTCGCTCAGCGCCGTACCCGCCGAGGCCGAAGCGATGTTCGATGCCCACGGTGTGCTCTATCTCGCGACGGACGACATGTTCGAGATGCAGATCACCCGTGAGGGGCTCACCCGGCCCCAGATGGAGCTGGCCGCGGCCCGGACCTCCGTGCTCAACGACTGCTTCTATTGACTGCTCGCCCACACCTCGATGCTCCGGGCGAGCATCGCCACCTACGACCGTGAACTGATCCCGAAGCCGATCGTGGCCGGCCTCGGCGACACGGGGGTCGAGCACGGATCCGAGATCATGGCGTTCGTCGACAGCGTGGTGCTCCGCGACGAGTACGAATTCGACGTCGCCCGGGCCGCGCTCGAGGCGTGCATCGGGGCCGCGGCCACCGACCGGGTCGCCATGGTGGCCGGCAACTTCTCGATGATGAATCGGGCACTCGACGCCGTCGGCGCGCCGGTCCTGCGGGGCCTCGACGATCTCGCAGCCGAGATGGGGCTCACGATCCCCGACCACCTGACCGCCCGCTGAACCCGCTCAGAGCACCTCCGCGAGCGTGCGCAGGAAACGGTCGTTCTCCTCCGCGGTTCCGATCGTCACCCGCAGCCCCTCCCCCGGAAACGGCCGGACGACCACGCCACGTCGTTCGAGCGAGAGGGAGAGATCGTCAGTCCGCTCACCGAACGGCAGCCAGACGAAGTTCGCGTGCGGTCGGGGGAAGTCGTGTCCTGCGGCGTCGAGGGCGGCGACGACCCGAAGGCGCTCCGCCTCGAGCGTGGCCACGCGCTCGAGGATCTCGTCCGCCGCGCCGATCGCAGCGATCGCGGCAGCCTGGGCGATCGCGTTGACCGCGAACGGCACGAGGGTCTTGTCGACCGAGGCGACCACCTCAGGGTGTGCGATCATGTAGCCGACCCGCAGGCCGGCGAGGCCGTGCGCCTTCGAGAAGGTCCTCAGCACGGCGCAATGGTCGTGGCGGGGAACAACGTCGGTCACGGGGTCACCCAGCTCGGGGTCGTTGAACTCCCGGTACGCCTCGTCGATCACCACCAGCGTGCCGGGGTCGACCTTCGAGAGGAACCGGTCGAGCGCCTCGGCGCTGACCGCCGTACCGGTGGGGTTGTTCGGCGACGCGAGGAAAACGAGCTTCGTGCGAGGGGTCACGGCGGCAGCCACCGCATCGAGATCGAAGGCATGATCGACGAGCGGGACCGTGACCGGGACGCCGCCGGCCAACCGGGTGAAGACCGGGTACACCTCGAACGATCGCCATGGGTAGACGACCTCGTCGCCCGGGTCGACATAGGTGAGACAGAGCTGCTGGAGCAGGCCGGCCGACCCACAGCCCACGGTGACCGCCGATTCGTCGATGCCCATCGATGCGGCCAGAGCGGCACGAAGCGCGCCGGCGCGGTGGTCGGCGTATCTGTTCACACCGGCTGCGGCTTCGGCGATCGCGGCGGCAACCGACGGCACCGGCGGCCACGGCGTCTCGTTGGACGCCAGCTTGATGGCGCCCGAGATCCCGTGTTCGGCTTCGGCCTGCGCGGCGGCCTTTCCCGGCCGGTACGCGGGCAGCGCGGCAACCGCGGCGCGTGGACGTCCGATCATGGCGTGCCCCATTCGATCGGCACCGGTGCCGGGTCGACGGCGACCGCAGAACCCCCGCGCAGGACCGGCACCCAGTCCTGGTTGAACGTGAGATCGTGGGCCACCGTCGTTCCGGCCGGTGAGTAGTGGTAGACCATCGCCGCTCGCATGCCGTCGCTGACGTTGTCGGTCGAACGGTGCCGCAGATGGCTGTCGAACACGAGCAGGTCGCCGGCGTCCATGAGCATCTGCTGTTCGCCGCTGGTGTCGGCGCCCCGGATCTCGACATAGCCGAGGTTGGCGCCGGGCCGGGGATCCTTCACGACGTCCTCGTGGACCTGCTCCCGGTGCGACCCCGGCACCACCCACAGGGGGCCGTTGTCGGCGGTCGCGTCGGTGCAGGCGAGCCACACCCCCACCTGGGACGGCGGGTCCATCCGGAAGTACCACTCGTCCTGGTGCCAGGGCTGCCCCAGCGCGCCGGGATGCTTGAAGATGAACTGGGAGAGAAAGCAGTCGACATCGGGACCGATCACCTCGCCCAGCACGGCGAGCAGACGGGGGTCGGTGGCGAAGTCGCGGAACACGTCTTCGCCCCTCATCACCCGGAAGATCTTCGACAGACGTCCCTCGGGCGCCGCGGCGTCGGCCAGGACCGTCTCGGGGCTCACGAGCAGGTCGGGACGATCCTCACCGGCGTCGATCCGACGGGCGAGATCCACGATGCGATCGATCATCGCGGTGAGCACCTCGCGCCGGGCGAAGCCGGGCAACACGAAGTAGCCGTCGTCGTCCCAACCGCGGCGCTGTTCCTCCGTCAGGGCACTCAAAGAGTGACGACCTCGCTGCTCGGCTGCTCAGGGTCCTCCTCGGGCAGGAGGAATCGCCAGAACACGGTGCCGCGCGCATGGGAGTCGGTGTCGAGCCAGTTCGGATGGCCGGGATCCTTGGCGCTGACCCAGATCTCGAACGACCCATCGTCCTCGTACTGGATCTGCGCACCGTTGAGCGATGAGCGCCGGTCGCGATAGTCGAGCGTCTGCATGTGGGCGTTCCAGAGCATGACGTTGACGAACGGGCCGGGTGGCACCGTGCCTCGCATCACCAGCGCTTCGTCGGGGCCGAGGTCCCAGCGGCACATCGCATAGTGGATGTCGGCGGCACCCGGCACCGGCAGGCCCGAGTCGCGGAAGCTGTAGGGCTTGGGGAGCACGTTGGGCTCGGTCGACGCGAACGGCACGCCGATCCCGCTGCCGCCGAAGTGGCCCTGGCCCGTCGTCACCTGACGGAGGAAGGCGATTCCCTCGGTCATGCGACCGGCCATGAATTCGTCGTCGAGCGCCGGCGGCGGGGTGTCGACATCGAGGCACTCGACATCGATGTCGACATGGATGGCGCTGTCGTTCTGGGCCGAGACCGGGAGCTGGAAATAGCTCCGGACGATGATCGCGATGGTGTCGGGCTCGAGCCGGATCCAGTCGCCGCCTTCGGCGTCGGCCTCGTCGGCGCTGATCGTCAGCGAGTAGTTGCCGTCGGCATCGACGGTCAGGTCACGATCGTTGACGTCGCCTCGCAGCGGGCCGGCCATGCCGCCGTCGTCGGCCGCGCCGTGGAGAGTGAACGAGGTGTAGCACTCCCGGTCGATACGCCCGGTGACGCGGTACTTCCGGGCACCGTCGATCCGCGCGTAGTGGTAGATCGCGTCGGGATTGTCGCCCTGGAGCTTGCGACCCGGGTCGACGATCGACACGAAGCGCGGGTGCTCCGGTCGCGCCTCCCAGTAGAGCTCCGACATCGCCGAGAGCATCTGACCGACATAGCGGAATGCCTCGACCCGCTCGAGTGGCTGGGTCCAACGATCGGCATCGAGCACGTAGCCGTCGCGGATCTCGGTGAGGGCCGCGATGAGGTCGTCGAGCGCGGCCGCGGCGAGTGGAGTGGGGTTGTCCGACATGGGGCGAATACTGTCACGCGGTGAACGGAAACTCCGAAGAGACCGACGAAGAGACCGACGATGTCCTGATCGCCCGCTTCGCCGGCAACGGCATCACCCGCGACAGCGCCGACCATTTCCGCGGGCGTCTCGACCGACGGCTGCTGATGGCCCGCTGCGCCGACTGCGGTCGCTGGCAGCACCCGCCCCGCCCCATGTGCCCGGCCTGCTGGTCGTGGAACATGACCATGGACGAGGTGAGCGGCCGGGGCACGATCCACCTGCTCATGGTGCTCCATCAGGGGCCACCGGCCACCGGCGTCGACTACAGCACCGGACATCCGGTGGTCACCGTCGAGTTGGAGGAGCAGCGGGCGCTGCGGTTCACCTCGACGGTCAGTGACGACTTCCCGGCCGAGGACCTCGCGATCGGCACCGCCGTCGAGGTCGAATGGATCGAACGCGACGGCACGCCGATGCCCGTCTTCCGGAAGGCGGCATCATGACCGATCGCAACCCCATGAAGGACCAGGTCGCGATCGTGGGGCTCGGGTCCACCGGGTTCAGCCGGGAGGGCGGCGCGTCGTCGCTCTCGATGGCGCTCGCCGCGGCGACGGAGGCGATCACCGATGCAGGCCTCACGGCGGCCGACATCGACGGCATCGTCGCGACCAACGAGCCCGGCGCCTCCGGACCCGAGGCGATCGCGGCCGGACTGGGCATCACCGAGGCCACGCACCACACGAAGCCCACACCGGTCGCCGTGTTCTCGCTGCTCGACGCGGCGCGGGCGGTGTTCACCGGGGCGGCCGACCACGTGCTGGTCGTGACACCGGTCGTGATGGGGCCCTGGAACTCACGCCGGGCGGCCGCCGACCCGTGGCGGCGAGGCGCCCGGTCCGGCATCCTGCCCGTGCCCGAGGACGCGACGATGGCCGCGGCCTATGCCGCCTGGGCCAGCCGCTACATCCACGAGTTCGGAGCGACGAAGGACCCGTTCGCCCGGGTCGCGATCAACTCGAGGACGAACGCCGCCGCCAATCCGCTGGCTGCGGTCGACACTCCGTTGTCGTTCGGCGCCTACGAGGCGGCCCGGATGATCCGGGAACCACTCAACATCTACGACATGGACCTCCCGGTCGACGGTGCCGACGCGTTCGTGCTCACCAGCGCCGAGCGGGCCCGCTCGCTGCCTCACACCCCGGTGCTGATCCACGCCGCGACCTCGGGCATCGTCGGCAAGAACGACGAGGACCAGCTCGACGGGCTGCACCGCACCGGCCAGCACGTCGTCGTCGACCAGCTCCGCCGCACGAGCGACATCTGGATCGACGACATCGACCTCTTCTACCCCTACGAGGGGTTCACCATCATCACGCTGACCTGGTTCGAGAACTGCGGCTTCTGCCCGCCGGGAGAGGCCGAGCGCTTCCTGCGCGAGCACTGGAACGACGACGCCCAGCGCATCGAGATCCACGGCCGCATCCCGGTCAACACCCACGGTGGTTCGCTCTCGGAGGGGGCGACCCGGGGCACCGGCCATCTGCGCGAAGCCGTCCATCAGCTCCGGGGCACCGCCGGCGCTCGCCAGGTCGACGGCGCCCGCGCCGCACTCGTGACGCCGGGCGGGTTCTTCTTCAATCCGCAGGGCGCGGTGCTGCGAACCGCGACATGAGCGCACTCGGCCGCATCGCGAGAGCCATCCGGGCCCAGCCGGCCCTCGTCACGGTGATCGCGCCGGCGGCCACGCGACGCCTGCGGCGCCCGGGCGCCGAACCGACGCTGCTGATCGGCACGCACCACAAGGTCCTCACCGTCTACCTCAACAAGGTCTTCAGCCTCTACGGCGCCGTGACCGGTCGGTCGGTCTCCACCGGCCGTGGGCCGACCACCGACCCGACCGCGGCGATCATCCACGACGACCACTCCGCGTTCTCGCCTGCCCTGTTGAGCGGTGACGTGTTCGGCATCCACGTGCGCCGGGACCCCCGCGACCTGCTCGTGTCCGCCGCGCACTACCACAAGCGCGCCGAGGAGCCGCAGCTCCTCACCCCCCGGCCGGACCTCGACGGACGGTCCTACCGTGACCACGTCAACGCGCTCGAGACGTTCGAGGAGGTGCTCCTGTTCGAGATCACCCATTCGGCCGGCCGCAACGTCCGAGACATGGTCGAGTGGGACTACGCCTCGAGCCCGTTGGCCGAGGTTCGCTACGAAGACCTCGTCAGCCCGCGCGGCGTCGAGACCATGGCCGACGCGATCGAACGGTGGCCCATCCGGTCGGCCGATCGCACCCTCGTCCTGCGAGCGTTCGAACACTTCTCGGCCCTGCGGGGCGCGCACCGCGATCATCGGCACGTCCGCGATCCGAGGTCCGGACAGTGGACGGAACACTTCACCCCGGCGGTCCAGAAGGCGTTCGACGACGCGTTCCCCGGCGCCGTGTCGCTCCTCGGCTACGACGCCGAGGGGTGACGGGCCGGTTGGTGCAAGACTGCGGTCCATGACCACCGACGGCACGGTCGACGCCGGCGATCTCATCCTCATCAGCGTCGACGACCACATCTGCGAGCCGGCCGACATGTTCGCCGACCATGTACCGGCCGCCTACCGGGATCGCGCCCCACGGGTCGACACCGATCCCAACGGCTACCAGCAGTGGTGGTACGGCGAGGCGATGGGCCGAAACCTCGGGCTCAACGCCGTGGCCGGCAAGCCACCCGAGATGTTCAATGTGAACCCGAGCACCTACGCCGAGATGCGACCCGGCTGCTACGACGTCGACGAGCGGGTGCGCGACATGTCGGCCGGTGGCCAGCTCGCCGGACTCAACTTCCCGAACTGGCCCGGATTCGCCGGACAGGTCCTCTCCGAGGGGCCCGACCGCGACGTCAACCTGGTGATGATCCGGGCCTACAACGACTGGCACGTCGACGAATGGTGCGCCGCGTACCCCGACCGCTTCATCCCGTGCGGGATCATCCCGCTGTGGGATGCGGATCTGGCCGCAGCCGAGGTGCGGCGCCTGGCCGCGAAGGGGGTCCGGGCCATCACCTTCTCCGAGAACCCCGCGGCCCTCGGCGTGCCGTCCATCCACTCCGGCTTCTGGGATCCCCTCTTCGCGGCGTGCAGCGACGAGGGCGTCGTGCTCTGTTGCCACATCGGTTCGTCGTCGAAGGGCATGAACACCTCGATCGACGCACCCCAGTCGGTGCCGATGACCCTCTCCCCCGTGAGCACGATGTACACCCTGACCGACCTCCTGTGGTCCGACCTGTGGCACCGGTTCCCGGCACTGAAGTTCGCGTTGAGCGAGGGCGACATCGGCTGGATCCCCTACCTGCTGCAACGCGCCGACCACGTCCAACGGCGCCACCACGGGTGGACCGGACACCGCTTCCCGGCCGGGATGACGAGCGCGAGCGACGTCTTCCGGGCCCACATGCTGTGCTGCTTCATCGACGACCCGGTGGGGGTCGGCCTCCTCGACCACTTCGACGTCGACAACGTGATGTGGGAGTCCGACTTCCCCCACAGCGACAGCTCGTGGCCGGAGGCGCCCGAGAGCCTGGCCGCCCAGTTCGCCGGAGTCGACCCCGACATCATCGCCCGCATCACCCATCGCAACGCCATGGCCCACTTCGACTTCGACCCGTTCGCGATCCGGCCGCAGGAGCAGTGCACCGCGGCGGCGCTGCGGGCCGAAGCGGGCGATGTCGACACGGTCACCCGGGTCGGCCGGGCCCCCGACGAGACGGATCGGGAGTTCTTCCGGGAGTTGTCGACCCGCGCGCTCCGGGGCCGCAAGAAGTAGCACCCGTGACCGACTCGCTGACCGCCTTCCGCCGGGCCCGGCTCGAGTTCGAGCGACGGCTCGACGCGGTGACCCCGGCTCAGCACGACCTTCCGACGCCCTGCGAAGGCTGGGACGTGGGCACGCTCGTTCGTCACGTGATCGACGGCGACACGTTCGCGACCCTCATCCTCGGCGGCGCAACGCTCGACGCCGCCATCACCACGCTGATGGGGATGGACGACAGCCGCGAGTTCGCCCGCGAGGCCGACGAACTCGACGCCGCCTTCGCCGCAGTCGACCCAGGGCGGATCGTCGACCACCCGGTGGGCCCCACGACGGCCGCGGCCTTCCTCGAGTTCCGTACCGCCGACTATGCCGGCCACGCGTGGGACCTGGCTCGAGCGACCGGCCAGGACGAGACGCTCGACCCCGAACTGGTCGCCGTCCTCTGGTCCCAGTCCGAGGATCGCCTGGCCGACTTCTCGACCTCACCGCATTTCGGCGGCGGTCCGACGCTGGTCGGTCGGCCGACCGCCGACGATCGGCAACGGTGGTGGCTCGACCGGCTCGGACGCGACGCATCCCACTGAGCGGCACCGGTGTCGTCGGCGCAGCGTCGGGCGCGCTACACACTCCGGATGCGTCGACTGCTGTCTCTCATCGCCCTCGTCCTCTCGTTCGCCCTCGTGGCCGCTGCGTGCGGCGACGACGGTGACTCGTCCACCGACGACACCACGACCACCACGGACGCGGGCGACGACCCCGAACCGGACGGCGACGGCGACGGCGACAGCGACAGCGACAGCGAAGGCGAGGACGGCGACGACGAGGACAGCACGACCACGGCGGCGCCCGACGTCGAGCTCCTGGCCTCGGCCCCGGGAATCACCGAGGACACCATCCGCCTCGGCGTGGCGATCGCCGACGTGAGCGCCTTCTCCAACAGCGGCGACCAGGTCGCCCGCTACCGGGTCGTCGCCGACGCGATCAACGCCGCCGGCGGCGTGATCGGCCGCCAGATCGAGCTCGTGGTCGCCGAATGGGACCTGCTCGACTCGGCAGGCTACGACGCAGCATGCGTGCAGCTCACCGAGGACGAGGAACTGTTCGCCATCCTCACGAGGACGCCCGCCAACTTCGGTGACATGACCTGCTTCACCGACTTCGGCGACACCATCACGATCAACGGCCTCGACCTCGACTCCCAGGAGGCCGACCGGTCGAACGGCAAGCTGTTCAGCATCCTGTCCGACACCGGCGCAGCTCTGCTCGGCGGCATCGAGCTGCTCGCCGACGAGCTGACCAGCGCCAAGATCGCCATCACCGCCGCCGACGACCGCGGCGGACAGGCCCGGGCCGACGAACTCGCCGAACTGCTCGGCGATCTCGACATCGAGGTCGTCGCCGTCACCAAGAGCACGGTGGCCTACAGCGCCGACCCCACCGCCTCGCTGGCCGAGCAGGACCGCTTCGCCGAGATCTGGAACAGCAGCGGCGCGACGCATGTCATCGGCATCGGCAACGGCGTGATCGGCGCCGCTTACGCGATCGACGCCCAGGAGCTGGAGGACGACATGGTCCTCATCACCCCGAACCTGAATCCCCGCACGCTCAACAGCCTCAACGCCGACCTGTCGGGCCTCCGGATGATCGGCGTCGCGACCCCGGCTCCGGGATCGATCGCCGAAGCGGGACTCCACGGCATGCCCGAGTGCATCGAGCGGGTCGAGCGCGAGCTGGGTGAGACGGTCATCTTCTTCCCCGAGGAGGAGGACCTCAACGCCCTGTCGTCGACCTTCCAGGCCTGCGCCTCGTTCGACTTCATCACCGCTGCGCTCGAAGCCATCGGCCCCAACCCGACCGTCGACGACTTCCTCGCCCTGACCGGCAGCGGGTTCAGCTTCGACATGACGAGTGCCGGCGCCGCATCGACCGGCCCGGACAAGTACTACCTGAACGACGATCCCGGCACCATCTACGACTGGGACGGCACCGCGTTCACCCCCCGCGGCTGAGCGCGGCCGTCAACCGGCCGAGGCGATCCACTCGAGCGCGTCGGCGTAGCTCCACGTCACCGCGAGGTCGGGGTACTGCTCCGGCAGTCCCTCCGGCGGGTGGATGAAGCTCGCCGAATCGGCCGCCAGCAACATGCCGAGATCGTTGTGGGAGTCACCCATCGCGGTCACGTGGTAGTTGAGCGACTGGTAGCACTCGACGGCTCGACGTTTCTGGTCGGCGACCCGCGGTGTGAACGACACGATCCGATCGTCGATCACGCCGAGACGGTGGCAGAGCAGGTGCGGTCGCCCGAGCTGCTCCATGAACGGCTCGGCGAACTGTTCGAACGTGTCGGAGAGCAGCACCACCTGGTGCTGCGATCGCAGCTCGTCGAGGAAGTCCCTCGCCCCGTCGAGCACGCCCAAGCCGGCGATCACCTCCTGGATGAGCGAGAGCGGGATCCCGTGCTGGTCGAGAATCCCGATCCGGTAGTCCATCAGCACCTGATAGTTCGGCTCGTCACGCGTGGTCCGGCGCAGCTCGTCGACGCCGGTGCGTTCGGCCACCGCGATCCAGATCTCCGGGGTCACCACACCCTCCATGTCGAGCGTGACGACGCGCTGTCGGGCGCTCACGAGACCAGACCGGCGGCGAGTTCCTCGGCGAGTTCGGAACCTTCCCCGAAAGCCAGGTCGTGGACCCAGGCCCGCTTGAGGAACAGGTGGGCGTCGACCTCCCAGGTGTAGCCCATGCCTCCGTGGACCTGCACACAGTCCTTGCCGCAGGCCGCGGCCGCCGACGAGGCCAGGATCTTCGCCACCGACACCGCCCGTTCGGGGGAATCGGCGCCCCGACCGTCGAGCGTCGCACCGGCGGCGTAGACCGCGGCGCGCAGCACCTCGACGCGGGTGATCATGTCGGCGCAGCGGTGCTTGACCGCCTGGAAGGCACCGATCGGCCGACCGAACTGCTCACGTTCCTTGGCGTAGCCGACCGCGAGCTCGGTCGCCCCGGCCGCTATGCCGAGCTGCAACGCGGCGGTGAGCATCGAGCCACGAAGACGCCAGGCATCGGCCGCGGCCGCGTCGCCGATCTGATCGCCCTGCGGGAGCGCGTCGATCCGGCGAACCGGCGTCAACGGGTCGAGCGGTTGGTTCGCGTCGACGCCGTCGAGCGCGCCGGCCGGCACCGACCAGAGCCCCTGGTCGTCGCTGATCACCACGACGTCGGCCCAGGCCGCGTGCTCGACCATCGCCGGTCCCAGGGAGCGCGGGACGGTGGTGACCACCGTGGAACCGTCGGCGGCGCCCTCGATCAGCCCCGCGGCCAGCGTGGCGGCCACGAGCGGACCGGGCACCAACGCACGGCCGAGCTGTTCGAACACCACGGCGGCTTCCGCCCAACCCAGACCGACCCCGCCGTCGTCCTCGGCGAGGCACAGGGAGAACACGCCCGTCTCGGCGAGCTCGCCCCAACGACCGCGATCGAGACCGTCGACCTCCATCGCCCGAACCGACTCGATGTCGAAGCGGCCCTCACACAGCGCGGCGACCCCCTCGGCCAACGCGACCTGATCGTCGGAGAGTTCGAAATCCATGTCAGCGATCCCCTCTCGGCAGGCCGAGCAGCCGTTCGCCGACGATGTTGCGTTGGATCTCCGAGGTGCCCGCGGCGATCGTCAACGTGAGCGTGTAGAGGCGTTCCCCGACATGGTCGAGGTCGCTGAGATCGAGCGTGTCGCCGATGGCGAGTCCGGCGCGACCGAGGAGCTGCTCGGCCAGATCGGCCATGCGCTTACGCACGTCGGCGTAGGCGAGCTTGAAGACGGATCCACCGGGTCCGACCATGCCGGTGCGTTGGGCCTGACTCACGTTGCGCTTGGTGAGCGACCAGAGCGCGTCGAGCTCGGCATCGAGCCGACCCAGTTCACGGCGGATGCCGGCGTCGTCCCACGCGGTGCCCGAGCGGCGGGTGACCCTGGTTGCGACCGCGGCCAGATCGGCGAGCAGCCGCTGCGACGAGATGACCTCGCTGATGAACGCGGTGCCCCGCTCGAAGGCGAACGTCACGTTGGTGACCCGCCAACCATCGTTCTCGTCGCCGACACGATTGCTCTTGGGGATCCGCACCTCGTCGAGGAACATCTCGGCGAACTCACCCGCACCGAGCGCCGTGTCGATCGGTCGGATCTCGATACCGGGCGCGTCCATCGGCATGATCACCCAGGTGATGCCCTTGTGCTTCGGCGCGTCGGCGTCGGTGCGCACGAGGAGTTCGCAATAGTCGGCGACCTGTGCGAACGACGTCCAGATCTTCTGACCGGTGACCACATAGTCGTCGCCATCGTCGATCGCCCGCGTGGAGAGGGAGGCGAGATCGGACCCCGAACCGGGCTCCGAGAAGCCCTGGCACCAGACGTGCTCACCCTTGAGGATCGGCGCGAGGTGGGTGCTGCGCTGGGCGTCGGAGGCCTCGGCGATGAGCGTCGGTCCCGCGTGCAGCTGGCCGACGAAGTTCACCCCGACATAGGGCGCACCGGCCCGCTCGGTCTCCTCCAGGAAGATCAGGTGCTCGGTCGGGGTGCTGCCCCGTCCGCCGAACTCTGCCGGCCAGTGGATGCCGGCATAGCCCGCCTCGTACAGCATGCGCTGCCAGTCGGTGTCGTAGGCCCGCCGCGCAACGAGGTCGGTGTGGTCCTCGGGCAGTGGCGGAACGTCGGGAAGGACGCCGGAGAGCCACGTCCGCAGTTCGTCGCGGAAGTGTTCCTCCTCGTCGGTGTAGCGCAAGTCCATCGGGCGCCGATCGTAGGCGCGCCCGCCGCGGCACACTCAGCCGGGCACTTCGACCACGATCCGGCGCCGGACTAGCTTCGCCGCCATGTCCGAACCGACTTCCGGCGACCCCGCCGCCCCTGAGGTCCCCACCCGTTCGAGCCGGGACCGAGCCGATCTGCGAACCCGCATGACCACCTGGCTCAGCTCACGCCTGGGCCCCGATTCCGACGTCGAACTGAGCGACATGACCAGCCCCGGTGGCAGCGGAATGTCGAGCGAGACCCTGCTCTTCGACGCCACCTGGAGCGAGGACGGGGCCCGACGCACCCACGCACTCGTGGCCCGGGTCGAGCCCGACGAGGCCGACGTGCCGGTCTTCCCGACCTACGACCTCGAGCTCCAGTACCTGGTGATGGACCTCGTCGGCGCCAACAGTGCGGTGCCCGTGCCCACGACCCGCTGGTACGAGCCGGACCCGGGTCCACTCGGCAAGCCCTTCTTCGTGATGGATCGCGTCTCCGGGCGCGTGCCGGCCGACATCCCGCCCTATCTCATGGACGGATGGCTCAGCGACGCGTCACCCGAAGAACAACGAACGCTGCAGGACCACACCGTCGGGATCCTGGCCGACCTGCACGGCATCGCCATCGACGACCTCGACGTCGACTTCCTCGACACTGCGGCGTCGGGCGACACCCCCCTCGCCCGCCACGTCGACAACCAGCGGGCCTACTACGAATGGATCCGCAACGGCCGAACGCATCCGATCATCGAGCGAACCTTCGCCTGGCTCGACGCGAACTGGCCGGCCGACGAGGGCCCCACGGTCATCAGCTGGGGCGACGCCCGGATCGGCAACGTCATGTACGAGTCCGACGGATTCACGCCCGTGGCCGCGTTCGACTGGGAGATGGCTGCGCTCGCCCCCCAGGAGATGGACCTGGCGTGGATGATGTTCCTGCACACGTTCTTCCAACAGATCGCCGATGCGCTCGAGATCCCGGGCATGCCCGACTTCTTGCGCCGCGACGACGTGGTCGCCACCTACGAGGCCCGCTCGGGGCGAACGGTGCAGAACTTCGAGTGGTTCGAGGTCTACGCGGCGCTGCGTCACGCGCTCGTGATGATCCGGGTCCGCGAACGCTCGGTGCACTTCGGCGAGGGCGAGTGGCCCGACGACGTCGACGAGGTC
>JAUIML010000257.1 GCA_030432715.1 Acidimicrobiia bacterium | reverse complement strand
ACTGCGTCGATCGTGCCGCGCTCGGCTGCGATGTAGGGGTTGAGCAGGCGCTCCTCGTAGCCCTTCTCCAGGGCGAGCCGCTCCTCCGGGGTGTTGCGGCGGTGGAGGATCTCGACGGCTCCCTTCGCCCCCATGACGGCGATCTCCGCCGACGGCCACGCGAACGCCATGTCGTTGCCCATCCGCTTGGAGTCCATGACGATGTAGGCACCGCCGTAGGACTTGCGGGTGGTGATGTTGACCCTGGGCACCGTCGCCCTGGCGTAGGCGAAGGCCATCTGTGCCCCGTAGCGGATCATCCCCCGCCATTCGAGATCCTTGCCCGGGTAGAAGCCGGAGGTGTCGACCAGGGTGAGGATCGGCAGGTTGAACGCATCGCACATCGCCACGAAACGGGCGCCCTTGCGCGAGGCGGTGATGTCGAGGGTGCCGGCGATGGTCTGGGGCTGGTTCGCGACGATGCCGATCGAGCGGCCGCCGACGGCGGCGAGGCTGGTGACGAGGTTGCCTGCCCAGTCCCGATGGAGCTCGAGCAGGTAGCCGTCGTCGACGATCGAGGCGAGGATGTCGCGACAGTCGTAGGAGCCGTTGGCCGACTCGGGCAGCACGTCGTAGGCCTCCGGCGTCGGCCGGTCGACCGGGTCGGTGCAGGGGTGGGACGGGGCCGGATCATCGGTGTGATCGGGCAGGAAGCCGAGAAGCTCACGGGCCAGCGCCTCGGCCTCGTCGAGGTCCTCGGCCACCATCGTGGCCACGCCGGAGGTGCGCCCGTGGACCGTGGCGCCGCCGAGCTCGTCGGTGTCGATCGGGACGCCGGTGAACTGTTCGACCATGTGGGGTCCCGAGACGAACGCGTAGGCACCGCGGACCATGATCACCGCGTCGGCCAGGCCCAGCATCAGGGCGGGTCCGGACACCGTCGGCCCGGTGACGATCACGATGATCGGCACGATGCCGGAGCAGCGGGTCATCTCCCGGGCGGCGCCACCCCAGCCGTCGAGGGCACCGACCCCCATTTCGAGGTTGGCTCCGCTCGATGCCAGGCGGACGACCAGCGGGAGTCGCTGGTCGAGGGCATAGCGGGCAGCCGCGGCGATCGTGTGGCCGTCGCTCGGGGAGAGGGCGCCGGCGAGGTCCTCGCCGCGGGCGTCGACCACGATCACCCGGCGGCCGTGGAAGTCGGACGCCGACGCGCGCACGAATCCCTCGGCGCGGGCGCGGATGTCGACCGTCGGTGTGTCGGTCATGCGCCCCGAGCCATCTCGTCTCCGACCATCCGCTCTCCGACCTCGGTCATGCAGTGATGGTTACCACGCGGGCGCCGGGTGCCGGTGTTCAGCCGGTGGAGATGTCGGCGGGGGAGATGAGCCCCTGCTCCGGACCGGCCGCCGCCACCATGCGGCGGATCACTTCGGCGAGGGTGCGGGTCGGGGCCGATGGCGGAGACCGCCGCGGCGTGGCCAGTCCCACGATCCGGGGGGCGAGGCCGTCGACGGCCACCCGCACCCACTCGCCGTCGAGCCAGGACGGCGCGGCGCTGGCCGGAACGAGGGCGGGCCCGAACCCCTGGAAGGCGAGCGAGGTCAGCAGTCGGAGGCCGTCGACCTCGGCCTGCGTGACGAGCTCGACCCGGGCCCGCCGCGCGTCGGCATCGATCTCGTCGCGAAACGCCGTGCCCTGGGGCGGGAGGAGGATCGAATGCCGACTGAGTTCGGCGAGGTCGACTCGTTCGTGCGCGGCCAGCGGGTGGTCGCTGGGCGCGATGATGATGCGTTCCTCGGTGAAGAGCACCTGGGCATCGACGTCGGGATCGTCGACCGGGAGGTTCACGACCGCCAGGTCGAGCCGGTCGTTGAGAAGCTGCGGCAACAGCGAGGTCGTGGTGGCCTCGATGATCTGGAGCTCGACCCGGGGGAACTCCTCGGACACGGTGGTGAGCACTGCAGGCACGAGCCAGCGCGCGGTCGTGCCGATCACGCCGGCCCGGACCCGGCCCGACACGTCGTCGCGCAGCGAGATCAGGTCGTCCTCGATGGCCCGCAGTTCCGCGAGGATCCGGCGGGCCCGGTCGGCGACGATCTCGCCCTCGACCGTGAGCTCGCCCTGCGCCCGGTCGATGAGGGTGGAACCGACCTCCTGCTCGAGTCGAGCGACGTGGGTCGACACGTTGCTCTGCACGGTGTGGAGGGCCCGAGCGGCGGCCGAGAACGACTGGTGTTCGGCGACGGCGAGGAGGGCGTGCAACTGGCGGAGATCCATCGCTGTGAATGATGGCACATATCCACGAGAACTGTTGGAAAGATGGGTGATCGTCTGCTTGAATGATCTCATCGACGTCGGAAGCGTTACCCCCTAACGCACCGACAGTCAGCCCGGATCTCGTCCCCCTTGTAGATCCGAGGCTTCGAGAAGCGGCTGGTTGTCCCCCAAGAACACACCAGCCGCTTCTTGCGTTTTGCAAGGCAGTACGCTCCTCGCGGTGTCCACCCTCCGTTCCGCCGGTTTCCATGGCTGACACGCTCGGCCTCCACGTCTCGACCGAGGGGATCACCGCGGTCCGTCTCGATGCCGTCGCCGGCGCCGCGCCCGCGGTCGTGTCACTCGGGGCCGACGGCCCGGCCGCCGTGTGCGCCGTGGCCCAGGACGAGGGCGGGGCGGTGCTCGTCGGCGAGGCCGCGTTGCGGGCCCCGGGCCCCGCGGTCACCGACCCGCTCGAGCGGGCCGGTGCCGGCCGGATCGGGGCGCTCGCTGCGGTGATCAACCACGTGATCGGTCGAGCGGCCACGGCCACCGGCAGCGCGCCCCGGAGAATCGCCGTTGTCGTACCCGACGACTGGGCGGTGACCCAGCGCGACCGGATCGTCGAGGCCGGTGCCGCCGCGGGCGTCGCCGAGACCATCGCCGTTCCGATCACCGCGGCGCTCGCCCAACGCGGGGATGCGGGCGCCGACATCGCCGTTGCCGAAGGCGCGGCACGCGTGGCTTCGCTCGCGGCGGCGCCGCTCGTCACCCGCGAAGACCTGGGCGAGACGGTCACGCCGCGAACGCCGGCCGCGGTGCCGCCGCTCGACCCGCCGAGCGGCCCCGTCTCGGTGTTCGACGAACCTGACGAACCCGTCACCGACGACGCCCCGGCTCCCGCCCGTCCGTCGCCCGCCCCGGTGGCATCGGCGCCGGTCGAGTCCGCACCGCCCACCCAGGTGGTGCCGGTGGTCGGCGTGCCCGCGTCCGAACCGCTGCGCTACGAACCCCCCGGGCGGCGCATCTCGATCGGTGCCATCGTCGCCGTCGTCCTGATCGGTCTCATCGGCGCGCTCGGCATCGCCATCCTCGCGTTCGGCGACGACGACCCGGCCGCCACCGACACCGACCAGACGACCACCGAGGCCCCCTCGACCACGGCGGCGACCACGACGACCACCGAACCCGAGTCCACGACCACGACCGACCCCACCACGACCGGCCCCGACGAGACCACGACGACGACGTCGTCCACGACCACGACCACCACCGAACCTCCCTCGACGACCACGACCCCTGTAGCCGTCGACACCCCCGGGGCGGTCACTCTCGTGGAGACAGGACTCCAGCTCGAGGGCGGGGAACTCGTGCTCTTCGATCAGCGGGAGGAGACGGTGTTCGCCGCGCTCACCGCCGTCCTCGGCGACCCCGACAGCGACAGTGGATTCGAGGAGTCGTCGTTCTGCTTCGGGGCCCGGAGTCGCTTCGTGCGCTGGGGCGACCTCGAGGTCGTCTTCACCGAGGAGGAGCTCGACTCCGGCGAAGCCCGATTCACGCAGTGGTATGCGAGCGGCCACGAAGACCCGGAGGGTCTCGTGACCTTCGCCGGCGTCGGCGTGGGCGCGACCGTCGGATTCCTCGAGGTGACCCTCGGGAACTCGCTCCAACTCGTCGCCGCCATTCCCGACGACCCAACGGGCCTGTTCGCCGCCACCAACCCCGGTTCGGGCGGGCTGCTCAACGGCACGACCAGCGCTCGCGATCCCGAGGGCCTCGTCACCAGCCTGTGGGCCGGCGACAGCTGCACCCGGATCTTCACCTAGTCATCCGCAGAGTCACCGCCCTGCGTCAGCGGCCGCTGCGGGCCTTGATGATGTTGAGCGCACTGCCGGCCCTGAACCACTCGATCTGGTCCTCCGAGAAGGTGTGGTTGGCCAGGAACGAGATCGTCTCGCCCGACGGCTTGGTCACCTCGACGGTGACCGGCTCCCCCGGGGTGAGGTCGGCGAGGCCGCGCACGGCGATGCGATCGTCCTCCTCGATCCGGTCGTAGTCAGCCGGGTCGGAGAACGTGAGCGGGACCATGCCCTGCTTCTTCAGGTTGGTCTCGTGGATGCGGGCGAACGAGCGGGCGATGGCGACGACGCCGTTGCGGAACCGGGGCTCCATGGCGGCGTGTTCGCGGCTCGAACCCTCGCCCATGTTCTCGTCGCCGATGACGACCCACTGGACGCCGGCCTCGTGGTAGTCCTTGGCCAGCTCGGGGAACAGCTTGATCGAGCCGTCGAGCTGGCTCTTGCCGTAGCCGACCTCGTAGGGCGAGCCGTCGGCCTGGCTGAAGGCGTTGACCGCACCCAGGTAGAGGTTGCCCGAGATGTTCTCGAGGTGGCCGCGGTACTTGAGCCAGGGGCCGGCCATCGAGATGTGGTCGGTGGTGCACTTGCCGAGGGCCTTCAACAGGATCGGCAGTTCCACGAAGTCGTTGCCATCCCACGGCTCGAACGCGGTGAGCAGTTGGATCCGGTCGCTGGTGGGGG
>JAUIML010000256.1 GCA_030432715.1 Acidimicrobiia bacterium | reverse complement strand
GGCCAGCGACGGCACACCCAACGACGAAAGGGCGTCCGATGGACCCGATCGAGCAGCTCTCCTACATCCTTCCGACCCTGAGCAGTGTGGTGGACCGCATCTACCAGCACGAGCTCGCGAACAGCACTCCGTGCGACCGGTTCACGGTCCACGGAGTGATCGACCACATGATCGTGCTGGGCGGGACCTTCGCTCACCAGTTCCGGGGTGAGGAGCCGCCGGCCATCGAGGCACCCGGCGTCTACGGCTGGGTTCCTGCGGCGGAGTTCCGCCAGACCATGGACGACCTTCTCGCTGCGGTGAAATCGCCAGGAGCACTCGAGCGCACCATCGACACGCCCATGGGGCCCATGCCCGGCGAGACGTTCGCACGGCTCGTCGCCTTCGACGGCCTCGTCCACGGTTGGGACCTCGCCTCGTCCACGGGCAACCGCTTCGAACTGCCCGCAGGGGTCATCGACGCCGTGGAGGCCTTCGCCCACGACGCCCTCACCGACGACATGCGCGACGGCGACACGTTCAAGGACGCCAAGGCTGCTCCGCCCGACGCCACCGGCATCGAGCGCATCGCCGCCTTCAGCGGCCGCGCCGTCTGAGCCACCCGGCGCCCGTCACCCGACCACGAACCACAACCCACAACAGGAGACCAACCGAACATGCACATCACCAAAGACGACATCCCCGTGCGGATCGACGCCCCCGGCGCGACCGCCCGCCAACTGCCCGACTTCGGCGACGCCGCGGGCACGATCGGGGCCGAGTACTTCAGCCTCGCCGCCGGGACCGACCTCGCGCCGCTGCTCGAGGGCCTCGAGCGCGACGTGTGCCACGCCGCCCACTGGGGCTACGTCATCGCCGGCGACGTGGTCGTGACCTACACCGACGGCACGGACGAGCGGTGCCGCACCGGCGACGTGTTCCACTGGCCCGCCGGACACAGCGTGCGAGTCGACGAGGACGCCGAACTGATCCTGTTCAGCCCCCAGCACGAACACGGCGCGGTCATGCACCACATCCTCGACAAGATGGCCGCCGGCTGACCGTACGGGTCGCCGGGTTCCGAATGACTTCGGCTCGCTTCCCGGACGACCCCGATCCGGTCGGTGACGAAGAACCAGTCGAAGGTTTCTCGATCGAGATGGGGCGCGGCGCCGTCACGGCTTCGGGAGGCTCCGCCGACGCCTCTCACCCTCGGCGAAGGACTGCAGTCACCTCGACGCTTCGGTTTCGGGATCCAGCCGAGCGAGGCGGGCGCGGTGACCATCGAGGACCGCGAATGTGTCGCGAACCGGCCCGGGGCGTCGGTGGACTCGTAATGACGAGCGAGCTCCTCGAATCGGACGCCAAGGCGGTCCGCGGCATCGTCCATCGTTGCGTCGACCTCTGCGCCCGATCCGAGGAGCAGCCGTAGGAGGTCGGTACCGACGACCTGGTTCGACGAGTCGACGAACGGTGAGAAACGGCGCTCGCGCCCGGCGGCGACGGCCGACCACAGCGCCGCGAGGTCCGTCTCTCCCAGCCGCCGGCAGAGCACCGCAATGGCGGTCACACCGTCGGCGTCGCGGGGGATTCCGCTGTGGCGCAAGCTCAAATAGTCGCTGGCGACTCGGGTGGCGAGGTCCGCCCGGCCCGTGATCAGGGCGGCCAGCAACGCCCAGTACGAAGGGTCGTGGATCTCATGGGAGTCTGCCCTCTCGAGAATGGCGATCGCTTCGTCCGCACGACCGGCGGCCGCGAGCACCGTGGCCGCAACGGTCGCCGAACTCGCCGCGGTCGCCGCGTGGTCCCAGACGAGCTGGGCTCCCCGCCGGGCCGGATCGACCGCTTCCTCGAAGCGGCCTTGCAGGGTCAAGGACCACGCGAGCCAACACAGGTTGTAGGAGAGTGTGCCCCAGTTTCCGAGCCGATCATGGAGCTCACAGCTTCTCCGGAGATGTGTCTCGCCACCGGCCCCGTCACCCCTGGCCGCGAGGGCGGCTCCAAGGTGGAACTCGGCCTCGGCGCGAAGCGTCTCGTCGCCGCTCTGCTCGGCGAGTTCGAGGGCCCGGAGCGCCCACGACCTGCCGGTTTCCAGGCTCATCACGCTGTTGATCATCGCGAGGGTGTTGCACGCGTGGCCGGTCACCACGGGGTCGGCCTGCACGTCGGGTCGATCCAGCAACGGCGCCACCAGCGCCGCGGACTCGGCCGCGAAATCCCACCTCACCGAGAAGGCCCCTCGCTGGGCATCGATGAGCTTGAACGCCTCGGAGGGATCGTCGCGCCGAGACAGAGTGGTGAGCGCGAGGTACTGGTTCGGTGCATCCCGAACGACGCCTTCGGCCCGCTCGTGTTCCCGCGCGAAGCGGTCGCCGTCCAGCGGTCGAGCCGTCGACGCGGCGAAGTGGTCGGCGTGCCGCTCGAGGATCGCGTCGAACTCCCCACCGAGGCGGAGTTGAGAGTGGGCGAACTGGCGAACGGGCTCGAGGAGCTTGAAGCGTGTGCGCGGATCGCCGGGACCAGAACTGACCGTGACGAGCGACTTGCGCCGGAGACGATCGAGCACGAGATGCGACGTGCCCGGATCGAGATCGAAGCCGGCCACCGGTGCAACGGCGTCGAGCGCGAAGCCGCCCTGGAACACCGCAAGGCGAGCGAGCATCCGTTGGTCCGCCTCGTCCAGCAGGCGATAGCTCCACTCGATCGTCGAGTCGATCGTCTGTTGACGGGGCACGCTCGAACGACCGGGGCGGCCGAGCATCCGAAAGTGCTCTTCGAGGTGTCGAACCAGCTCGGGTGCCGGGTAGGTCGCCAGTTGAGCGGCCGCGAACTCGAGCGCGAGCGGCACGCCGTCGACCCGAACACAGATCTCCCGGATCGCCTCGCTCGTGGCCTCGTCGTCGGCGATGACGGCACCGGCGCTGGTCGCGCGCGCCCGAAGAAGCTCCTCGGAGGCCGACCCACCCGTTGGTGACGGGAGTCCGAGCGAGGGAACGACATAGACCCGTTCGCCGGCGACACCCAGAGGCTCCCGGCTCGTCGTGAGGATCGAGACACCGGGGCAGGTCCGCAGGATCGCCTCGATGTTCTCGGCGGCGACGCCGAGGAGGTGCTCGCAGTTGTCGAGCACGAACAGGGCCCGCTCGTCGCGAAGGGCCGCCGCCACCTGGCCTCGGTGGCTGTCACCCGCACCGGCCAGCGGGACGCCGATGGCCTGGGCGGCAGCCCCCACCACGCCGTCGGCGTCGACCGCGGCCAGTTCCAGCCAGATCACCCCGTCCGGGTAGGCCTCCTTCACCCGGTGGGCGAGTTCGAGTGCGAGCCGCGTCTTGCCGGTGCCGCCCACGCCGGTGAGGGTGACGAGCCGCTGCGCGGCGAGGATGTCGGTGAGTTCGACGAGTTCCGCGTCGCGGCCATGGAGGGAGTCGAGCACCGCCGGAACCTCGCGGTCGGGAGCGGAAGTCGAGCGTGGTGGGGGGAAGGCGTCGGCGTTCTCTGCACCGCCGAGTTGATGGATCCGCTCGGGTCGGGCCAGGCCCTTGAGCGCGCATTCGGCCAGGAATCGCACCTGCCCGCCGAGGTCGGGATCGTCGCCGAGAAGCGCTGCCGTCGCCCCCGAGCAGACGATCTGGCCACCGTGGGCTGCGTCCATCACCCGGGCGGCGCGGTTCACGGGAGCACCGAAGAAGTCACCGCCGCGGTTCTCCGCGGTTCCGGTGTGGAGGCCCATCCGGATCCTCAGGGGCTCCGAGGTCGGCCAGTCGCACGCCTCCAGCCGGACCTGGGCATCCAAACCGGCCTTCGCGGCGGTCGCGGGGTTGGCGAACGCCGCGCCGAACCCGTCGCCGGCCCACGCGAAGATCCGACCTCCCGCCGACTCGATGATCGAGGTGAGGATGGTGTCGTGGAGCTCGAGCGCCTCCCGCATCGGCTCGGGTTCGAGGTCCCAACGCACCGTCGACTGCTCGATGTCGGTGAAGAGGAACGTGAGCGTCTCCGACATGTGCGCTTGCGTCGCGCCGGCGGGTGCATCGGGCTCGAGGAGGCTGGGATCGTGTTGGAGCACTCGGACTTCGAGCTCGCGGAGCTCCGGGCCCGGCTCGATCCCGAGACCCTCCGCCAGATGGCTCCTTGCGCGCTGGAAGGTGGCCAACGCGTCGGCCTGGCGGCCGGCCCGGTAGAGCGTGGTGATCAGATGGCCCCAGAGCCGCTCCCGATAGGGGTTCTCGTCCACCCATGCGTGCAGGTCGACGGAGAGGGTCTGGTCTCCTCCCGCCGCGAGTCGGGCCGATGCCAGCTCCTCGATGAGGTTCCACCGGAGCTGGTCGTAGGACTCGGCGAGGGCGTCGAGGGCGACCGACGGCGCGGTCGCCGACAGCGGTTCACCGACGAACAGGTCCAGCGCCTCGGCCAGGGTGCGGCTCCGGGCGGAGGCGTCGGTCGCGGCCCGGGCGCGCACCGCCGACGCCATCAGCGCATCGATCTCTTCCACGTCGGTGGTGACCGCAGACGAGAGCGCATAGCCGCCCGGGCCGGTGATGATGACCTCGGTCGGGTGGGCGGTGCCGAGTGCCTTGCGGAGGCGTGACACGTAGGTCTGCAGGGTCTTCTTGGCGGACTGGGGCGGATCATCGCCCCAGATCGCGTCGATCAGGCGATCCGCCGAGATGGTGGCAGCCGGGTTGGCGGCCAGCAGCGCGAGCACCGCCCGTTCCTTCGGTCCGCCGATGTCGACCTCGACCTCGCCGACCGTCGCTCCGACCGGACCGAGGAGGCGGATCCGGACGTTGCCCAGCTCTGCGCTCACGACAGCCGGGCCGGGAGATACTCGA
>JAUIML010000255.1 GCA_030432715.1 Acidimicrobiia bacterium | reverse complement strand
CACGATCTCGGCGAAGTCGGTGGTGGTGTAGTCGATGGCGACATCGGCGCCGAGGTCGCGGCACAGCGCCACCTTCTCTGCGCTGCCGGCCGTCGCGATCACCCGGGCGCCGGCATCGACGGCCAGCTGGACCGCAGCCGACCCGGCGCCGCCCGCGGCGGCGTGCACGAGGACGGTCTCGCCGGCCTGCAGGTCGGCACGATCGAACAGGCCCAGCCAGGCGAGATGGAACGGGAAGTAGAGCGCGGCGGCGCCGGGGAGCTCGATGTCGTCGGGCATCGCGAACAGGGCGGCAGTGGGGCAGATGGCCTGCTCGGCGAACCCGCCGTGTGCCCGCTGGGTCGTGGCGACCACCCGGCGACCCGCCCACTGCTCGGCGCCGTCGCCGCAGGCGTCGACGATGCCCATGACCTCCATGCCGGGGCTGTAGGGGAACTCGGGCGGAGCCATCATGTTGCCGCCGGTGATGCGTTCGATGTCGTTGAGGTTGAGCGGGATGGCCTGGACCCTCACCCGGACCTCACCGGCCTCCGGCTCGGGGACCTCCACGGTTTCGAGCTGCAACACCTCGAGTGGGTCGCCGTACTCGTGCACTCGCCACGCGCGCATGGTCGCAGGGTCGGTCATCATTCCTCCCGAAGATCGAAGTGGTCGATGTAGGGCCGGAACTCCGAGCGGACCTTCGCCGGGTCGACCCCGAACTCCTCCGGGGAGTAGCGGTGGATGCCGTGCTTGCCAGGTGGGTTGTCGTCGATGAAGAACTTCATCGCGTCGGCCCCCTCTCCCGTCATCGGCAGGTCCAGCGCCTCGTAGATCTTCTCGACCTCGGCGAACTGATCCGTGATGAAGTCGGGAAAGTACATGTCGTAGAAGACCGCATCCGGGTAGTCGCCGGCCTGGCGGATCTCGATACCACGCAGCAACACCCGCCGCAGCCGATCGATCCAGTCGTCGGCCACCTCGACCGGATCGACGTCGTCGCTTCCGACCCGCCGCACGATCGTGGTGAGGCTCGCGTAGGACGTCATCGACTTCACCGGGTCGCGGTGGGTGAAGACGATCCGGGCGTCGGGGTACGTCTCCAGCAGACGGTCGAGTCCCCACAGATGGGCGCCGGTCTTGAGCACCCAGCGGTCGCCGGCGTGGCGCGACTGGAGGTGCTGGAGCTGACGGTGGTGGAAGTCGTAGACCGGCCCGAAGTCGGCCTCGTGGTCGAGCCAGTCCTCGTAGCCGCCCACGCGGAACTGGTTGTGGAACAGGGGCGTGCACATCGTCTCCCCCATCATCACCACACACTCCTGGGTGAGCTGAGGGCCCATCGGGTGGATGGCGTCGAACCCGGGGAGCTGCGCATCCCGGTCGGGGAAGGTGGCGGCACAGTCGGCGATGCGCGGATCCGTCGTGAAGGTCGCCGTCTCCGGTGGGGGCGAGGGAAACATGACTTCCCACGTGAGCGGTGCCCGGCTCTGCGGGTCGCAGGCGAGGATGTCGTGCAGGATCGTGGTGCCCGTGCGGGGCATGCCGATGATGAACACCGGCTTCTCGATCGTCTGCTCGGCGATTTCCGGAATGCGCTTGCGGTCGTCGACATAGCGCAGCCGGTTGACGGTGTGGAGCAGCATGCGCTCGTTGCTGATCAGCCGGCCGATGTCGTTGAGCCGACCGTCGGCGGCCAGGGAGTCGACCAGGCGGCCGAGCGGCTCGACGTAGGGGCCGTCGCCGAGATCGTCGAGACCGCCCGTGCGAGCGGTCGCCTCCTGCAGTACCCCGTCGACGTCGAGCGCCTCGATGTCGTGTACCACGCTGGTCTCCTGGCCGTCGTCCCCGAGCCCGACTGTAGAACGCGGCAGCCGAGAGGACCGAACGCGTGCCAGCCGGGTCGGGTCAGCGGATCAGCGGATCGCGGGGGAGGCCGAGGATGCGTTCGCCGATCTGGTTGCGCTTGATCTCCGACGTGCCACCGGCGATCGACATACCCCGATGGATCAGCACCATGTAGCCGCTCGCGAGACCGGCGCCGTCGAGATAGGGCGCGTCGGGCCCGGCGAGCGCGGTGCCGATGGCGGCGGCTTCGTGACCGATCTCCGACAGCACGAGCTTCGTCAGGGCGCCCTCGGGACCGGGCTCGCCGCCGGCAACCGCGCGATGGGCCGAGCGCAGGTTGAGCAGACCGATCGCCTGGTTGTCGGCGAAGTGACGCCCGATACGGGCGGCGCCGCCGTCGAGACGTTCGGGGTGGGCGTCGTAGGAGCCGATCATCATCTGGGCCGACAGCGACGTGCCGCCGCCGGTGCCGCTGCCGATGCTCACGCTCTCGTTGCCGAGGGTCGCCCGGGCCACCGTCCAGCCGCCGTCGACCGGGCCGACCACGTCGTCGTCGGGCACGAACACGTCGTTGAAGAAGACCTCGTTGAACTCCGAGTTGCCGGTGGTCATCTTGAGGGGCCGCACCTCGACGCCTTCACCGTGCATGTCGATGGCCATCATGGTGATGCCCTCGTGCTTGGGCAGGTCGGGGTTGGTGCGGATGGTGGCGAAGCCCATGCCGGCCACGTGGGCCCCGGAGGTCCAGACCTTCTGACCGTTGACCAGCCAGCCGCCGTCGACCCGCGTGGCCTTGGTCTTCACGCCAGCGGCGTCGGAGCCGGCGTCGGGCTCGGAGAAGAGCTGGCACCAGATCACCTCCTGTCGGAGGGCGGGGAGCACCCACCGTTCGAGCTGGTCCTCGGTGCCGTGCTGGATGATGGTGAGGATGTTCCACGCGGTGATGCCGAGCGACGGGCGCTCGACGCCGGCAGCGGCGAACTCTTCCTCGATCACCAGCTGTTCGACGGCCCCGGCGCCGCGACCGTACGGCTTGGGCCAGTGGGGCAACAGGTAGCCCGACTCGACGAGCCGGTCGCGCCGCTCGTCGTCGCCGAGGCCTTCGATCTCACCGATGAAGGCGCGCACGTCGGCCCGGATCTGCTCGGCCTCGGGCGGCAGTTCGATCGCCTTCGCACGAGCGACGCCTCGGCGGGTGAGCTCGGTGACGTCCTCCGCTGCACCGGCCGCGTCGAGATAGTGCAGCAGGGTGGTGGCCCGGCGCATGTAGAGGTGGGCGTCGTGTTCCCACGTGATGGCGATGCCGCCGTGCACCTGGGTGTTGAGGTTGGCGCAGAGGTCGGCGGCCGGGGCGGCGAGGGTTGCGGCCACCGCCGCGGCGAAGGCGAATTGCTCGCCGCCGGTCGCCGACGCCCGCGCTGCGTCCCACACGGCGGCGGTGGCCATCTCGGTGGCCACCGACATGTTGGCGCAATGGTGCTTCACCGCCTGGAACATCGCGATCGGACGACCGAACTGCTCCCGTTCTCGCGCGTAGTCGGCGGCGAGCAGGGTGCACTCCCGGGCGACGCCGACGGCCTCGGCCGACAGGACGAGCCTGGCGATGTCGGTGAGGTCGGCGGCTGCGCCGGCCACCACCGTCGCCGCGGCACCGTCGAGGCTCACCCGGGCCGAACGCCGGCTGGGGTCGAGTGCCGGCGGCACCTCGATGCTCACTCCGGCGCCGGCTTCGACGACGACCAGGTCGTCGCCCGCCGGCAGCACGATCAGTCCGGCGACGTCGCCGCCGAGCACGGCGTCGCAGCTCCCCGAGACCGTGCCGCCGTCGACTCGCAGATCGGCGCGGAGGCCGATGCCGGCGGTGACCGACCCGTCGGCCAGCCCCGGCACGAAGGCCGTCGCCGCATCGTCGCCCGAGGCGAGCAGCACGGCACTGGCGATCACGGTGGGCACGAACGGCCCGGGCGCCACGGCGCGGCCCATCTCCTCGACGACGACGACCAGCTCTTCGAGCCCGTAGCCGGAGCCCCCCAGATCCTCGGGCACGTGGAGACCGAGCCACCCGAGCCCGGCGATCTCGGTCCACAGCTCGGGCAGGGTCTCCTCGTCGGCTTCGAGCAACGCCCGGTTGGCGCCGCGGGCATCGCGGGCCGCCAACAGGTCGGCCGCGGTCTCGCCGAGCGTGAGGTGATCGTCGGAGATGGCGATGGGCATGGAAGTCTCCCTTGGATTCAGACGCAGGCCGCGTCGCGCCGCGACGCTAGAGGATCAGTGACGCCAGACCCAGATCGGTCGGCGCGGGCCGGAAGCGACCAAGGTCCCGAGAAGCGGTCCGCGCCCTTGGCCTAGCGTGCGCCCATGACGACTTCCGCGTCCGCCGGCCGGATCGAACTGGTCGGCGCCTCGAAGCGGTACCAGGTGGGGGCCAACGAGATCACCGCCCTCGGCGACGTCGAGCTCACGATCGAGGGCGGTTCGTTCGTCGTCATCCTCGGTCCCTCGGGGAGTGGCAAGACCACGCTGCTCAACCTGATCGGGGCACTCGACACGCCCACGGCAGGCACGGTCCGGGTGAACGGGACGGAGCTGACGTCGGCCGGTCGGGCCGAGCGGGCACGGTTCCGGCGCACGGCGGTCACCTTCATCTTCCAGACGTTCAACCTGTTCCCCGCGCTGACCGCGTTGGAGAACGTGCAGTTCGGCGCCGACGCAGCCGGCCGCGACGCGGTCGCCGACCGCGCCCACACGGCGCTGGAGAAGGTCGGCCTCGGCGGGCGGATGCGCCACTTCCCGCACCAGCTCTCGGGGGGCGAGCAGCAGCGGGTCGCCATCGCCCGGGCGCTCGCGAGCGACAACCCGATCCTGCTGGCCGACGAGCCCACCGGTGAGCTCGACTTCCGCACCGGTGTGCAGATCCTCGAGGTGCTCGAGGCCCAGGCCCGGGAGGGCATGACGGTCCTGATCGTGACCCACAACCGGGAGATCTCCCGCG
>JAUIML010000254.1 GCA_030432715.1 Acidimicrobiia bacterium | reverse complement strand
CGCCGAACTGACGGGCCGCCACGCCCATCAACAGCAGCGGCACGAGCGAACCGATCACCGTGGCACTCGCCACCGTCGTCGACTTGATCGCCACGAAGAACACCGCGATCTGGAGCGCGACCGTCGCGCCGGTGAGCATCGACCGCCGGAGGTGGTCGAGGGTGAGACGCCGACCCGAGACATACAGGACTCCGACGTAGACGACCGCCGCGAGGAGGATGCGCCAGAAGGCGATCTGGAGCCCACCCATCGGCACCTTCGTGACCATGATGTTGCCGGACGCCCAGAACGTGACGGCGACCGAGGCGGCGCTCAGGCCCAGGCGAGCGTCCCTGGGCGCGAGTTCGACAGCGGTCATCGCCGACAATCTCGCACGTACCCGGCGTCGTGCGCGCCATGATTGACGCAATGACGTCACCGATCGACCGAGCGCGCCTCCAACGGCGCACACTCTTCACGCTCATCGGCTCGGTCGGTCCGGCCGGAATGGGGATGGCCGGCGGCTTCGCCGCCACCACGCTCGCGTCGAAGGAGATCGTCGAGAACGAGAGCCTGGCGACCCTGGCCGCCACCATGATCAGCATCGGTGGGGCGGTCATGGCGGTTCCGTTGTCACGGTTCATGGCCCGGCGGGGTAGGCGACCGGGCCTCCGCATCGGCTGGACGATCGCCGCCACGGGCGCGCTCCTGGCCGTGCTCGCCGTCGAGACGTCGACGTATCCCCTGCTCGTCCTCGGCACCCTCGGCATCGGTGCCGGCAACGGCACCAATCTCGCGGCGCGCTACGCAGCGGCCGATCTCGCCGACGACGACCGGGTCGCCCGCTCGATCGGCATACTCGTGTGGGCCTCGTCGATCGGCTCGATTCTCGGACCGACGGTCGCCCTGGGGGCAACCGAGCCGGTGGCCGAAGCCCTCGGCCTCGAACCACTCTCCGGGCCGTACCTCATGGCGATCTGCGTGTTCGCCCTCGCCGCCGTCGTCGTCGAGGTGTTCCTCCGCCCCGACCCGCTGCTCACCGCGACCGGCGGCGACGGCCTCACGGCCCCGGCCCGACCCTCGTTGCGGGAGTCGTTCGCCCGGATCGCCACCAACAATCTCGCTGTCATCGCCGTGGGCGCGATGGCCGTCGGCCAGGCGGTCATGGTCGCGATCATGACCGTGACCCCGTTGCACATGGAGGACGGCGCCCACGAGAAGCGGATCATCGGCCTCGTCATCTCCCTCCACATCGTGGGCATGTATCTCTTTGCTCCGGTCGTCGGCTGGCTGGTCGACCGTTTGCCGAGCAGCCTGATCGTGGCCGCCGCCGGGGTGATGCTCTTCGCCGGTGGCGAACTCGCGTCGCACACCGATGCCGAGGATCGGCTCGGCGTCTTCACCGGCCTCTTCCTCATCGGACTCGGGTGGTCGTTCGCCATGATCTCGGGGAGCTCGCTCCTCACCAGCGCCTTCGGCGTCGCGGAGCGGGCTGCGATCCAGGGCGCGGCCGACTTCACGATGGTTGCGTCGGGCGCCGCGGCCGGTCTCACGTCCGGTGTGGTCGTGGAGGCGTTCAGCTACCACTCGCTGAGCCACTGGGCCGGGGTCGCCGCGCTCACGCTCGTCGCCGCAGCCCTCTACCCGGTCGTCACGAAGGTGCGCACGCCCGAACCCGTCTGACCCAGCGGAACAATCTCGCACCCGCCTCGGTTGACTCCCCCATGAGCAAATCACCCCGTCCCACCCTCGGGCTCCGTCACGCCGTCCTCTGGGTCCGCGATCCGGCCGCGTCGGCTGCGTTCTACGAGAAGGCGCTCGGCCTCGAGGTCAAACTCGACATGGGGAACGCGGTGTTCATGAGCTCTCCGGGAAGCGACACCGACCACGACCTCGGTCTGTTCCGGGCCGCCGATCCGCAACCCCGCCCGCCGAGAGGAGTCGGCCTCTACCACCTCGCGTGGGAGGTGGCGACGCTCGGCGAGCTCAGGGCCGCCCGCGCCCGGCTGAAGGAGATGGGCGCCTTCGTCGGCGAAAGCGACCACAACACCAGCAGGTCGCTCTACGCCCAGGATCCCGATGGCATCGAGTTCGAGGTCATGTGGGAAGTCCCCCTCGACCGGGTGACCGACGCCGGCGCGATCACCGCACCGCTCGACCTCGACGCCGCCGATGCCGAGTTCGGTGCCGACACCCCGGGTCGGGGTGCTCGCTGAGTCAACCCGAGTAGATGCGCTCGTACCGCGAACCCAGCGAAGTGAGCACCTCGTAGGAGATCGTGCCGGCCGCCTCGGCCAGACGGTCGACGGGGGCGTGACGACCGATCAACTCGACCATCGACCCGGGTGTTCTGGCCTCCGGCGCCACATCGGTCACGTCGAGGATCGTGAGATCCATCGAGACGCGACCCACGACCGGCACGACCCGGCCACCGATGGCAGCCTCGGCCCGGTTGGATCCGCTGCGGTGGTAGCCATCGGCGTAGCCGACCCCGACGACCGCATGGACCCGGGGCCCGTCCACCACATGCGTCGCCCCGTAGCCCACCTCGTCGCCGTCCTCCACGTCCCTGACCTGGAGGATGGGCGCCTCGAGCGTGACCACCGGCGCGGGCGCAGGGTCCATGACCGTTCCCGGTGTGCCTCCGTAGAGGGCGATACCGGGGCGTCCCAGATCGAAGTGGTACTCCGCGCCCCGGAAGATCCCGGCCGAGTTCGCCAGCGACGCCACGCCGTCGGGGAACGCGGCGCGGATGGTCCGGAACCGCTCGAGCTGGCGCTCCGATTGATCGGTGGGCTCGTCGGCCGACGCCAGATGGCTGAGCACGTGGCGCAGCTCGAGGCCGTCGAGTCGGGTCCGTTCGGCGGTCAGGGTGGCGGTGTCGCGCGGGCCGAGGCCGGTCCGATTGATCCCCGTGTCGAAGTGCACCCCGACCGGAAGTGGCGATCCCGTTCGGGCCGCGGTCGCCTGCCATCGGGCCAGCTGGTCGAGGCTGATCACGATGGGGACGAGGTCGTGCGCCACGAGGGCTCCCTCGGTGCCGGGCACGGCGCCGTCGAAGACGTTGATGTGTGCCCGCGGCAGGACGCTCCGGAGTTCGACGCCCTCGTCGACATTGGCGACGAAGAACTCGCGGCACCCCTCGGCCCAGAGCCGTCGGGCCACCGGCTCGACCCCCAGCCCGTAGGCATCGGCCTTCACGGCCGCGCCCGCAGGGACCCCGCCGAGCCGATCGCCGACGAGCCGATAGTTCTCGGCGAGCGCATCGAGGTCGACGGTCAGCCGTGGGCGGGAGTGCGGCACCGGGCCAGTCTGCCCGCTCAACCGATGCCGATGAGGATCACCCCGGTCACCACCGTCCCGAGTCCGAGCATCTGCCACCACCGAAGGGGATGCTGCTCGTAGATCGCAGCGAGTACCACCGTGACCGCCGGAAACATGGAGGCGGTCACCGTGATCTCGCTCAGCGACCCGCGCTGCGCCCCCGCGACGAACGCGCCGACACCGGTGCCGGTGAGCACGCCGCCGATGATCCCCTGCCGAAGCAGCGGCCGAGGGACGAACCGCGGAATACCGCGAACGAAGGCGATCACCGCGAGGACCGCGAACGCGGTGAACCGTTGGAAGACGGAGGCCCACACGCCACTCTCGATCTGGGCCTGGCCGATGAAGGTGAGCGAGATCCCGAAGCAGGTGCCGGAGGCCAGCCCCCAGCCGACCCCGGCCATCGCCCGTTCGCCGAGTTCGGGCGAGAAGGTCGTCACCGCCAAACCGCCGAGCGACACGGCGATGCCCAAGATGACGAGTCCCGGGAGGTCACCGCCGGTCGACGCGTCCCACGCCACCGGGATCAGCGCGGTCACCACGGCCGTCACCGGCGAGACGACCGCCGCCGACGACACCGCCATGCCGTGGTACAGCAGCGTGAGGGCGAAGCCCACGGTGAGGCCACCCGCAGCCCCGAACCCGACATCTCGGGCGATGAAGTCGCTCTCGACCACGAGCAGCAGCACCGATGCGCTGAACCCCCCGATGAGGAGAAAGGTGATCACTGCCGTGAACGCGTGGACCCGCCGGGCCAGGTACGCGCCGAAGAAGTCGCCGATCCCGATCGCGAACGAGAAGTAGATCCCGAGGGCCCAGACCAATGGCCGTCGCTAGGGCCGGGGCTCGCGTGGGAGACCGAGGAGTCGCTCGCCGAGGATGTTGCGCATGATGTCGGAGGTGCCGCCCATGATCGTGTAGGCCGGCGAGTAGTTGATGGCCCTGGCCAGGTCGGCGTCGGCCGTGGCGGCCATGCCGAGCTGGCGAGCGGCGAAGTCGGCCACCCGCTGTTCGTGTTCGGTGCAGAAGCACTTCGTGGCTGCCGAGAAGCCGGCCGGCGCCTGCTTGAGCGCCTCGCGGTAGACGAGGATCCGACCGAGGCGATAGCCGATCTCGAGCTGGGCGATCTCCTGGCGCACACGCGGGTCGTCGGTGTCGGCCACCTCGACGGCGCGGTCGAACAACGGCCGATTGCTGACGAGGCGATCGATACCACCGCGCTCGTGCTCGAGCTGGGCCATCGTCTGCTTGAACGCGTCGCCTTCGACCCCGACCAGGTTCTCGATCGGTACTCGCACGTCGTCGAAGTACACCTCGCAGAAGTGGGCGTTGGTCGTCATGTCCTTGATCGGGCGGACCTCGATGCCGGGCCGGTCCATCGGCACGATGATCTCGCTCACGCCCCGGTGGGGCGGGCCCTCGCTCGACGTGCGACCGATCAGATAGCAGTAGTCGGCGACCGCGGCGAAGGAGGTCCAGATCTTCTGCCCGTTGATGACCCACTCGTCGCCGTCGCGC
>JAUIML010000253.1 GCA_030432715.1 Acidimicrobiia bacterium | reverse complement strand
CTCTAGGGATGGAGTCCGACGGTGGGCAGGCCGGTGGCTTCGGGCAGGCCGAGGGCGACGTTGGCGGCCTGGAGGGCGCCACCGCTGGCACCCTTGGTGAGGTTGTCGAGGCTGGCCATGGCCACGACCCAGCCGGTGCGGTCGTCGGCCCAGGCGGTGACGTGGACCTGCTGCGAGCCGAGGGTCGCCTTGGTGGACGGCGGGATGTCGCGCACGACCACGAACGGCTCGCCGTCGTAGCGCTGGTGCAGCACGTCGCGCAGCGCCTCGGTGCTGGTGGCGGTGGTGGCCCTGGCGTAGCAGGTGGCCAGGATGCCCCGGTTCATCGGGGCCAGGTGGGGCGTGAACAACACCTGGGCCTCGGTGCCGGCATGGCGGCCGATGGCGAACTCGATCTCGGGGGTGTGGCGATGGGTGAGCAGTCCGTAGGCGGTGAAGTCCTCGTCGACCGCGCAGAAGGTGGTGTTGGGCTTCGGGGGGCGTCCGGCCCCGGACACACCGCTGGCCGCGTCGACGATGATGCCCGTCGGCTCGATCAGCCCGGCCGCGAGCAGCGGGGCGAGGGTGAGCGATGCCGTGGTGACGTAGCACCCGGCAACGGCGACCAGCTCGGCGCCCGGAAGCCGGTCGCGGAACAGCTCGGGCATACCGAACACGAAGTCACCGAGCAGGTCGGGCGCCGCGTGGGCCTCGCCGTACCACTCGGGATAGATCGCCGGGTCGTCGAAACGGAAGTCGGCCGACAGATCCACGATGTGGGGCACCCGACCCCGGATCTGCGGCACCAGCGCTTGCGAATGACCGTGGGGCAGCCCCATGAACGCGAGGTCGATTCCCTCGAGGATCGACGGGTCGTACGGGGCAAACACCATCTCGGGATACGCAGCGGCCAGACTGGGATACAGGTCGGCCACACACGTGCCGGCCTGGGACTCCCCGGTTGCGACGACCACCTCGAACTCGGGATGGCCGGCACACAGTCTGAGGAACTCCGCACCGGTGAACCCCGACGCGCCGATGATCGCTATCCGGTGCATCGGGTCACCGTAGCGAGGACTGGATCATTATGCAAGCAATTGCATCATAATGTGACTAGGCGGCCAGGGTCAGGTCGCAGGCGGCCGGGGCCGTCACCGGGTTGCACACCGGTGGCACCTCGACGACGTAGCCCGTGCCGAACGCCGGATCCTCGACGTAGTAGTCGGTGCTCAGGAAGTGGGCACCGCTGCCGACCGCCGCGTCGCGGCGGGTGGTGTCGCCCATGCGGGCATCGGCCGTCGGACTGTCGGTCCGGGTCCGGATGAGGTACCCCTCGGCGGCCCGGCGGGCGATCTCCTCGGCGCCCGAGATCGGATCGTCGATTCGGAGGAAGGCACCATCGGGCTCGCCGGGCGTGCTGGTGGTGAACATCACCCTGCCCTCGAGCGCCGGGGCGCCGTCGCGATAGACGTCACGGGCCGCGCCGGCGTTGACCATCGCGAACATCACCTTGCCGCGGCTGTCGTCGATCGACGGCCACCCGTCGGCGAGCACTGCTTCCTCGAGGGTGGGGCGTCCCCCGCGCACGTCGTCGGGGCGGATGATGCGATCGGCTCCCATGGCCTCGACCAGCTCCGCGTCGAGCGCGGCGAGCACGCCGGCATCGGTCGGCACCGGGATCGTCCAGTCGACCGGCAGGTCCGAGATGTCGAGACCGGAAGCAGCGGCCGCGTCCGGGACCGACTGCTCCTTGATCTCGATCATGATCATGAGCGGCAGATGGTCGGGATTCGCGTCGGACCAGGCGGCGACCTCGCCGAGGCACAGTTGGAGGGTCAGGCAGTTCGTCTCGAAATCGAAGTCCTGCGTGTGCAGCACCTTGAACCCCGGCTCCTCGAGATCGGCCAGTCCCGATTCGGCCGGCAGCCCGACCAGCGGAAGCGCGGCCCGCGATGCGTAGAGGCCACCGTCGGGATCCGCGAACACGTCGATCTCGAACTGTCGGACGCCGAAGTCCTCGAGCTGCTCGGTGAGCGAGCGGTGCGAGTAGTCGATCGACTCGGCCAGTTCCCGACTCAGTGCCGCGATGGCGCCGTACGCCTCCGGTTCGGGCCGGAGGTGGTACGAGTTGTGCGAGCCGAGCACCTGGAGGTCGTTGATCCGCAGCGGCTCGACGGCCACTGTCGTGGTCGGCGACATGGTGGTCGGCGACATGGTCGTCGTGCTGATCGTGGTGGACGATTCGCCGGGCTCGGCATCGGCACCGTCGTCGTCGCCGCAGGCGGCCGCGACGAGGGCGAGCACGAGGAGCAGGGAGCCGAAACGAACCAGAATGCGAACCATGACTCGGGAACCTAGTACCCGATCTCCGAGATCAGAGTTCCACGACGGCCTTGCCGTAGACCTTGCGATCGGCCAGGTCCTGCAACGCCTGGGCCGCGTCCTCGAACGCGAACGGCGGATAGAGCGGTGGCGACACCGCGCCCTGCTCGGCCAGGGCCATGACCTCGCCCATCTGGCGGGCGATCGCACTGGGGTCGCGCATGAGCGAGGCACCCCAGTGGACGCCCACCACGCTGTAGTTCTTCAACAGGATGTGGTTGGTCGGCGCGTCGGCGATGCCGCCGACGAAGCCGATGATGAGCAGCCGACCGTCCCACGCCATGCAGCGCCGCGCCTTCTGGTAGGCGTCGCCCCCGACGGCGTCGAAGCACACGTCGACCCCGCCCCCCGACATGGAACGCACGGTGTCGACCCAGTCGGGGGTCTCGCGATGGTCGACCACGTGCTCGACGCCGAGACTCCGCACGAGACCGGCCTTCTCGTCGCCACCCACCACCGCGATCGGCACGGCCCCGGCGGCGAGCGCCAGCTGGAGGCACGCAGTACCGGTGCCGCCTGCCGCGCCGGTGATGAGCACGGTCTCGCCGGCCTGGACACGGGCCCGGTCGTGGAGCGCGTACCAGGCGGTGCCGTAGTTGACCGGCACGGCCGCGGCCTGGGCAGGCGAGAGCGAGTCGGTGGGATACGGGAACACACTCCCTGCGGCCGCCACGTTGACCTCCCGGAGTCCACCGCCGAGCACCGCCACCGCGGCGCCGACCTCGAGGCCGTCGACGCCCTCTCCCAGTGCCGTGACGGTTCCTGCGGTCTCGCCCCCCGGCGTGTAGGGCAGACGGGTCGGCACCTGGTATTCCCCGCGACAGCTGAGTACGTCGGGAAAGGTCAGACCCACCGCTCTGGTCTCGATCTGCACCTGACCCGGCCCCGGCTCGGGGGCGTCGTCCTCTTCGAGGGCGAGGACGTCGAGGGGGTTGCCGAGTTCGTGGGATCGCCAGATACGCATGAAGCGCACGGTAGTGCGTTCGCCACTAGCGTTCGCGCGTGGCACCGCTCGATCTCCCCCTCTCCCCCGATGGGGTCGCCCGCACACTCCCCGATGGTGGGCGCGTGGTCCTCCGACCGATACGCGCCGCCGACGCCGACGACCTGAAGGCCGGCTTCGAACGCCTGTCGGACCGCAGCAAGTACCTGCGCTTCTTCACCCCGCTCCAGCATCTCCCCGAGGCCTGGGTGAGCCGCCTGACCGACCTCGACCACCGAACGCATCGGGCCTGGGTCGCGTACGACCCGGCGGCCGACGCGCCGCCCCCCGGTCTCGGGGTCGGGGTGGCCCGCCTCATCGAGCTGGCCGACGAGCCGGAGAAGGCCGAAGCCGCGGTCGCGGTCACCGACGACTACCAGGGTCGCGGGATCGGTCGTCTCCTGCTCGAGGTGGTGACCGGCACGGCCGCCGCGGCCGGGTATTCGACACTCGTCACCAACGTCTTGCGGGAGAACTCGCGCATGCTCGACCTGGTCGCCGACATAGATGCGGAGAAGGTCCGCATCGGAGACGGCGCTTCGCTACGTATCGAGATCCCCCTGGTCGACACGCCCGACGAGCACGTCGCCGAGGGCGCGCTCTACGACCTGCTTCGTCTGGCCGCTCGACTCGACCCCTGACTCAGGCGCGAAGCGTGGCCCCCTGCTGCGTCGCGACCGTGTCGATGCAGGCCTGACGGGCCTCGGCCACCTCGGTGTCGGTGAGCGTCCGATCGGGCGCCTGGAACCGGAGCCGGTACGCCAGGCTGCGGCTGCCGTCGGGCACACCTTCGCCGCGGTACACGTCGAAGAGCCTGACGTCGCGCAGCAGCGTGCCCCCCGCCTTGCGCAGCGAGCCCGCAACCTGAGCCGCCGGAACCTCGTCGGGCACCTCGAACGCGAGGTCGATGTCGCTCGACGGATACTTGCTGACCGGCGTGTACTTGCGCTTGCCGTGAGGCCCGTCGAGCACCGCACCCAGATCGAGTTCGAGCCAGGCGACGCGCCCCTCGACGCCATAGTTCTCGAGGGCGGTGGGGTCGACCTCGCCGACATGGCCCCGGGTGCGTCCGGCGATGACGACCTCGGCGGTACGGGTGGGGTGCAACCCGGCCGGGCTCGCCGTCCTGAGCTGCACGTTGGGCAGCGCCAACGCCCGTTCGAGGAGATCCAGGACCGCCACGGCAGCGGGCGCTTCCTCACCGGCGAGGGCGACGGCGAGATACTCGCGCTCGTCGGGCAGCAGCTGTCCTTCGGGGGCCGGGAGGTAGACGTGGTCGATCTCGAAGAACCGCACGTCGCCGTTGCGGTGCGACTGGTTGTAGGCGATCGCCTTCAGCTGACCCGGCAGCAGTGACGTGCGCAGCACGGACTCCTCGTGCACGAGGGGGTTGGTGAGGGTGACGCCGTCCTCCGGGAGTCCCGCGGCTCGCAGGTCGCCTGGCGCGAGGAAGGGCATGGGCAGCGTTTCGTCGCACCCGGCACCGAGCAGCACGTCGCGCACGAGGCG